>NZ_QGTV01000013.1:0-26180 GCF_003182335.1 Chryseobacterium sp. AG844 | reverse complement strand
CTGTTTTTGTGTAATCCCCCAATTTAGCTGTTTCTTTGTGCCAGATTTAAAAACAAAAAAAATGAAAAAACTTGTATTACTTTTAAATGTGTTTCTGGCTTCAGTGATGTATTCACAAGTAGGAATTAATACTACAGCTCCCACGAACACCCTTGATGTGAACGGAGACGCAAGAGTCCGAAATCTGCCAACTCTTACCAGCCCTACTGTTTCTCCTTTGTTTAGTGATGAAAATGGGGTTTTGGGGAAGGCAACCATCTCTCCTCAATCCCAGATTGCCTTTTATACTTTCAACAATGACATTCCTTTTACCGCTTCCAGTTTTAATGCCGGAACCGATCAGGTAGTTCCAATAGTATCTTCTAATGCTACTCTGAATACAATAGGAACTACAGTCCCTACCACCTGAAACGTCAGAATTAGTCAGACAGGTACCTACATGTTGTCAGCATCCGTTACGCCTTACTTGGCTATATATGCTGAAGCTACTACTACTCCTGCTCCTAATTCTACTACTACTTATAGTTGTGGATCTGATGGTCTCTATGTTTATATGGCGATCAATATTGATATTAGTACAGATGGCGGAACATCCTGGACATCTGTTTCAGGAGGAAGACCAATGTTTCCTAGAGTAGTAAGTGCTTTAAGAAATTATAGTTTACATCTCCATCTGTAATTAAACAATTGAATGCAGGGGATCTGGTTAGGGTTAGATTTTATAGAACTGTCGATGGCGGTGGTAATCTTCAAGGGTGTTCCGTATCCGCAGTAGCATTAGGCACCGGCTATGGAGCATCACCATTCACATTGGCAATCACAAAACTTTAATTTTTTTTTTACTCCGTTGGATTTATTGTCCTTATAATACAAGCAGTATTTAAAAGAAAAATTAAAAATCTCGAAAAATTAATAAATGATGAGAAAGAATGGTCATCCATAAGTTCTCTCACGAAAACCGGTTTCCCTGCCGGTTTTCTTATTTGCAGGGGCAAAGCTGGAAGTTCTCTTCTCAGTTTTTCTTCGGTTCTGAATGTCTATAACGCTTTTTCAACATTTTTCTGATTACTTAGTTTCTGATGATACTGCATTGCTAACAATAACAGATTTAAAAATTAAATGAAAAATCCCCGCGTTTTAGAAAAATAGAAGTGTAAATTCAATTGATATTTTGTTATATTTTTTCAAATACCATAAAAGGAGGCTGCTCTCATTCCTGTGTTTCTGATGGCACCTAAAGTTTAGGAGTAATGGGGTGTATTGACACAAACATGTTGCTTCCTTACGATATAAAGCAATTAAGAACGTTTAAGTCATACAATTATTTTATTAAATAATGCTATCTAAGTGTTTGAAAATATACTACTGAAGCGAGGAAGTTAAGACAAACATGTTTTTCCCAATTAAAATGAGATTTTGTGGTAATGGTTATGCAGAATGAAACCATATTATAGGCATTTTCAGGATAATAATACAGAATATTGTAAAAAAGCAAAGGGTTTATTTTTTGGGAGTAATATAATTAAATGAAATGCACATACTCTATTTCCACTGCGAATTCTATAAAAGCCCATTGCTGCAGGATATATATCATACGCATCTTATACGTATGTTGTTTTTTAAAGATTATATCAATTTATTAGTTTCTTTGCAAAAATTTTGAAAAGGGAAAAATGCATAAGTTTTAAGATGTTTTTATTGGCACTCCCACTAATGTATTGCAGATAGGAATTAAGTTCCCAACAGAAACCGTAAAGAACTATTTTCTTGCGAATTATTTCGAAGCATAATGATCTTTTCAATGTCATTATATGCAAAATATAACGTCTGATTTGATAAGGCAATTGATGAGCGATCACATATCACCCAAAGAAGTTATTAGTCGTGATATAGCATGGATCTATCACTCTAAAGAGATCAATGACTTGGAAAGCTCTTGAAACAATGAGTAACACTATGTTCAGGGTTTACCTGACAATAATATGAAGATTAAATCAATTGAATTTAACATCAATATATACAACTTAAAGACACTTATTGAATGAAAAAAAATTATTTAAAGGCAATGGTATTATTTGTGATTTTACTATGCTTGCCGGGTACAGACATGGCTCAAGTCGGTATAGGAACAAGTAGTCCTAATGTAAATTCCGCATTGGAATTATCCTCTAATTCAAAAGGATTGCTGTTACCCCGTATATCTTTACTACGTACTTCATCAGCATCTCCTCTTTCGGCTCACGAAAAAGGAATGACAATATATAATACAGCTGTAGTAAATGATGTTGTGGAAGGTATTTATTACAATGATGGAACAAAATGGAACAGGCTATACACGAATCAGCCGAATATTGGCGATGTATATTACAGCTTTGCTGTGGCGGACCATCAGGGATGGTATATGCTCAATGGAAGAAATTTGACCTTATTATCTGCAGGAGCTCAGGCCAATGCAGCTAAAATCGGACTGATTGCATCACTTCCTGATGCCACAGACCGGTATTTGAAACAAAAAGGATCTTCTGCATTATTAAGTACAGGGGGTACACAAACAATTACTCTTGCACAGCGGAACTTACCCAATATTAATTATACCGGTACAACTTCCAGCAGCGGAATGCACAGTCATCAATATGATGATAGAGGTGATAAGCCCTGGCATCACGGCGACGGGGGAGTTCAGCTTGCCAATACAGCCCAGTTAACCAATCAAAACACCGGGTCGGCAGGCAGTCATTCTCATACGGTGCAGGTAAGTTCAGGTGGATCCAGCGCAGCTATTGATATGGAGCCAAAGAATCTTGCTGCAAATGCTTTTATTTATTTAGGTTATTAGAAAATTACACAATGAAAAAGAAATTATTTTATCTTATCCCTGTTCTTGGCAGCATTATTGTTCATGGACAAATCGGGATAGGGACGGGTACTCCCAGTTCCAATGCTATTTTAGACGTTACATCATCCAATAAGGGTCTGCTGCTTACCAGAAACAGTCTCACCAGTACAGCATCTCCTATACCTTTGTCAGCCCATGTAAAGGGAATGGTCACCTACAATCTTGCCAACGCTAACAATGTTTCCGAAGGAATATATGAAAATGATGGTCGCAGCTGGTCTGCTGTTTCTTATGATTACCCTTATGGTACAATTTCAAATAGCTTTGCAACAGCAGATCACAAGGGATGGTATTTATTGGATGGAAGAGCTGTTTCTTCACTTCCCGCAAATGTACAGGCAAGAGCAGTGAGCCTCGGATTTGCAGTTAGTCTGCCCAATGCTGATGACAGAATCATTAAAACGAAAGATGTTTCAGAGGGAGTGGGTTCACTGTCAGGAAATGCTACAGTAACCCTTGTACAGTCTCATCTTCCAAATGTTATTTTTACAGGGAGTACCTCAACAGACGGTGCCCATACCCATACTTATACAGACAGAGGAGCAGGAGTTTCTGTAAATAGTGGAAGCGGAGCCAATAATCCTGTAGCAGATAATACTTCTGGAGCATATAATACAGCGGCTGCCGGAGCTCATACCCATAGTGTGTCATTCAACTCAGGGGGGAGTTCTCAACCCTTCAATATTACTCCCAGTTATTTGGTGACAAATGTTTTTATTTATTTAGGAAGTTAATAAACGATGAAAAATTTAAAATTGATAATAGTTGTAATGGTGATTATTTTTAATAACCATAGGGTAAGCGGACAAGTGGGAATCAATACGCCTACACCGGATCAGAATGCAATATTGGAAATGTATACCAGCAATAAAGGATTGTTACCTCCACGGGTATCTCTGGTCAATATAACCAGTGCTTCTCCACTTTCTCAGCATGTTAAAGGAATAATTGTCTATAACACGGTAAATAATGCCAGTGTAAATGAAGGACTTTATGTCAATAACGGAATCCAGTGGTTTCGCTTGTCCACAGAAGATATGCCTTTTGGGCATATAAAGTACAGTGTTGTACCAAATGACCATAATGGTTGGTACCTGTTGAATGGAAGAGCTGTTTCTTCGTTACCCGCAGTTGCACAGGCCAATGCGGCATCTCTTGGCTTTGCTGCCACAATTCCGGATGCTACGAATAGATATTTGAAAGCAAAAACCGGAACAGAAGCGCTGGGAGCTACAGGAGGTAATTCTTCAGTTACCCTTGTACAGGCAAATCTGCCTGCGATGACCTTTTATGGTACCGCGCTTTCAGCAGGTGACCACTCTCATGCCATAACAGATAGAGGAAATACTGCAGTCAATGCCGGAGGCCTTGGCAATGATAATGCTGATAATACTACCGGAAGATATACTACCAGCAGCTCAGGAAACCATTACCATTCCTTTACGGTAAATACCGGGGGAACAAATACGCCTATATCTATTGATCCTAAACATCTTAATCTTAATGTTTTTATGTATTTAGGACAGTAATTTATATTTCCATTCATGATGGATATGTGGCCTAATCAGTTACGAACTCTTCACATTTTTGCTTCCGGAATTTTTAGTTGTCTTTGATATGATCAAAGGACGGGAGTGTAATGCTGAGCTTCGTAGTTTAGTCCGAAGAAAAAGTAGTTTTCCAGAAGAATTTAATTAAAGATTGTTGGAATCGAAGGGTTTTAGCTGAATCATTGTGTACGATTATTCATTATGTAAAAAAAGAAAGATGACCTGATACATCCTCAGAAGAAATCTCTTTTAAAGAGGTTGGCTTTGTTGTGGCAAAATGAACAGTTATAACTTTGCAGAGCCCTTAAAAATTGCCTTACATTCAAACTGTTTGACTAAAAATCACAGCCGAACAGTTTGAGTGTAAGGCAAGATTTTCGGCAGTAGAAAAAATAACCTTAGCAAATACCATAACGGGGAGAAAGAACTTATGCTGAGGATCCGGTAATGTACCCTGAAAATCATTCGCAATCCTTGTCAATGGGATTTTAATCAGCAATTTCTGATGGAAAACTTTAGACAGTTCTTACCTCTAGAAGTGAAGAATGCTGCGAACACAAGGGCAAGCATTCAATATCGGATTTATGAGATTTAATTTTTTATTCTTTACTGATTTTTTGTACTTTTCATGAGTTGGCCTCTAACGTCAAAATTAAGATTTGGACGTTCTGAACATCTATGTGGTCCACTTGTATTGTCTGAATGGTTAATAGCCTATAATCTAATGAGGTCATGTAATTATATCTATTTCCACCAGGATTTTGATAGATGATTGCTTAGCTAAGAATGCAAAAAGGAAAAACAAATTAAATAGGGGATGATCAATTGTGTATTTAGAACCGATAAAATAAGTAAGTTTATTTATGAATAGTATTAATATTTATGCTTTTCCTTATGCATTTTTAATTTTTTTTTTAAGTGATGATTATTTAGCTTTAACGGTTGTTTTATCTTTAAATATTTGCATATCTTTTTCAAGTGATATAATTTGCATAGCCTGCTTTTCTATCATTTTTTGTTGCTCTTTAACAGCATTGATTAATGTATAAATAATTTCTGAGGAATCATACTTTCGCTGGTCTTCAAAGTCTGCAGTCTTTATTTTTGTAACAGTACCGGGTAGTACTTTTTCAATATCCTGAGCTAATACCCCTACATAAGTTTGGCCATCATCTTTATAGCCACCCTTTCCGTTATATTGAAAATAAACAGGTTTTATTTCAAGTATTTGTTTCAATCCTTGAAGATAAGGTGTTACATTTTTTTTTATTCTTTTATCAGAAAAAGTACCCCATGCGCCACCTCCTGTTTTATCAGCAGTTCCGCTTACACTCAATGTCGAAGTAGGTGCAATAGTAGCGATTCCTACTTTACCTGCTGAATGGAGAGTCATAATCTGATTACCCGATGTTGCGCCATCATCAGAAACAGATTGGAAGTTTAGAAATCCACTTGCTGCTCCGTCATTTGTCATATTAAGTTTTAATACACGCTGTCCGGTGGGATTATTTAAGCCTTCAAAATAGATTCCGGGACCTGAAAATCCAGCTCCGGAAGATGATCCTGTAATTAACAGACCGGGTGTCAGATAAGATGTTGTAATTGCAGATGGGCTACCATTGGAAAGATGTAATTTGGAAATAGGAGTTGTTGTCCCTATTCCTACCCTGTTATTGGCTGCATCTACAGAAAAATTATTTCCAGCTATGGAAAATGCATTAGTCTGCGTACCTGTGAATGTTAAAGTATTTCCGCCTTGTGCTACAGTTCTATTGCCGGTAAGTGTGCCGTTAGAGGTATAAATATTAATGGGAGCAGCACCTGCTGCACCACCATCAGTTGATCTCCAGCCTGAATTGCTGTACACAAATTCCAATGCTTTTCCGTTAGGAATGGTTACACCATTTAGCGTAGCTCCAAAACCTCCCGTAGTATTGTTATAAATAACCAGCCGCTGACCTGCATTAGGAGCTGCAGGAGCTGTAATGGCTGCTGTGGCTGTAGCTGCTCCGGTTAGTTGTACCTGGCTTACATTAGCCGGTATTGTGACAGTATTGCCGGAGACTGCTATTGCTGTTTCACGATTAGTGATTGCTCCGTTTACATCCAGCCTTGTCCCTGGAGTTGTTGTGTTAATTCCTACATTGCCTAATTGTGCAAAAAAAAATGCACTTATCATTAACAATGAAATTGAAAATAAATTTTTAGTATTCATTATTTATTATTTTTGGTTAAAGTAATTTTGAGTTTTTGGTCACAAGCTAAGAATACTTGAAAAATGTTTCATCTGGCCGGTAGGGTCTATGCCTGTGATTATTTTTTGATAGACATCAAAGCGGAATTAAGAGTTGTTGTATTGATTCCAACCTGGGCAGTACATAATCCATAACAAAGGATTGCTGTGAATAATAAATTTTTTTTCATTTCAAATAAATGTTAAGTTAACAAAATTGAGTTTTCAAATTAAGATATTAGTAATTACATACTGATATTTATTTGTTTGAAAGTATTAAGTGAACAATTATAAAATTTCAATATTGGATTGTTTTTATTTTCCAAGGTAAAGTTATGATATTTCCTTGTAAATGCTTAAAAACATACACTGCATTTACACTGCATTATATATGAAATTTCTTTTTAAAGTTAAAATTACACTATTTTATAGTTTCTTCACAGGTTTGCCTGGTTGTTTTCTTTCTAAGTACTTACATTCTAGATGAATATCGTATAGCATCCTTACAGTGATAGCAGCATCAAAAAATGGAATGAAAATCTCCTGGTTCATTAAAAACAGGAGATTATAAATATTTTTAAGAAATATAGATCTTTATAATCGATACATTATTTCTCAAACAGCTGAAAGGATACATCTGATACTGATATGTCCAGCAAATGATCATTTCCTGTTGCATAATTACCACTTGCTGTTCCTGAATTCTATAAGGAAACAGTGGGTTTAATCCTAACCTGCAGCATATTGTTAGTATTTAAAAGAGTAGTTCCTGTGAGATCTGCGGTAAATAGATTGGATAAACTCGCATAATAGGCTTCCTCCTGCCGCAATATTAATTATAGTATTAAAAGTCTTAATAACAGTCCATTCAAGATGAGCTCTAAATCGTACTGCACATAATGGGACTTAACTGGAACAATATTATTTATGCTTGTAAAACTAAATTGATAATCCAATGATCGTAAAAAATATTTATCTGTATTCACACTTCTCTTATCAAAGGTAATGGTATAAGCCGGGTTAAAAACAGTAGTGGAAGGGATATCACATCTGTTAGTGCCACAAAGATTAGGCAATATATAGAGATGGGGGAGTTGCCATAATAACATTAAGGGATAATGTAGGCACTACTATTTTCAATTTGTTGGGAGCAACAGGGAGCATAGGATCCGTTGTTATAAGCACATTTTCTACAAATGATATGGTTAATAGTGGTTTTTTTGTAGATGCAGGAAATATCACGGTTTCAGGGACCGGGGGATCTTATAGAAGAATAACTTCTACCCAATTACTTCCAAACAGTACTATTCTTCTACCATGGGAACAGATCCTGGATAATAATGGGAGACGGACTATCTTTTATTGGGATTCTGCCGCTTTTAACGCCAATATTACTGGTAGTGCTGTGGACACAGGAAAAATTCATTCATAATACTGTAGTAAACCTTTTGCATAAAAGAGGACTTTAATGGGGGAAGCAGGGCTTCCATGAATTCTACTACCATAAATAAGGGCTGTTTTAATAGTAAAACAGCCCTTATTTATGGTATATATAAAGAAATAATCGATTAACAGTAAAATATGGATGTGCATTTCACCATTTTTTATCAAAGAATGGTATAGGCATGAGTAAAAAGGGAAATGATATTAAACTCAAATTCTATTCACTATCAGTACTGGTAAAAAAATGATCAATGTTCATGATTAAATCCTGGGCAGCAGGACTTGAAATATTTAATTGTGTAAACACATGTCCTTCTCCTCCATAAATTTTTATTTGAGAATTTGATTGAATCTTATATACCATATCGTAAAAATTCATAGCATCATCAAACAATATTTCATTGGTACCAACACCTATAAATACTGGCGGAAAAGTTGTAAAACTCAGTTGGCTCGGATCAGCAGCGGATAGCTGGCTTCCTGCATATGCATAAGCAAAGTTTTTTACCATTTCTTTATTTAAAATCAGGTCTAAATGCTGGCGGCTGTCAGAAGAAGGATTATTGGTTTCCAAATTATACCAGGGTGAAATTAATGATACTGCTTTTGGCGTTTTCCAGTTTTTCTTATTGATTTCATTTACGGATGCTATAACCAATCCCCCTCCCGCACTGTCGCCAAAGAGATAAAAATGATGCATCGGAAATTTTTGACTGGCATATTCATAAACACTTAGAATATCATTCAATCCATTCGGATAGGGCTTTTCTGGTGCTAAAGCATACGTTATAAAAAGAATTGTTCTCCCTAATCCTTTAGCAAAATGGGAAACCATTGCTTTGTGTGACTGAAATGAGCCAATAGCATAGCCACCACCATGAATATATATCACTAATTCATCGGATTTAGGGTTTTCAGGCTGAAACCAATGGCACTTAATGTTGTTGATTATTTCCGCAGTTATAGACACTCCTTCTGCTGAAGGATAAGTATTGCCTATACTATCATACAAATTTCTATTGTCTTCGATTATTTGATTATTAACACTCATATTGGTAATATTATAAATTGTAAAGTTTGAAATTAATTGCTTTATATCTTAAAAATTGTATCAAATAGCTTTTCGAAATACAGATATGACTATTTAAAAAATTGATACTTCTGTATATTCATGGGTTTTATAGAAAATTATTTCAGCATCTTTTAAAATTTATAGCAAAAGTAAAAGAAAAGCATCATAGTATTTAAAATTGATGTTCGTATAAAATACTTACAGCTGCATTTTATTGACAATGTTCTTGAATTAAGTATACTTTAGCTCTTTTTTGTGGAGAACTATACAGCTAGGGAAAATAATTTGTTCCTATTATTTTCATCAGTTGGTTTTGTTTTTTAGTTACTCATGAATTTTTATACGTAGATAATACGTATTGTGATTTTTGATGATTTGTTGTTTTTACTTCATTTTTGTGGGCAAATAGATGACTGTTATTACTTGAAATCATTTATTGATAAGTTTACTCACAGTATGCATGCTACTATACCTCCCATCGTTTTTTTTCTACAATTATTAATTTTTTTGTTGGGGGTATAGTTTATATTGTATTCAAGAATAAAGAAAAATTTCATAATTAAAACAAACAAAAGATGGAAAAGGAATTTAATCCTGTAATCAAAGCAGTTCAAAGTTTAAGAAAACTGGCTGTAGAAATCAAGTCAACGAATCAGGAGATTCGTACCAATGATAATCGAATAAGGGTGAATATTGGTGAATGTGGAAAGTTAATTGCATCAACGAACAACAGTATGGTTATCAATTTGTGGCTGAGAGAGAAAGCCCTGTTATTGGAAAATTCGGATCATCAGCTTACAATCCTCGAAAGAATTGAAGAAAAGTTTAAGAACAGAGATGCTGTCAACTTAGTGGAAGACTGGAAAATGACTGATTATTATAAAGATTTAATTATGACCAGTATGGATCAGCTAAAGGAGGGTGGTGATGTGATTTTCGTAGGTGAAAACCTACAAAAATGGAATCATCACTGGGCAGAAGTTTTTAAAGCCTTAGATAATATATTGTCAATAGCGGAAACTTATAAGTTAAAACTCAGAATGATGGAAACATTAGAACCTGGAGAAGTGGATGCTTTAACGATGGATATTATTCAACATATTCCGTTACATTATTCTGATGAGGAGGCTGGTGAGTATGAAAAGGAGTATTTGGAGGCTTACCATGAATTAAAAGCATCTCAATCTAAGAAAAAGAATCTCTGGGACAAAGTAATGGATATTCTTGCAGGAGGAGTTGAAGAGACTCCTGCTCATAGAGTCCAGATGAGGAGATGGATGAATGGTATTGACTGATGAATTAGGATAACCCAAAAATGTATAAAAAAACGAAAAAGAATCTAGGGCTCAATCATTATAATAAAATTGTTTTCAGATTTACAGAAGAACCTGCAGAATTAATTTTTGCAGGTTCAATGTATTATTAAAGTTGGTCAAACTTTTATTTTCCTGAGCAATAATATGGAAAAAAGCCAGAAAATGTAAAATGTAAAATCTCAAGTCATATTCAAAGGTTCAAAACTGACTCAAATAGCTTTGAAGTTATCAAGCCACTCATTGGTCTTTTCTATTGTAGATTTTATCTTGTAAAGGTGAGAATCAGAATATTTTTAATGTTTTGTAGTTCCGTTATGAGGATTTTATTTAATTTCTGCGGTGGTTCTTTTTTCAAAATCTCTTTACGTTTTTTACAATCCCATTGCTAATCTATAATTTAGAAATAAACCTCATACTCTATTTCAGCCTCCAGGAGACATGGAAATCGTTCTAAAACTTTTTCAATCTTAAAGAATCATGATATTTTCTTACTGAAATGGTTTTTAATGCCCTGGGGATTTGCCTTCCATTCAACTGAACACTGCAGAGACCCAGTTGCTTTTGTTACTTCGCAGGAAAGAAATCCAAATGAGTTTAAATGAATCATCTTTACTCCATATCTTAAAATAGTAATAGATCAACTGCCAATTCATTTCTTTTTCTGAAAAATATTTTGTAAGACTCAATTATTACAATCGTTTTATTTTTTTTATGTTGCATGATTAAGATGAAAATTTTTCCTGAAAATAAGCCTTATGTATAATTTTCGTTTGCCTTTTATATGATAGTGTTTTTCTTAAAATGGATTTAATTATTTAACAATCAGCATATTGTATTTTGCAGTGTTAATGCAGTGTATATTATTTGATATTTTTTATTTAAATTTACACTAGAAAAGAATTATATCCTGTCTTTTTATAATTCAGTTGTATAAAATATCTGGAAAAAGCAAAAGAGGTGTAATGCATGTTGGTATGCCCATTTCATAAACCCAATTCTAAACACACTAAATTTTATACCATGAAAAAGACTTTATTACTTTATTTGAGTCCATTTTTTTTAGTTCGTTCTTAGGAGGACAGGTTGGAATAAATACACCCATACCAGGAAGTACTCTTACGGTTAATGGATCTATTGCAGGACAATACAAAACTGTTTCATCATCAGTTACTTTAAGTGCAAATGATTTCTACATGGCATTTAATGGCAGTATAGCTGGTACGTTTTCCTTACCTGCTGCCACGGTTGCAGCTCCTGCTCAGGGAAATATACTGGGGAGAGTGTATTATATTAAAAATACAGGTAGTGCCCAGCTTACTGTTGCAGCTAATGGATCGGAATTGATCGACGATCAGGCTGGTTCTGGAGTTTCAAGCTTTAAATTGAATCCAAAAGGATATGCTATGTTAATCAGTAAGGGAACTATTACTGGCATTACATGGGAACTAGCTGCCTTAATAGATAAAACAACTTCAACAATTGCAGCATTGGGTGCCACTGACGAGGTCACTTATACAGGAACTGCACTTACTAATTTTAATAACAGTATTCCACAAATCATTCCATTTGCAGTGAGTGATCTTATTGTTAATCAGGGAGGATCTGTATCATGGAATGATGCAGGAGATTATTGGCAGATACTTGAATCAGGTATTTACAAAATAGAAGGCTATGCTTACTTTGGTAGTGGGGGAGCTGTTTCAGGAACGGGAGCTTTTACAGGAATCAACTTAAATATTACCAGGAATGGAACTGCACTTTCCAATATTATTGGCGGAAACAGGGGCAATATTGATAATGCTACTGCATCAGGCGGAAATACACCTATAAATGTAAATTGCATTGTTCATCTTAATGCTGGAGATAAAATCTATCTTACCATGAACTGGGGAGCACTCACTAAACCTACCGTAGATGCTCATATTTCAGTGCCAAATTCTTTAGTGGAGAACCGTAATTTTTCACTTCAACAGTTGTCTGTACCTTAACTGTAAATTGATAATAAAAGGTATTTATACTTTTATTTTCCTGAGAATAAGAGAGAAAAAGCCAGATAATATAGTGGCTCAAGTTATATGTAAAAGTTCAGATCTGATAAATAACTTGGAAGTTATCAAGGCATTTACTGTTTTTTTTCTATTGTAGATCTTATCTTGTAGATGAGAATTAAAATGGTTTTTCATTTTTTGTAGTCCGTTATTAGGATTTTCTTTAATATTTAGTTGCAGATTTGATTTTTTTTTAGTCATACGTACATAATACGTATTGATATTAGTTGACACATAATATTTTTTTATTCTCTTTGTGGGGATTTAAAAAACAGAATAAATGAAAAAATTATTTTTAATGGCCGCGTGGGTTTTCTCCTCAGCCGTTTATTCTCAGGTAGGGGTCAATACACATATCCCCAATGCTACTTTCGATATTAAAGCGAAGAATGCTACCGGATCTATGACCAATATAGACGGATTATTAATCCCCAGGGTAGACAGGGAAAGAGCCATGAACATGTCTCATGTTAAGACTTCTACGCTTATTTATGTTGATAATATAAGTACAGGTACTGCAACGGGTCAGGCTTCTAATGTTGTTTCAACAGGGTTTTATTATTTTGATGAAACTTTAAACAAATGGGTAAGGTTGCTTACAGATGCCAAAGCAATTATCTCAGAGCTTAAGATTCCCGTAAATGTTTTATATGCCAGATCAACTTATACCTCATCGAAGAATGGATCCAATACAATAAATCCACTCTGGTTTGATGTAACGGATCATATCAATAATGAATATATCTCCTCCATTGTAAATACAGGGGAATTTATGGTAAATAAAGGAGGGCTATATACCTTTGATGTTCGGGAGAAACTTACAAATGTTCCTGAGAAAGAGCTTAGTGTTTCATTGCAGGTACCAGGAGATACGCCACAGAATTTGGTGAATATAACAACGTCTCTGTTGAAGCTGATACAGAAAACAGCGGATCATGTATCTGCGACTCATGGTGTAGGACTAGGGTTGAATGCTGGAAATGTAAATATAGTCTATGAAGGAAGTAGAATGCGTGATTCAAGTTGTTATACTTTTATAGCTACAACAATCAAATTAAATGCAGGAGATAAATTTAGTCTAAAAACAATAATGGCTAAATCAGGAACCTATCGAGAAGGAGGAGGCCATATTTCCGTTATGTATACACCAATACCATAGCAAAAGGTTCTAAAAACGATACAAATCAAATGATGAGAAGGATATCATGTAGAAACTATCTAAAGAAAATCAGTTTCCCTGCTGATTTTCTTTTTTTTAATGTAAAATTTTAAACTATAGATAGAATACAGAAAATGATTAAGAATGCGGAATAATTTTATTCCGCATTTATAATTTGAAAAAGCTAAACCTGTAACAGAATTTGATATCTCTGATAGGTCCTTGCATATATCTAGGTAATAATGATCCACTTATAAAAAAAGAAGAAATATCCGTCAGTCATTGCTGCTTGGTATTATTAACGAGCAAGTTTATTCCTTTATTTTTATAAAAAAAACAAAAGACAAAATGATAGATACAATCGCCAATGTAGAAATGAGCTCCGTATTCAAAAATCCATTTTCTCCATACAATGGAGATTTAAAACTTTTTGCACTGTTTTCCCCAAAGAGCATCCACTAGTATATCGGGATAAGAATATCCTGATCAGCGAATACAAAATTTACTAAATAAATTAAACTGATGGGGTAGTTTAACTTTTTGAGCTGCCTTCAATCATTTTATTTGACTTGAATACAACAAATGATAATAAAAATTATTCCATACCAGTCTGTTCTTCGTTTGTTAATTGTTAAAGTTGTTTTTAAACCTTTTTATTTGATGAAAGCCACAAAAGAAATAGAAAAGGTTGAACATTGAAGCTGTTTTAGGCAACAGACTGTGTGTAGAAAAGTATACATAGTTCTAAAATCTCTGATTTTCTTCTTAGGTAGATTTTTATAATTTTTTTTTAATACTCACTTAAATAAGCTGAAGTGCTTAGAATAAAAGTTTAGTATTTTTAGGGTTAAAAATATCTGTTCAGGTAATGAGTGTAAACAGCTATGTTATTAACTTAGACTAAGTGAATTGAAAATATTAGTGGTTGTTTTGTGGCTGCAAAATAGTAATCTTAGTGGGTTTTTACATTTTATTTTTACTAAACAGTTTCTCTGTTTCATATAATGACTACTGCTTTTACACTTCAATGCGGAGTATCTTTGATTTAACTTATTGATAATTATTCCTTTGTAAAATACGCATTTAATGCGCATTTCAATTTTAGGCTAATATTTTTTTTATGTTTTTCTTTGCTCAAGATGTAACGAATGAAGTTATACAATTGAATTACTTCTGTCAATGACAGGTTACGGTTAATTTTTTATTTAATAACGCTTCAATATGACTATAATATAGTAAGAAAGGCATTTCTAAAATCTAACAAATGATGAGGAAGGATATCATGTAGTGACTTTCCAAAGAAAATCAGTTTCCCTGCTGATTTTCTTTTTTTTAGCGTAAAATTTTAAACTATAGGTAGAATACAGAAAATGATTAAGAATGCGGCATAGTTTTATTCCGCATTTATAATTTGAAAAGACTAAACTTATAACAGAATTTGGATATCCGTGTTAGGTTCTATACTTCTTTTGTTAATTGTCATTAACCTGGACTAAGTGAGTTAAAAATAGTAGTCATTTTGTTTTGTGTATTGAAAAATAATAAGTATTTGTCAACTTGTGGCTCTTATTTTTTTACCAATTAGTTTTGCTTTTTCATATAATATCTACTGCATTTGCACTTCAATAGGGATTGTTTTTTTTTGTAATCATTTGATATTTAGCACACTAAAAGATACGTATTTGATAGGTATCTTAATTTTAGGGATTATTTTTTTATTTGTCTTCCTTTGCTGAAGATTTAGTGGAAGATATAAATTGAATTAATTCTGCCAATAACGGTTTTATAAATTATTGACTTTTTCTTATTATTAATTAATTCAGTAAAAGTTTTTTAATGAAATCCCAAATAGGGATAAGGAATTTTTTATTAAGACATTGACTCAATAAAATTTGAATTCATTGTATAGGCTAAAACAATATAAATTTATTCTAAATAACACAAAAAAATAAAAATTTATTTATGATGAAATCAAAAAAAGTAATTGTAATCGGTTTACTCTTTGTAAACATAGGCCTTTTTGCTCAGGCAGGTAATGTGGGGATTAATACAACAACTCCCGGTACAACACTTGATGTAAACGGAGCAATCACGAATAGAGAAACGGCGGTAGCAGTCTCCGGCAATGCCGTCACAGTACCGGCTAATGTAAGCCAGGTACAGCTTACGGGAGCGGCCACTGCCACAGTAACGATCACTGCACCGGCTGCACCCAATGCAGGGCAGCGTCTTGTTATCTTCAATAATACAACAGGCGGTTTTGGAGCTGCGCTGAACGGGGTTACCATCCCCAATGGAAAAGCTCTGGAGTATGTATATAGCAATTCCGGATGGAGGTCTACAGATGGAGGAGCTGTAGGAACAGCAGGTGTTAATATTTACAACGCAAACGGTAGTCTTACCAGTAACCGAACCGTATCACAGGGAGCTAATACCCTGGCATTTACAGGAAATCAGGTTAATGCGTTTTCTGTTGATGGAAATACCTTATCCGTAGATGCTGCCAATCATAGAATAGGGATAGGGACCAGTACACCTGATACCCCATTAACAGTACAAACGCCTGATAATAATTTTGGAATTAACCATACCAATGGAACCATTAGTTTGAAATCCTATATCGGAGGCGGAAAAGGATTTTTCGGTACTACAACTGCCAATGATCTGAATTTACTGACTAATAATACTATTAAAGCTACCATTACTTCAGCAGGCAACTTTGGAATTGGGACATCAACTCCTAGTCAAAAGTTGGAAGTTAATGGAAATATAAAATTCAATGCCGTACCAGATGCTGTATCTGTAGATAATTCAGATAGAATAATGGTACTCCAAAGTGACGGTACTGGTAAGAAAGTTCCTTTATCTAGTCTTCAGCCTACTGGTACTTATACCCCAAGAGGAGTATTTGTTGTATCCCCAAGCGATCCTGTAACATATGCATTGAATCTGTCATATCCGAGTACTACAATAATAAATAACATTGACCTGAATTATTCAATGACCGTATATGTAGAACCCAATACATCTTCCATCATCGTTTTTAATTATTCGGTCCCAAATGGACTTACTGACTCAACCGGGGATTTCCTTAACCTTAATACAAGCGGTACTGTATATCAAGGTATAAGGTTTGTAAGGAATGGTGTTGAAGCGCCATCGGGTTCAAGAAAGTTTCTTCAAAATGGAGTTTCTACTGTCTCAGGGATGTATACAGAAACATATGATAATAATACATCAACCCAAGTTGCCATAACATTCCGGCTTGACGGATATATGGAAATCATTGGTGGAACGAATTTCCCAAGTGGATCATATGCAAGATTTAATATGAATAAGGCATCTGGCCAAAATTATAACTGGGGAAAAGGAACTCTTACTTTGCAGCAATTTGATAAACCATTGTAAAGTTTAAGTTTTAGAAAGCACGCAAGTATTGCATAGCATTGTACCAAGCTTCTAAAAATATTTGAGAAAACAGCCCTAAAACCAATTATGAGAATATTTAAAACACGGATCTTCACTAACTTTTTAATTTAATGATCCGTGTTTATTAAGATTCTAACTACTGATTATTTAAATTATTTGAGTTATATGTTTAATCTCTGTATTAATTTAAGGTATTGCAAAGGTTTTGAATTAACCATTCTTTGAATAATGTTATGAAAGAAGGTATTTTTATTCTGAGAACGGTTAATATGATATGAAAATTCATTAAAGTAACTTTCTACATGTTTTTTGCTTGCATGGGTGAGTATTGTTCGGATCCAGGACTTTATCCGGTGGATAATCAGGTGTAATTGTTTAAAATTCTTTCCCTGATCCGAAGAGATTTGCTCAATGTTATACTTTTTGCTCAAGGGAAGATATTCTTTCCACTTGTCACTCAATACTTTGGCTGATTCACTGATGTGTTGATCGAAAATAGGTGGTAAGGATCTAGCAGAATAATCATCAATGGCTCTGATGTAAATACATTTCACCTGATGCTTTTCAGTAAGTTCAACAGCCACAACCGCTTTGGTTTTATAGCTTCTCCCTTTTTTACCCTCTTCCATTCGCCCTATCACAAATTCATCTACATGAACCAACTCAGACATCGGATATTTCTAAGTGCTTTCCATGGGCTTCCTCACTTTATGCATAAATGTCCATGCCGTGGGCTGATGGATGCCATAGCGAAGACATATCTGAATGCTGGACATCCCTTTTTGTTAACCATTTCGAAAACAATATGAAACGCTTTGCGTAACCCAAATCGAGCCCTATGAAGCAAGGTCTCCCTCCTGTGACGCTTTCTACATGATTGCAGCTATAACAATGATACTTATATCCTGATTTTTCACAGGCTGAAGTATGGACGCACTTCTCCAAAGTTGATAAGGTTTTGAACTTTAAATATTTCCATATAACTCAATTTCAAGCAATAATATACAGTATTTATTTGGATAACTCAATAAATCATTGCTATTTGGTAACATTCAGTGAAATTTATTGAATATTGAAAAGGTCATTGAATAAAAGAAGGAAAAACGGATGGAGGATCTTCAAGTGTCAATATCTAAAGCACAAACAGCAGCCGTACCGTATCACAGGGAGCTACTACCCTTACTTTTACAGGAAATCAGGTTAATGCATTTTCGGTGGATGGAAATACCTAATCCGTAGATGCAGCCAATTATAGAATAGGGATAGGAACCAGCACACCTGGCACTCCATTAACAGTACAAACTCCTGATAGTAATTACGAGATTAATCATACCAATAGAACCATCTGTTTGAAATCCTTTATTGGAGGAGCAAAGCTTATTTCGGTACGAATACTCCAAATGATCTATATTGTATGACCAATAAACCTGTTAAAGCTACCATAAACTCAAATGCTCAGGAAAAGTATTCCGATACCAAGCAGTTCTTCTTTTGTTAATTGTCACTATCTTAAGCTAAGCGGTTAAAAATATTAGTCATTTTTGTTTTGTGTATCAAAAATAATAGGTTTTGGAAACTTATGGCCTCTCTTTTCTTATCTGATATCTACTGCATTTATACTTCAATGGATGTATTTTTTTTGTAGTTTTTTGATTTGTAATGTGTTAGTCATACGTATTTAATAAGTATCATTGTTTTTTAAGTTGATCTATTATTTTCTTTTCTTTGTGAAGTGTTTGATAATATGATATAAATTTATGAGTTTTATTAATAATATTTTAGTAATTATAACTTTTCTAGTTATTTTTTTTACGTATAAGCACAAATAGGGAAGGGAACTTTCGAACATGACAAAACTTTTACTCAGACAAATGTGAAAGAGCTGTATCGTCTTCAGCTATATCAATTTATTTAAAAAATAACACAAAAAAATAAAAATTTATTTATTATGATCTCAAAAAAAATAGTTACAATCGGTTTACTCTCTGTAAACACAGTTATTTTTGCTCAGGCAGGTAATGTGGGGGATTAATACAACAACTCCTCAAAAAATGCTTCACGTCAACGGATCGTTGCAGATCGTGAATGAGCTGAATGTAAGAGGAAATGCTTCTACACCCGGGTCACCAGGCACAGATGGGCAATTTTTAATATCTAAAGGGCCTGGAATTGCTCCGCAATGGACTTCAGTCAGCATACCCGCTTTAGATGTAGGCGCCTACAAGTTAAAAGGAGTTTATCAGTTCAACTTAAATGACGTATATACTAATACTAATGGTAATTATTTAACACTAGGAAATTTTAATAATGTAAACGTAAGCAGTCCTAATAATTTAATAGTAGTAGAATTCCAATCTTCAACCTCTGTTATTTCATTCTTAGCCGGAGATGGAATGTCATATCAATATAGATTATCCGGAAACAATGGCATTGTTAGTTCTTTATCTCCCTTTTTTTATATACTTAGCACTGGTTTCAATCCTATGAATAATCTTACATCTTATAAATTTTTTTATACCAACGTAACCCCCAATACCTATAATTTAATATTGGAAGCATACAGAAGTAATACAATAGGATCTGCATCTTCAAAATATATCAATTTTAACAGGACATATAGTACCTCCAGTAGCTTTGTTACTGATGGGAAAGCTATGGTTTATGTTTATGAACAATAGTTTTTTATCCATTTCTTTACTAAAAGGTTATTTTTTTAGAAAGTAATTTATTCCTTAAGGTGAATTTGATAAAGGAAGGTATTCGGAAACTATCCAAAGAAAATCAGTTTCCTGCTGATTTTCTTTGTTTAACTGGTTTATGCAATTGGATCGGTGCTTTTTTCCCAAATAGAACACAAGGCTACTCTATATCTACTGCGCTCATATATTTATTTTGATTCTTTATTGATGTTAGCTTAAGTAAATTATACGTATGTTTTTTCTTGACTTGTAAATTAATTTTCACTTGGTTTGTTTTAAATAAATCACAGACATGAGAAAATTAAAAATTCGAGTTGCTATTTTTACAGCAATTATTCCTTCAGTTGTATATGGACAGGTGGGTATCAATACGGCAAATCCCACTGAAGCTTTGGATGTTAATGGAAAGGTGAAAATTCGTAAACTGCAAACGCTGACAAGTTCTACAGTTTACCCGCTGCATGCTGATGAAAATGGAGTCATAGGAAAAGCTAATCTCTCACCACAGTCTCAGATAGCTTTTTATACATCGAGTGATGAGTTTTCATTTTCTAAATCAAGCTATAATTCCGGTGAGGAGCAGATTGTACCTATACAGGCTTCTCATGCATCCTTAAATACACTAGGGACCGTGCTTTCAACAGGTGGAAATATCATAATTAATCAAACCGGAACATATATGCTTTCAGGGTCAATTACTCCGCAACTGACCATCAACAATGATGGTAATGGGTTTATTTATATGGCTGTTAATATTGAAGTCAGTTCCAATGGGGGAGGGTTATGGTCATCTGTATCAGGAGGGAGACCTATATTTACAAGAGTAGATCCGGGGTTGATGAGAAACTACGTATTTACCATTCCTTCAGTAACAGTACAATTAGCAGCCGGCGACAGGCTGAGAATTAAGTTTTATAGAACTAAAGCATCCAATACGTTACAGGGATCAACAGTAAGTGCTATAAGTTTGGGGGCCGGGTTTGGAGCACCTACTTATACATTGGCGATAACTAAACTGTAGTTTTATAAATCATCGATACCTATCAGATGTCCAACAAATGTATATTCGTAGAATATTGGGCAATACGTACTTTATACGTACGGTGGTTGTGTTTTAAATGAAAAACTTGTGGTAATTTGTGGTAGTGCTTATTTGGACGATTGTAAGCTGTAAGAATACAAGAAAAAAGGTTTAAGACAAAGAAATGTGACTGAAAACAGAAGAATTAAAGTTTAAAAATGTACTAGTATGTTTTTGTATAACTTAAAATCCCTAAATAATTAAAATTTTTAATGTAAAATTTAGATCATGAGTGTTAATTTTAAAAATATTCATATTGGTTCAATGGTCAAACAAAGGACCATTGAGTTGGACATGGATATATCCCGTATTTGTAATTTCTTTAAATGCAGTGCTGATGAAGTTGAAAAAATGTTTCTTCACGAAGATCTACCTACCAATATCTTATTGAGCTGGTGTAAATTATTAGAGTATGATTTTTTCAGGACCTATTCACAACACTTAATTTTATTCTCGCCGCCAGCAAAAAAAGATGCTAGTAAAACAGAAAAGAAAAGAACTGAGCTGCCTCAATTCAGAAAGAATATTTATACTAAAGAAGTTATTGATTTCATTTTAGAACTTGTCAATTCACAACAAAAAACAAAGAGGCAGATTATTGATGAATATAGAATTCCTAAAACAACTCTTTATAAGTGGATTATGAAATATAATAAAAAGGAGATAGAAGATAAAAAAAAATAATAAAAGTCGATTTGTCTGCCATTTACTCATCTATGTCGTCGATTTATATGACGGAATGAAATGTTTTTGGTAGTTATAAATAACCTATAAAAAAAATAATATGAATACTTTACAACCCAATTATAAGTTAATTTATCAGGATATTATAGCTAAAAAATATCCTTATAAAAAAGCTAAATGTGACAATATCCTTAATAAGAATGAGCTTTCTGTGTTGGATATTATCAGATTGAATAACATCATCTTTGATAATATCAGTAATGAACCTAGTACATCAAATCAAAGACTACGCTCATATGATAAAATAACAATACTTCAAATATTGGATTATCAAAAAAAACATCGGTTGAATAATACTGAAATTGCAATAAAGTTTAATCTGAGCAGAAATACAGTAAGTAAATGGAAGAAGATTTTTTTAAATAACCGGTAATTTTTGATTTCGGAGAATGTTCGATTTGTCATGAAAATATCAAAAAATAACTAAACATCTTTAAATAGAAAATAAAATGTATGGCTGACTTTATCAAATCATTCGGTTCTTCTCAAAATAATGATCCAGGGATTCGGAATATCCCATTAGAAAAATTAGGTCTGATTGGGGGGATTTCATGGCACTCAACTGTAGAATATTATCGTTACATCAATCAAATAGTCAATAATTATTTTAATAGCAATACAAACCCTCCACTTATATTACTCAATCTTGATCAGTATTATATACATTCTTTACAACAGTCGGGCAATTGGGACTCAATTGCCGCAATGCTGATTGAAGCTTGTGATAAATTGCAGCAAGCCGGAGCTTCATCAGTTATTTTTTGCGCTAATACACCCCATAAAGTATATGATGAGGTACAACGGAACAGTGCAATTCCTATACTACATATTGCTCATGCGATAGGAATGAACATTAAGAAAAGAGGACTTTGTAAGTTGGGGTTAATTGGAACAATATTCACCATGGAAGAATCGTTTATTACAAAAATATTGAAAGAAGACTATAATATTACAGTGATAATACCTGAAAAAGAGGAGAACAGGAAAAGACTTCATACAATAATACAAAAAGAATTGTCTCACGGTATCGTAAACCCTGAAACAAAAAAGTATATACTGGATCAGCTTATGTTGTTGGAAAAAAGGGGAGCTGAAGGGATCATACTTGGATGTACAGAATTTCCACTTATTATAAAACAAAATGATTTGGAAATTCCGATATTCAATACAACATTGATGCATGCTCAAATGGGAGCAGACTTTATACTTGGACTTTTGAAGTACTAACGTTATACTATTTTAAAGAGTTTAATATGTTAATTTTAATATTCAAATAATAATGAAGAAAAAGATTTTATTTTCCATCATTTCTCCGATGGTTTTATTCATATTTATGGTGAACCCGGTTATCAGAATGACCGCACAAAACATCAAAATTGATTCGGGCAACTATAAAACACTCAGAATCAAACCCAGTGAAGCTGATCCCAACGTACGAAATTGGGATAGTGTGCATGTGGTGTATTATGATAGAGCCATTAAAAATAATAAGATATTATTATGGCTTACCGGTACTAATGGATCAACGAACCGTTTGCCACAAAGTTTTTTTAAAACAGCACTGGATCAGGGGTATCGAATTATAGCCCTTTCTTTTATTAGTAAACCGGGGGTTTCGCAGGTATGTGTGGGAAACAAGCTGAATGAAGACGTCAACTGTGCGGCAGAGTTTCGTAGAAAACGAATTTATGGTGATCAAGTTTTCTCATCTATTCCAGATCAATACCAGGATGCTATCATACCTCGTCTGATCAAGCTCCTTCAGTATTTGTCAAAAAACGACAAAGAAGGGGGATGGTCGCAATACTTAGATCAGAACACAGATAAAGCGGTTTGGAGTAAAATAGCTATAGCAGGCCAATCTCAAGGTGGTGGCATGGCTGAATTTATTGCTCAGAATGAATCGGTTGCGAGAGTGCTTAGCTTTTCCGGAGGGTGGGATTATAGCAATTCAAAAATGAAAAAGATCGCCGGATGGTACTCTCAAAGGTCAATTACACCTCCTGAAAATTTCTTTGCAACTTATCATGTACAGGAAGCAGCTGCCATACAATTAGCTGAAATAAGCAAAGCATTACATATACCTACAGATCATATCTTTGCGCTTGATCAGCCCCTTGAGAAACAAAAGAAGGGTAATAATCCATTTCATACTGAAGGGATTGCAAATCCTGTATATAAAACTATATGGATAAAAATGCTTGGTTCTGGATTGTAGGGAATTCATTCGCTCTTCAAAATTTCCCTAAAAACGGATTTTCAATTTACTTTAATGAGACTTTTAGTTTTCAAAAAAATATTTATACGAAAGATATTATTGAATTGTATGAGTCCTTAAATTATTATTTTTAAAATATTGAAAACTAAAGTTAACATTATATCGATATATCGGTGAAATTTGGGAAGGGATTCAAATAGATATTTATGGAAAAATCCCCGCATTCGCAGTAGCCTAAAAATGATAGCAGAAATATTTCATTAATAAAAAATTCAAAACTCAAAATTAACCTTTTACAAGGTTTCAGTTCTTTGCACATTTACATTGTAATAAAACAGAGTAAATTGAACATAATACATCAACTCAATCTAAAAAATGGAAAACAAAAAAATTGAAGTTATTGGCAATAAATTTAAAGCCGACTTTGGAGATTACTCCTTTGAACTAAATTTTGAAAGTGAAACACAATTAACATGGAAAGCCCTGGCTAATGAAGGTTTCGGTGCATGGGAAACAGTACAGATGACAAAAATTGAGATTCGTCCGAATGTGTATATGATGTATTGGAAAGAAAAATCCGGTACCACAGTAACCCACGTGGAAGATTTTGAAATGGGCTTGTTATATACCAATATTACCAGCCCCGAGCATAATTTTCTTAATTTAAAAGGAACATTATCATTAATGGGTAAAATATAGAAAATTTAATCATTCACAAATAATAAAACATGAACAATAAACAAAAAGTAGCGGAATTACTAAAATCAATCGAAACAGGTGCAACAGAACCTATTTCATATATTAATTCCGATAAATACAAACAACATAATTTAGCTGTAGGCGACGGATTAGCTGGTTTTGGCGAGACATTACAGGCACTTCCGCCAAACTCTGCAAAAGTAAATACCGTGCGTGTTTTTGAAGATGGGAACTATGTTTTTTCCCATACCGATTACAATTTTTTTGGGCCGAAAACAGGGTTTGATATTTTCCTTTTTGAAGATGGGAAAATTGTAGAACACTGGGATAATTTACAAGAAACTTCTGGACCCAATCCAAGTGGACATACAATGACAGACGGTGAAACCGAAGCTAAAGATCTCAACAAAACCGAAATCAACAAAATAGTGTCCGGAAATTTTGTGAATGATATTTTGGTAAACGGAAAAATGGAAAAACTTTCACGGTATATTGATGACAACAATTACATACAGCACAACCCTCAAATTGGAGACGGACTATCAGGTTTAGAAAAAGCTTTAGAATATATGGCTTCGCAAGGTATTACTATGAAATATGACAAAATACACAAAATTTTAGGCGAAGGGAATTTTGTACTAACAATAAGTGAGGGTTCGTTGGGAGGCAGACCAACTTCATTTTATGATTTGTTTCGGATTGAAGGCGGAAAAATAGTTGAACATTGGGACACCATAGAAACCATTCCAGCAAAAGAAAATTGGAAAAATAATAACGGAAAATTCTAACAAACATCTATAGCTAACAAGGATGACCGTTGCACACTGATTTATTTAAGTATTTTATTCTCTAAATTAATTTACCCTATATTTCAGAAGATTGCTCTTTAGTGTATAAGATTAATCTATGTAAACATTAAATTGTGAAAACTTAAGATGTGAGAACATTTTATAAACCTATCTCAAAACTGCTTCCAATCGTTGATGGTGAAAGCTTTTCAATTACAGTTTTAGTATTTCATAAAAATCTTGAAAATTTTGATTTAGGATATTATGATTTTGAAGTTTGTCAATGGGTGGTTTTCAAAAAGAGATAACATGCTGGTCTGAAATTATTAAGCCTTCAAAAGAACCAGTAGAAGTATGGGCTTCAATATAAGTAGTGTAATAAGGCATTGTCACAATAAAACGTCCCGCCAATTGAGAAAATGTATTTTAAGGGTTTGGAAGAATAAGACTCCAATAGCAACTACAAGCAGCATTGTTTTCCGGGCCGTAAAGTAAATCATCAGAGATCTGCGCGATTATTGAACTAGAACCCTTCAGCAGTTTTTTGAAAGTCAGCCCACTAAGAAGAACAGCTTTATTTTAATGTACATAAATTTGAGTACTTTATAAGCAGTAAGGGTTGGAATAATCATAATATTGTAGCGTTATTTTTTAATAAAGTTTACTAATAATATTTATCAGAAATTAAAAAAAACATCTTTTGAAAAAATTAGTTTTACCGCTAAGCCTTATGGTCCCTGTATTGTTTTTCTCCCAACAAAGGAAAAAAGATACAGCGACCACTAAAGTAACCGATATAGAGGAA
>NZ_QGTV01000012.1:0-138056 GCF_003182335.1 Chryseobacterium sp. AG844 | reverse complement strand
TAATAAAAAGTTATTTCCGTAAAATTTTTTGAGCTATGAGGGCTCAAAATTTTCCAGAATAACTTTTTAACTTACACAGTTAGTGAGACACTACCATAAACGTTTTAAATCCATTGGCTTTAGCCCAACTTAAAATGAATGTTAAATAAAAAACGGAACCAAGGTCCCGTTTGTATAGCTGTATTTGTTGTTCTATTTATCCTGTGGAATAGGATTAAACTGCGAATTCTCAATCGTCAGCGTTTTTGTTGTAAGATCATAATGATCATTCATAGACATTACATGTACTGTTAAATTATCAATAGAAATCGGCTCTCCAAGGTTGATATTGGTAAGGTTGGTATCTTTGATAAACCTTCCGTCTACCAGAATAACAAGACCTGAACCTACAGCAGTCATTACATCATTATGAATGAAAAGTCCTGTATCTTCACCCAATCCGATTCCCAGCGTTCTCGGATTGTTGACAACCGCCTGGAAAAGACGCCCTATTCTTCCCCGCTGTACAAAATGAGTGTCAATAATAACATTATCGATTAGCCCCAATCCCTGAGTAGTTTTGATTTCTCCTTTCAATAAAGCTTCAGAACTGCTTCCCTGATAGATCATATTTTCAGAAGCTGCTGCAGCACCCGCAGAAGTTCCGGAATAAATAAAATCCTGTTCCTGGTATTTTAATAAAACCGTATCATGAAATCTTGTTCCTCCAAGAATAGAGGTCAGTCTCAGCTGATCTCCCCCAGTGAACATCATCACATCGGCAGCGTTGGCCCTCGCGACCATTGCATCAGAATTGGCTTCCTCACGGTTGTGGATGTCCAGAACATTTACATTTTTAGCTCCAAGAAATTCGAATGCTTTTTTGTACTCGGAACCTACGATCTGAGGGATTTGAGAGGCAGTGGTAACAATTTCAATGACAGAATTTTCCTTTAGTTTTGATTCGTTGATAATCTTTCGCAGGATCCCACGCTCAAAAAAATTAAGATTCTTTTCTATATTCTGATCATAATCGGTTTCAGCAAAACTTCCTTTGTTTACAGCGCCTCCGATAACTATTAATTTTCCAACAGGTTTCATCATTGTGCAAAATTAAAAAATAATTCACATTCTTTGGCCAATTTCATGCCATCTTTAGTTGATTTTTAATGTTTTAGGAATGTTAATTAAAATTAATTTTTTTTTAATGAATCTTTAAATGTGGTATAGTTTCGTTTAGGGTTTTACATTATCTTTGGCTATGAAAGGAGTTATTGTTAACTGTTAAAATGCCAATAGACTATGAAAATCGAAAAGATTCAGGCACTAAGAGGTCCTAACATCTGGAGCATCAGAAGAAAGAAGCTGATACAGATGAGGTTGGATTTAGAAGAAATGGAGAATTATCCTACCAACAAAATTGAGGGATTCCGGGAAAGGATTGAAAAATTAATCCCATCATTGATAACGCACCGATGCTCGGAAGGAGTGGAGGGAGGTTTTTTCCATAGAGTGGAAACAGGAACCTGGATGGGACATGTCATTGAGCATATCGCTTTGGAAATACAAACCCTGGCAGGAATGGATGTAGGGTTTGGAAGAACCCGTGAAACAAAAACTCCGGGAGTATATAATGTAGTATTCAATTATATCGAAGAAAATGCTGGGATCTTTGCTGCAGAAGAATCTGTGAAAATTGCAGAAGCACTGATTGAAGGAAAAGACTATGATTTGAATGCATGTATCCATAGATTAAAAGAAATCAGGGAACGCGTTCGTTTAGGACCTTCCACAGGAAGTATTGTAGAAGAAGCGGCATCCAGAAGAATCCCATGGATCAGGCTGGGCACAAACTCATTGGTACAGCTTGGTTATGGCGTGAACCAGCAAAGATTTCAGGCTACCATTACCGGGAACACCAGTTCTATTGCTGTTGATATCGCGTGTAATAAAGAATTAACAAAGAGAATGCTTCATGATGCAGCTATTCCCGTACCGATTGGAGATTTGGTAACAGATGAAGAAGGTTTACATGCGGTAATCAGGAAAATTGGATATCCCATTGTTTTAAAACCTCTGGATGGAAACCATGGAAAAGGTTCTTCCATTAATGTGAACGATTGGGATGCTGCTAAAATAGGCCTTGAACATGCTCAGAAATATTCAAGAAAAGTAATTGTTGAGAAATATATCACAGGTTACGACTTCCGTATACTGGTGATCAATAATAAAATGGTGGCCGCTGCAAGGAGAGTTCCTGCCCATGTTGTAGGCGATGGAGAACTGAACCTTCAGCAGCTTATTGAAAAAGAAAACAAAGACCCTAGAAGAGGCTATGGCCATGAAAATGTCCTTACTGAAATTGAAGTGGATAAAGACACTTTAGAATTACTGGATAAGCTTCAGTACACGCTGGAAACGGTTCCTCAAAGGGGAGAAGTGGTTTACCTGAAATCAACAGCCAATCTTTCAACCGGAGGAACGTCCATCGATGTAACAGATATGGTACACCCGGAAAATATCACAATGGCTGAAAGAATTTCTAAAATTATTGGATTGGATGTTTGCGGTATTGATGTGATGGCAGAAAACCTTACCCAGCCTTTAAAGGAAAGTGGCGGCGCCATTATTGAAGTCAATGCAGCACCTGGATTCAGAATGCATCTTGCTCCAAGTGAAGGACTGCCAAGAAACGTGGCTGCTCCGGTGGTTGATATGCTCTATCCTCAGGGGAAACCTTTTACCATTCCCATCATTGCAGTAACAGGAACCAATGGAAAAACAACCACAACAAGACTTATTTCCCATATTGTAAAAAGTAATGGCTACAGAGTAGGATTTACGACTTCGGACGGAATTTATATTCAAAATACCATGCTGTCAAAAGGAGATACTACAGGGCCGCTTTCTGCGGAATTTATTCTGAAAGATCCTACCGTAGAATTTGCAGTGCTGGAAACCGCAAGAGGCGGTATTTTACGTTCCGGACTTGGTTTTTCACAATGTGATATCGGAGTGCTTACAAATATTGAGGAAGATCACCTGGGAATGAACGATATTCACAGTTTAAAAGATCTTACCAAGGTAAAACGTGTTGTACTGGATAGTGTCAAAAAGAGCGGCTGGAGTGTGTTGAATGCGGATAATGAATACTCCATGAAGATTGTGAGTGATCTCGATTCTAATGTGGCTATTTTCAGTATGGATGAAAACAATCCTCATATTGTAAAATTTGCTAAAGAAGGAAAGATAACCTGTGTATATGAAGAAGGTTTTGTAACCATCAAAAAAGGTGACTGGAAAATCAGAATAGGAAAAGCCAAAGACTTCCCGATTACGATGGAAGGAAAGGCCAGGTTTATGATTGAAAACGTATTGGCAGCCAGTTTGGCAAGTTATCTTTACGGATTCGGGATTGAGGATATTTCCAATTCTTTGAGAACCTTTATTCCAAGTGCCCAGCTGACACCGGGAAGACTGAATGTTTTTAAATTCAAAAACTTTAAAGTTCTGATCGACTTTGCCCATAATCCTTCAGGATACGAAGCCATTGAAGATTATCTGAAAAACGTAGAATCTACAAAGAAAATCGGTATTATATCCGGTGTCGGAGACCGAAGAGACAATGATATCAGAGAATGTGGAAAAATTGCCGGAAGAATGTTTGATTATATTATCATCCGAAATGAGAAACATCTTCGTGGAAGAACCGAAGATGAAATCAACGGATTGATTATCGATGGTATTAATTCTGCAGGAAGAGATGTCAGTTATGAGATCATTCCTAAAGAAATTGAAGCCTTAAAACATGCGATAGGAATGGCAGAAGAAGGAACATTTATCACAGCTTTAAGTGATGTGATTTCCAATGCTATTGATCTGGTTCAGGAATATCAGGCCAAGGAGCTTTTGGAAGACGATAAAAACATATAAATACACCCTTATAAAACTTATTACAATTGCAATACGAAATGGAAAACGTATTGCAATTTTTTATCTATTGTTATTTTTTTGCTTACAGGAATCAATAACGATTATTTTTTTATGTTAAATCTCTTATTGGAGAATAATTTTTATATTTGATTTCTAAACTTAAATCAAAACCATGAAAAATTTAAAGAAAATCTCTAAAGAGAAATTAAGAAGTATCAACGGAAAAGGAGGATGCCCTCCAGGCTTTCATGATTGTCCAGTGCCATGGAATGAAAAGGTATGTATTCCCCATGACAATCAGATGGCATGTCCGGATTTATAAAAATTATCCCTCACTATGAGGGATTTTTTGTTACTGTATTTCAGGCTTTTTGAGTTTTCTTTTCACAATTATACTTTTTAATATAAAAGATCAATTCATAGAATATAACACAATAATAAAAAAACAAACCTCCGAAGAAATGTCGGAGGTTTGTTTTTTTATTTTATAAACGTTTAAAAAGGTATTGATCACAACAATGTAAATAGGGTGTTTTTCCTTCACTATTTTGGGAGTTACAAGTTTAATTTTGTTCAAAATAATAAAATGAAATCCATGAGAACAATCAATTACATCGTTATACATTGTACAGCAACACAGCCAGATGTTACAATAGAGAGCATTAAAAGGTATTGGAAGGAAAACCTGAAATGGAAAAATCCTGGTTATCACTATATGATAAAAGCTGATGGAAAAATAGTCAACACGTTGCCCATTGATCAGGTATCCAATGGCGTTGCAGGGTGGAATTCCCAAATAATCAATATATCATACATTGGAGGCATTGATAAAAGCAACCATCCAAAAGATACAAGAACGCAAGAGCAAAAAAAATCTATTGTCAAGCTGCTAAGAGAATTAAAATCAAGATTTCCTAAAGCTACAATTCAGGGACATAGAGATTTTCCAAATGTTCATAAAGCTTGCCCTAGTTTTGATGCGAAGAAAGAATATGTTGGTTTATAATTGAAGTATAGCAAGGCTGTTTCAAATGAAAATCCCCACTGTTAAAGTGGGGATTCGATTAAATATGTTTAAACTATTTCTTTGGTTTAATATATTCTTGCTTTTCCTTTTGTTTTTTATCTTCAAAAATTTTGACAAAATTTGTAATTGGTATTATTAATGGAGACATTCCAGCTTTAGCAGAAATAGTTGCCGCATTTTCTCTTATAAAAGGAAAAATCATAGCTGCCGCATTTATATTCGCAAATCTTTCAGCTACTAACAAGTCTTCTTCATTTTGTTCGTTAAAATCATCAATTTTAAATTGAGCTACATGCTTAGAATTATAAGTTATTTTATTACGATTACTTGCTTTTTTATTCAGAGAAAAATTAGCTTTATAAACGAACTCAACAATTAAATATTTTTTTCTACTAAATGCATGACTTATTTCTATCTCAGTAGTAAGTTCATATGTTTCTTCTAGATTTAAAACTCTATCTCGTTCAAATGAAGTGCTAGCTAGAATAATGTTTTGTAATTCTGTTTTCATGTTTTAAATTAAGCAGCAAATGCAAATTCGTCATTTAAATTATTTACAAGTTCTTTTTTATTGATATTTGCATTTTTTAAACTTAATGATTCTTTATAAATTACCTTTTCATTATATTTATTTGCAATTTTATCTATGATATTACATGTGTCTATTGTTACTGTTTTATACTTAGCAAAGTCCAAAGATTCTGAGATATTCAATGCTAGGTGACTAACTTTTTTACGGATCTCGACATTACAAACAGAAATTTCTTCTTTGATATTATCAAAAATAGATTCAAATCTAAATTGATATTTATTGTTCTTATCCATAACAGCTACCATTGATTTTGGGAATTCATTAACAAAAGATTCATATAATTCGTCAGAAATTTTTTCTACAAAATCTAAATCTAATGTATGGGAGTATAAAAGAACAAAATGAATATCTATATCAGAATTATACTCATACTTTGCCTTAAGATCATACTTGGATGTTAAAAATTTAATTTGATCTAGCAAAAAATTTGTTTGTTTTTTCATAATAATCTATTTAAACATTCTGTTATTTCAATACAGAGATCTTTTGACTCTTCACTTTGAGGTTCGCCTAATGATAAATTTCGATAGTCAGCAATTTGTCTATTATTCTTTAAAGTTGACAAATTAACAGTTAAAGCTTTCCTAGTACTTAAACCTGCTTTTTTAACTATTCTATTTATTGTTTCATTATGTGATTCTGCCGTTCTAAATAATTCCCTTATTTCTTTGTCAGATAGACTTTCAGTTACAGCAATAACGTGATTACATAATTGCATGCATGAATAGTAATAACAATGTATGCTAGAATTATGCATATCCTTGGATCTCAATATTTCACCAGAATTATAAGTATCCTTAGACTTACTCAAATAAGAATGTGACATTAATATTCAGTTAATTAGTTTTTATAAAATAAAAGTTGCACATGTTAATTAATTTTTATATGAACCTTTATTTCTGTTAGCAAAAATACACAATTTTTGTTCCGATGGTTCATTCATCCTTTAAAAAATATTGCAACATTGTTTGTCGCAACAAAACAACAATGAAAAATTATAATACTGTGGCATATCTTACACGGTTATTGATTTTATCTATATGTTGCAAAAACTATTGACAAGAAGGTATTCTCAGTCTCAAGTTTGCGACAGTCGTTGTTATTTTTTACAAAGCAATGAAAAAAATATAACTCCACCTTACGGTTATCCGTAATAGGGTAATAATAAAATTCAAAGTGCATGATGGAACAAATATCAAAGTTTGCCAAGGTACGGCAATACCGTTATCATACATATAAACTTGTATCATTTGTTTTTCGTCAGTTGAATTAATTGGAAATTTAAGCCAATACGTTTGATTTCTTTATTCCCATTCATCCAGACTTAAATTCTATTACATCACTTATTTTTATTTTCACTCGAATTTAATTAGAATTAAAATTAGTCAATTACGGTTTCCCGTAAGGGTACACCTGCAGTCTATCCGCATATTTACAATGTTTGTGAAAACACAGCGTACATGTCAATTTTTTTATCCTCCTTCTTGGGGGATTTTTTATGATTGGAGAGGACTTCAGGAGTAAAAAATAAAGAGGCTGTCTCAAAAGTGTCATTCTGAACGAAATGCAATGTATTGAAGAATATCAAATAATTGGTTACCCAAGAGATTCTTCCTTCGTCAGAAATCGAAGATTCGACGTAGTCATGACAAAAGCCAAATTATTGACTTTTGAGACAGCCTCTTATTTCTATAAGTTTTCCCAGGTTGTTTTTATGCTCTGCATTTTTTTAAGATAAAAATACAAAGGAATAAGTTCTAATCTGAGGGTAAAGCTGATTGATGGATACATAAACGGGATAATGGCCATCATAATAAGGCAAACAGCAATCCCGATAATGGCATCAGCTATGGCAGCCTGCGGCGCCCATTTTTGTTCAAACCAAAGTCCACAGGCAACAATACCTTTGAACAGAAACAATAAGCAGATCAAAAGTCCTGTCATTGAATACGGATGATTGGCATTCATTCCGTATAATGATAAAGAGACATGAGTCATCAGAGAGCCTGCCAATAAAAAGATAGCAGCCAGTGCTCCTCCGATTAAAAAGATCCATAAGAAAATTTTAATCCAGACAGGTAATAGATCTCTTCTCCGTGTTAAAGTGTGGTTTTCAAATTCTGCAAAAGCGGTTGGCTTTTCTTCCATGTTGTATTAGTTTTATCAGTTTTTTATCCGAAAAAAGCATTCGAACTACCAATCCAGATGGCGTCTTTTTTATTGAAGTGTACATTCACCATGGCGGCTTTAGTCATTCTTCCCAGATTTTCCAATAGGATAGGGCGTTCGTCATTTTCCCGCCAAATATACAACAAACGGATCTCTGCTTTTGAAAAATCTCCGTTGATATCTTCAAAAATGGGTTCATAATAGACTTTTCTCTGCAAAATATAGTTTTCCTTATCCTGAATAGAGTCGGTAATTTCTTTCGTAGGATTCAAATTAACTCCGCTTCCTGCGAATGAAAACAATGGTTTTAGTACAAAATTTTCAAGATTTTCATGCTCTGGGAATTCATGCAGAAAATAACTCTTTGGAACAAACTCATGCTTCAGTAAAGGCAAAAGGAATTTTGAAATTTTAAAGAACCAGTTTGGGTGGGTAATCCATTTTACATCCACTTCCTCGCGGAAATCAAATTCTGTATGCAGATCCGGAATATTATCCAGTTCGTCAAATATCACACGGTTGTAGATCCTTTTGATTTCGGTTAGCTTACCATTATTTTCATAATACAGTTTTCTACCCTGTTTTTTTACTTTCGTCAGACATACTGTTTTGATGCCTAGCAGTTTCTCGGTCAAAGCAAAATCAATAGCCGTTTTTTGTCTTTCCGGAAAGATTTCAAGCAGGATTACATTTTCAGGATGTTCATCACCTACAATCAGTTCCTTCAAATAGTTTTTAAAAGTTTCATGCGGCATAGGATTTCTGATCTCCGAAAGGAAAGGGTAGACTTCACAATACGTTTCCTCATATACTTTCTGAAAAGCATACAAAGAAGGAAATGCCTGAAGTTCTATCAGCTGAGGTTCTATTGCTCCGTCTTCACTTTTGCAGACTCCAAAATCTATGGTGAAAAAATGAGGTTGATGGGTATCATTGGGAACCCTGCAGTTTTCAGGAATGGCTTTTTGAAGGAGTTCTGCCGGCATTGCTTTAATCTGGCTGATGATACTTTCACTGGCGTCTATCAGTTTTTTCTCAAACTCTTTAGTCAGAAAAATAGGACTTTCTGAAACTCTGAAACCAGGTGCTGTTCCACCTTTTTCAGTCAGTATATTTTTGAGTTGATGGTATTTTTCATCTGAAAACTCCTGATTGAACTGTTTTCTGTATTCTGGGATCATATTTTTTTCTTTGTGATGGTAAAAAAACCGGACGTTTATGCCCAATTTGATTATCACAAAAGGCACAAAAGTTTTAGAATATAAAAGTTTACAATACACTTTTATAAAATACCTATTTAATCGGGAAATCTTTTATTTTCAAGAAAGCTTATGTGTTCTTCTCAACAGCTTTTATGATTGTAATACCCCAATCCCTTTTGTGACTTTTGTGGTTTGTATTGATTAAGCCAAAGATTCAGCTTTTTTCAAAATGGTTTTTTTTGCAAACTGAAGGAATCTCGGAAGGATCTGATGTCTGGTCAGAACGATTTTATCTTCATCGTCTATTCTGTCTATCGTTTCAAGATATTTTTCCATCCCGAAATTTTCGATCATGGCTTCCTTGTTCTTTTCATCCTTCAGGTTTTCGATCAGAGATTCAGGATTGGCTTCCGGATGAAACTGTGTTCCGAATATCTCCTCCGAAAAACGAACGGCCATTACCGCTCTTTCCAGGTTGATATGAGGACGGAATTTTTCAATCGCCATGATGGTCATTCCCAATTCTTGGAAACGCTCATGATCCGGTTCAATAAACTGGTAGGCTCTCGAATCTACCGCATAAAAAGGATCCTGAAGATTTTTGAATAAAAACTCCTCCTGGCCTTCCTCTGTTTTATGAACAGGCATTACTCCGAAGGAATAAGACTTTCTTTTGCAGATATTTCCCAGGTTCCAGTGAATACTTGCCAGCTGGAATGAATGGCAGATCAGGAAAAGGTACTTTTTATCTTCATGGTATTGATTATGCTCGAAAACAGCATCTAGGAAATGGGCAAATCTGTCTTCCCAGGCCAGACCTTCACGATGTGGATTGCCAGGCCCGCCTGAAGAAATGAAAATATCAAAGTCTTCTATTTCAGGTATTTCATCTTTATATCTTACATCAAACGTTTTGATCACCACATGTTCTTCAGAGTTCTGCTGAAATGTTTCGGAAATTTCTTTAATGTTTCTAAAACCTTGATTAACGTGATTGTTGTTCATGTCCAGCAGAGCAATTCGAATATCTTTCATTACATCATATTTTTTGCAAAGTTACCAAAATATTATGAAGCAGGTTCACCATGGGTGATGCCATACTCCGTTTCAGAGATCATATAATCAACCACTTTCGTCAGATCACCTGTTTCCTTAAAGATCTGAAGCTGCCGGTCTGCACCGGTTCCGTTTTCAAGGATTTTCCAGGCGTATTCCACTTCGTTACGACATCCCAAATCATCTACCACATCATCAATAAACTCTAAAAGCTCTTTCAATAAATGAGGATAAGGAACGGATTCTTCTTTCCCAAAATCGATGAGATGGGCTTCGATACCACTTTTGGAGGCACGCCATTTATTTTCGTTCAGCAGTAATCTTCTATAGCTTCTGAAGCTGAGGTTTTGCTGGTGCAGTTTATAGATTTTGGCAACAAGACTCTGCATGATGGCAGCAAGACAAACGGTTTCGTCAATTCTTAACGGCATGTCACAGATTCTGAATTCGATAGTTGGATAAAACGGATGTACGCGTAAATCCCACCATATTTTCTTGGCATTGTCGATGGTTCCTGTTTTTACCAGAAGATCTACATAGCTGTCAAATTCTGCCAGCGAGTTGAAATAACTTGGTATACCGGTTCTCGGGAATTTGACGAAAATTTCCTGTCTGTACGATTTAAAACCTGTATATCTTCCGATCCAGAAAGGGGAGTTGGTAGAAAGGGCATAGACGTGAGGAAGGAAATATCTCATCACATTCTGAATTCTGACACCTTCTTCACGATTAGGAATTCCAATATGAACATGCAGTCCGAAAATAAGATTTTCACGGGCCACATCTCCCATATCATCCACGATTTTAATGTATCTTTCTCCCTGAGTGATATTGTTTTCAGACCAGTGAGAGAATGGGTGAGTACCACCTCCGGAAACACGAAGTCCCTGTTCATGGGCGATATTGATGAGGTGACGCCTTAAATTCGTTAATTCAGTTCTGGCTTCCTGAATATTCTGGCAGATTCCTGTTTCCATTTCAATCATGGATTCGTGCATTTCGTGCTTTAAGTTTTCACTTAAAACCGCTTTGCCGCCTTCAATGATTTTTGAAACGTGAGAAACCAGATCTCTGCTTTCCACATCGATGATCTGATATTCTTCTTCAATTCCAATAGTAAACTGATGATGCATTTATTTTGTGTTTTTTAATTCTGTTTCAATATTATTTTATGGAATCTTTCACGAAGGTTCCCCAGGCAATATTAGGTTTCCCCGGAACATATTCTTTAGCTTTTTCAATAGCCAGTTTGGCAGCATGTTCTATGATCCATGCAAAGTTTTCTTCTCCTACAGAATTGCGGTCTGCATCAGGAGCCGGGTTGCAGAAATCAATCGCATAAGGAATACCGTCTCTTACAGCAAATTCCACGGTGTTGAAATCGTATCCTAAAGCTTGATTCATTTTAATCGTATAATCATGAATAGTCTTCAGTAATTTTTCAAGTTCTTCACCTTGGGTCTGATGCGTGGTGGCGTATCTCAAGTGAGGTGCATTTCTCGGCTCATACGGCATGATGTGGACATATTTTTGGCCCAGACAGTACACTCTGTAATAATCGTCAAAGATAATTTCTTCCTGTACCATCATCACCAGCTGCTCGGTTTCTCCCAGTTTGTTCCAAAGATCATCCGGATTTTCTACTCTGTATACATTTTTCCAGCCGCCGCCATCATGAGGCTTCATATAGGCAGGAAACCCTACATAATTGAAGATATATTCCCAGTCATGAGGAAATTTCAGGTTCCTGAATGAAGTTTCTGAAGTATTGTCCGGTCTTTCGTGTGATGGAAGTAAAACCGTTTTAGGAAGTGGAATTCCCAGTTTGGACATCAGGGCATTGTTGAAAAACTTCTCATCAGCACTCCACCAGAACGGATTGTTGATGACATAAGTGCCGTTAAGGGCAGCATTTTTTAAATAAGCTCTGTAAAAGGGAACGTCCTGTGAAATTCTGTCGATGATCACTGCATAACCATAATCTGCACCCTGTTCCAGTTTATCAATAGTAACGGGTTCAGCGATGATATCGCCACCTCCCATTTCATTTACTTTTTCTATAAATGCCCAGGGAAACGTGTCTTCCATACCGAAAAGAATTCCTACTTTTTTTGTCATAATTTTTGTTTTTAAGGTGGGTGTATATTTTTTCTATTTGTCTTTTTTTATTGTTTTTAAGAGAAAAATGCTCCTATGAAGGTAGGGAAGACCATTCTCCATAGCGGCCAGTCGTGACCTATCCATTTTCTTTCATCGTACCAGAAATCTATGCCTTTTATCCTGAGGATTTCAGCCATTTCAACATTTTTATCCCTGCAGATATCCTGATCAGAAGTGCTCAGTACAATATGCATGTGTTTATACTTCCAGGCTTCATCATTCCGTACAAACTCTCTCGGACAGTTGAAGTATACCAGATCATCAGAGTAGCCATCCATAAAATTCCTTATACTGAAGGCGCCGGAAAGACAAAACAGATGAGAAACCAAATCCGGAAATCTGAAAGCAAAATTAGCGGCATGATAGCCTCCGAAACTGGCTCCGGCCACTGCTACACGATGTGTTTTATGAAGTTTCTGGATATAAGGCACAAATTCCTGAAGCAGGAACTGTACATACCGTTCATAATTTCTTATTCTTTGCTGAGGAGAGATTTTTTCATCATAAAAACTCCAGCTGTCGATGGTCTGTACATTGTAAAGCTTTACCTTTCCCTGTTCTATAAACCAGTTGATGCTTCCGTTAAGGTGAAAATCATGATTCTGGGTATATTGTCCCTGGGAAGTTGGGAACATAATGATAGGATGGCCGTAATGCCCGGTCACTTCTACTTTGAGACTTGTTCCCAATATATTTGAATAATACTCTGTATGTTCTATGTGAGGCATTTTCCTTGTTTAGTTTTAATTTAGGTTTTATAGTAATTCATAAAATTCAATTCCTCCAAGTTGATCTTTTTCTAAAATATCCAGTACGAGTGTTCCTAATTTCGGATGTTCGAGGATTATATTTTCTTTAAAGATCCATTTTGATCCTGGTGTATTGGCATGAGTTGAGTCAACGAACTGATAATATGCTTTGCTGTGCCATTTTCCGGGACTTATGTTCTCTAAATTACATTTTAGGATGGAATCTTCGGGTAGGCTGTATATTATGAATTCAATAACATTTTGAATGTCAATGTCAAGTTTCATTGTTAAGAACTCAATTTATTACCTTTCGGAGGCAGAATGTTCAGCATATCCGCATGAATCATTTCAGCAGCAGAATCCAGCCTGTCCTGTACAACAGAGGCGTCTCCGGATTTATAGACAATTCCGACATGATAGTCTATCGGAAGAAATTTGACAACTTCTTCGCATTCAAAGCTGCTGTAATCCGGTTCTTTATCTTTAATCAGGGCAACGATCAGACCTGAATAATAGCCTGTGGGGGGAGAAACGCTGTAATCATTTCCTCTAAGAAGAGCATCTTCAATTTTGGCCCATTCTCTCCAGATATTGATTCCGCTTGACGCTTCAACCAGGTCCGGAATATGAGCACCGCCAACCCTGGATGAGGTTTCAAGGAAGTACCATTTTCCGTCTTCTTTTCCACGGATAAATTCTGTATGGGTGGCTCCGTTGACAAGTCCGAAATTGGAAAGAACTCTGGAATTTATATCTTCCAGTGCTTTAAACTCTTCGGAATATCTTCCTAATGTTTTGGATCTGAAAACACCGCCTTCATGAGAAACCTGCATAGGAGGAGCAAGATATTTTGAGGCAGAAGTGAATATTGTTTTTTTGTTAAAAGTAAGACTGTCCACATGGTAAACATCTCCGGGTTTAAAACTTTCCAGTAAAAAAAGATGGCGTTCTTCTCCCAGTATTTCCAGTGCTTCAAGAAGCTGTTCTTTGGAGGTTATTTTCTTAATGCCCGATGCGGATGCTTCAGACCTTGGTTTCAGTACCCATGGAGCAGGTACGCGGTCTGTAAATTCATCCACTTCGTTATCATTGAACACAGCGGTAAATTCAGGAACGCTGATCCCGGAATCCTTTGCTTTTTGCCTCATGGCAAGTTTATCTCTGAAATAGCGGTGGGTAGTCTGTCCCATTCCGGGAATCCGGAAGGTCTCTCTGATTAACGCTGCTTTTTCTACATCATAATCATCCAAAGCCACCACAGCATCTACTTTTCTGGTCTTCATCAGGTGGGAAAATCCCTGAATCAGGTGCTCCAGATTCCATACGGAAGGCTTTAGCTCGGGCATATAGAATGTTTCATCAATCGCATGCCAGGGCCAGTTTTTTTCTTTGAGGTTTTCGGAGGTTACAAGGATGATTTTATTGCCGAGCTTCTTCATTTCGTCCATAAAATCATAGCCTTTGTAATAGCACGAAATACACACAATAGTTTTCTTCTCCATATAATGTTTTTTAAGATTTAGTGAATTTTCAAAAATAAAAGCATTTGTGTGTTATTTTATTAATATTAAAAAATAAAATATGATGCGTTTTTGAAAATCCACTAATCAATTATACAGAGTTTTTTTGTAAAAAACTAATTTTTAGTGATAATTTTCAATTAAATTCACCAGGAGCTGAACACCGAAACCTGTTGCTGCTTTTTCTTTTGCATAAGCCACACTTCCAAAGGCTACTCCGGCAATATCTAAATGAGCCCATTTTGGGTGGTTCTCAATGAATTGCTCTAAAAATTTTGCTGCAATAATACAGTCTCCCACAGGCTTTAGAGAGATGTTTTTTGTATCCGCTACATCAGACTGGATATCATCTTTCCAGACATCCCATAAAGGAAGATTCCAAACCCTCTGATTGGTCTGGTCACCGGTTTTGATTAAGTTGTTTTTCAGCTCCTCATTATTGGAGAACATAGCAGCACAGGTATCTCCGAACATTCTCACTGAGCTTCCCGTTAAGGTAGCCAGGTCAATAAGGAAATCAGTTTTGTAGTTTTTAGAAAGATAAGACAAACCATCTGCAAGAATTAATCTGCCTTCTGCGTCAGTATCAAGTACTTCAATCGTTTTCCCGTTGTAGGCTGTGATCACATCACTTGGAAGCAGAGCCTTTTCTGAAACAGCATTATCAGTAATAGGAAGAACAGCGACGATGTTTACCGGAAGCTGCATTTCTGCGGCATAGATTAACGTTCCCAAAACAGCCGTTGCTCCGCCCATGTCAGATTTCATATAATGCAGGTTGGCAGAGCTTTTTATTGATATTCCTCCGGTGTCAAACAGAATACATTTTCCTACTAATCCGAAAGTCTTGGCATTTTTTACTGTCGTTTTATATTCTAAAATAGTGAAGGCTGCATCGTAAGCACTTCCTTGGTTCACAGAAAGATAAGCGCCTAATCCAAGCTCTTCACATTTCTTTCTGTTAAAAGCAGTATATTTTAAGTCATATTTTTTAGCCAGATTTTTAAGGTATGCGCTTAAGATATCCGGTTTTTTAAGATTGGCTGGTTTGTTGAGCCAGTCCTGGCAGGCAGTCTGCCCGTTAACCAATGCTTCTGCTTTCTGGCTGATATGGTCTAATTTTTTCTGGCTTAAATTTTCAAAGTGCAATTCAAATTTCGTATTCCAGAAAGCGTGTTTTTTATCAAAAGGGTAGTTGTAAGTTCCTGTTAAAAGTCCTTTTACAAACTCTTCGAACTGCTTTTCATTCAGGAAGTCAGCAAGGGCTAATGTAGGTACGGCCAGAAGTTTTTCTTTCTGTGTCTGTGAAAATTTAGCCGCCACCTGCTGAATCTCGAAATTTTGTAAGGCAGATTTTCCTAATCCAATGAAATACGTAATTCCTTCTTCATGAGCATTGACAAAAACTTCATATTTTTTTCCGGTGAAAAAATTGGAAATGTTTTTGTTGAAATTTTTACTGGTTTTCGTCCATTCTTCTTCCGTAAACAGTTGGAAAACCTGAGTGTAATTTTTGTTTTTTTTATTGATTAGTTTCATAAATAGATGTTATAATTTCTAAATTCATAAAGAGTGCGCCTTCACTTTGTTCCTGTCCGGCTTACATTTTCTGCGGCAGTTTTTATGCATTTAGTTTCTGATGCTTTTTTGTTGTGGTTTTACTTCTACAGGATTTTCTGTGTTGTCATAGAACAGCCATTCTATAGCCCTTGGGAACTCCTGAGACCAGTAAAACTCATTGTGGGTGCCTTCAGGATTGATATTGGTTTTAAATTCAAAATCAAAAAGCTTTTTCTCTTCCCATCTTTTCAGATATTCTTCAAAAATATGAATTCTTTTGACCATTTTAGAACCTTCCTGGCCGCCGCCGTAAAGATAGATCTTCGTTTTAAACGGAACCCGGAAATTCATCATCGGAAAGTTGTTATTGGGTTCTACCCATAGAGAAGGTGAGAATATCAATAGTTTGGAGTACACTTCAGGATAAAGAAATCCACTGTATATACTGATCAATGCTCCCAATGAACTGCCCCCGATTCCAGTGTTGTCGCGGTCTTTTTTAGTTCTGTAATTTTCGTCCACATAAGGTTTTAAAGTGTCGGCAATAAAGCGGATGTACTTTTTTCCTTCGGAACCGTTGGCTACATGATCATTATCAAAAATATATTCTTTGATTCTTTCCTCGCTGCCATGTTCTATCGCAATGATGATAAGATCACCACGTCCGTATTCTGCAAGGATAGACAGTTTTTTATCGATTTCCCAGTTTCCGAAACCGCTTCCTTCATTGAAAAGATTTTGTGCATCCTGAAGGTATAAAACAGGATATCGTTTATCTGTCGTGTGATAATCATAAGGAAGGAGTGCCCAAACCTTGCGGTAACGGTCAAGCTGCGGAATGTAAAAATTTTCGGAAATAACCTCTGCTACAGGATAATATTCTTCTTTGAACGGTCCCCAGTTCAATCTCCATTTTTCTACGGAATCGGACGTTTTACCGGCAGATTTTTTCGCTTTCCGGTTGGGTGTGATATTTCCATATTGATCCAGTTCTACGTTTTCCCAGCCTCCTTTTGTGAACTTGTATTCAATATCATCAGGAAGAAGCTGATCTTCGATTTCTATAAAATAACCGGAAGGATCAATTTGTTTAAGCTGGAAATTATAATCTTTGGGATTCCAGCTATTGAAATTTCCGGTGATAAATACCGGCCTGTCATCTATTTCTGCTGTATAAAGTTCAAACCTCATCATAGGTGTTTAATAATATTGATGTTAAATTTATAAAAAAAGATTGTTTTGAAATCATAAAAATGTGAGTTAAAAAATGATATATTTGATAGATAGACAAAACATGAAATGATGTTGATAATTATTTGATGAATAATTCATCGCTATTGTCAGTATTTTTCGTAGTTTCAGGGAAAATATAAATATAAACTGATCTTGATGAATTCTGTTAAGACCTACACGCTTTTCACCGATCATGATGTGTATCTTTTTAAAGAAGGTAGGCACTATAAGCTGTATGGTAAATTTGGAGCACATTCTGCAGAAAAAGAAGGCGTAAAAGGCGTATATTTTTCGGTTTGGGCTCCTAACGCAAAGAAAGTTTCCGTGATCGGAAATTTTAACAACTGGAATCATAAAGATCATATTTTGTTTCCACGATGGGATGAATCAGGGATTTGGGAAGGATTTATTGAAGGATTAACCTGGGGAACATTATATAAATATGCTATTGAAACCCAAGGAGGCGAAATTCTTGAAAAAAGTGATCCTTATGCATTGAGCTGGGAACAGAATATTCAGGCAGCTTCTCTGGTTTCTACAACCTGGTACGAATGGAATGATCAGGAATGGATGGATAACCGCTGGAAAAAAAACAGGCTGGAAGCTCCGCTATCGGTATATGAATTACATCTGGGTTCCTGGGTAAGGGAAGAAGATCAGCCTCAACGTTTTTTAAACTATAGGGATATTGTGAAAAAGCTCGTTCCTTATATCAAAGAAATGGGGTTTACCCATGTAGAATTCATGCCCGTGATGGAATATCCTTACGAGCCGAGCTGGGGATATCAGATTACCGGGTTTTATGCAGCAACCTCGCGCTTTGGCTCACCACAGGATCTCATGTTTCTTATTGATGAACTTCATAACAATGACATAGGCGTTATTCTGGATTGGGTTCCGTCCCATTTTCCGGGAGATGCCAATGGGCTTCACCGTTTTGACGGCTCTTGTCTGTATGAACACGAAGATCCTAGAAAAGGGTTTCATCCGGACTGGAAATCGCATATTTTTAATTACGGAAGAAATGAGGTTAAATCGTTTCTGATTTCAAATGCCATGTTCTGGCTGGATCGCTATCATGCTGACGGATTGCGCGTGGATGCCGTGACTTCAATGCTTCATCTGGATTATTCAAGAAATGAAGGGGAGTGGGAACCTAATATATATGGAACCAATGTGAACCTTGAAGCGAAAGCCTTTCTACAGGAATTTAATACAGCTGTCTACAAAGAATTTGGAGATAATATCATCACCATCGCAGAAGAAAGTTCAGATTTTCCCATGCTTACAAAACCTGTTCATGACGGCGGTGTAGGATTCGGGATGAAATGGATGATGGGATGGATGCATGATACGCTGGATTATTTCAAAGAAGATTTTATTAACCGTAAATTTCATCATCATAAACTGACCTTCGCTTCCATGTATATGTATAATGAAAATTATATGATGCCTTTGTCACACGATGAAGTCGTACACGGAAAAGCAAGTCTTATTTATAAAATGAAAGGGGATGAATGGCAGAAATTTGCCAATCTCCGTACCTTATATGTTTATATGTATACCCATCCCGGAGCCAAGCTGCTTTTTATGGGCGATGAATTCGGGCAGACCAGTGAATGGAATTTTACAAGAAGCCTCGATTGGCATTTGCTGAAATACCCTGTTCATAAAGGGATGCAGGAAATGGTGAAGGAACTGAACCATTTGTACCGGTCAGAAACTGCCTTTTATGAAAATCAGTTTGATAGAAATGGTTTTGAATGGGTGGAAGCAGATGATTTGGAAAACTCAGTATATGTATATCTCAGAAAAGGAAAAAAGAAAGATGATGTCCTGATGGTAGCTTTAAACCTGGCACCGAATGTATTGGATTATAAAATAGGGATTCCTGCTGGCACCCACTGGGAGGTTGTTTTGAATTCAGATGATGAAAAGTACAGTGGAAGCGGAGTAGAACCTGAAATCCTGGGAGAGAAGTATGAAGAATGGAGAAATTATCCAAAAACAATGACCGTGAAGCTGCCGCCGTTGGCCGGAATAGTTTTACGTCAGAAAAAAGATAAAAAATATAAATTACACAGAATTAAACATAAGAGATAAAGAATGGTTATTTATCATTTAAGTACAGAATGTTATCCTGTCGCAAAAGTAGGCGGTCTGGCAGATGTGGTGGGAGCGTTACCAAAATATCAGAATAAAATAGCAGGAGTAGAAGCCAGGGTGGTAATGCCTTGGTACAACAAATCCTTTGTATATGATCATGAATTTGATCTGGTTTTTGACGGATTTATTCATCAGGCAGCCAATATGCTGCAGGTTCAGGTATTGAAAGAGAAGACCAATATTCTGGGATTTGAGCTGTATATGGTAAGAATTCCGGGATTATTGGACAGGGACAACCCTTATGGGTACCAGGATGAAAGCTTCCAGTTTCTGGCTTTCCAGCATGGCGTTTTGCATTGGCTTTCTGCGATGAAAATCCGTCCTGATGTACTTCATTGCCATGATTATCATACCGGTCTCGTTCCTTTTATGGTAGAAAACTGCTATGAATTTGAATTCTTAAAAGGAGTAAAAACAATAGGAACTATTCATAATGGCGAATATCAGGGCATGATGAGCTGGAGTATGGCACAGTATATGCCTTCTTTTGATGGGTACAAATGGGGACTGATGGATTGGAACGGACTGATGAATCCTCTGGCCAGCATGATCAAATGTGCTGATGCTTTTACCACTGTTTCGGAAGGATATCTTGAAGAACTCTTTATCAGCTTCCGCGGACTGGAAAGCCTCGTTCGTCAGGAATTTGGAAAGGCATATGGAATCATCAACGGTATTGACACAGAAGTCTGGAATCCTGAAACCGATCCGATGCTTGATTTTAATTTTAACAGCACAAATGCAGTCGCTCAAAAGAAAAAAAATAAAGAAAATCTCTGTAAAGAATATGGATTAAAACCTGAACTTCCTTTATTCGCCTTTATCGGAAGATTCGCAACAGAGAAAGGAGCAGATCTGCTGCCGGATGTTGTATGGAGAAGCATTAAGCAGAGTTATGGCGCTTTAAATATTATGATTCTCGGATCAGGGAACACCTATATAGAAAATAAACTGAAAGAATACGATTATACGTACACCAATTTTGCATTGGATCTCGGATATAAAGAGCATCTTTCCCATAAGATATATGCCTCGGCAGATTTTCTTCTGATGCCTTCAAGAGTAGAGCCATGCGGACTGAACCAGATGTATTCCATGAGATACGGCACCGTTCCTGTGGTAAGATATACAGGAGGGCTCAGAGATACGGTGGAAGATATTTCAACCGGTGGAGCAGGACTGAACTTTACTTATCCGGGTGTAGATGATGTTGTACATGCCATGAACAGGGCATTGGCGATTTATAATCAAAAAGGGGTTATGGGAGATCTTATCCATGCCAATATGAATTTTGATTTTGCATGGGAGAAATCTGCAGAAAAATACATAGCTTTATATAATAGCTGATAGAGTGAAGATTTTCGGATTTCTTTCTGTGATAATGTTTATGCTGTTTTCATGTAAAGAAGACAGAGGAAGCTATCATGGAGGTTATTATTGGATCTATGGCTACGGTCTTCCGGCAACGGAAAGGTATGAAGCGATGGCTGCTATTTCCGAAAAATGGAAAATAAAGCATTACTCTGTAGCTGGTTGTCTGGTAGAGCCTGACGAGATGAAGAGAATAGATGCTCTTAATAAAAGGACTTATAATGCCATAGAAAGAAAATATGGGAAAGACTGGAGAGAAAAGTATCGTAAAGATGTCGACGGCTTTGTAATGAAGAGTGCTGATGTGATGGATGTACTTATTACAAATCCGTTCTTCAGCAATGAACTTAAAAAATATAATATTGAGATCTATAACCTGGACAAAGAGGTTTTAGTATTGAATGATAAAGATGAGTTTCGGGTGACTGTTTATAAAAACGAACTCCAATATGAAAACAAAGAATGCTTTAAAGTAGCAGTAAACACTAAAAACAGAACAGTAAACTTAATAAAATAAAACGCAAGATATTTATGAATCGAAATGTAATCTCTATTGTTTTAGGAGGAGGCAGAGGAACAAGATTATTCCCGTTAACGTATACGAGATCTAAACCGGCTGTTCCTATTGCAGGAAAATACAGACTGGTAGATATTCCTATCTCAAACTGTCTGAACTCGGGATTGAATAAAATTCTGGTGTTAACGCAGTTTAATTCTGCTTCTCTCAATTCACATATTAAAAATTCTTATCACTTTGACATCTTCAGCAAAGGCTTTGTCGATATTCTGGCAGCCGAGCAGAATGTGGAAAATGACAGCTGGTATCAGGGAACTGCAGATGCTGTACGCCAGTCGATGAAGCATCTTGAAAAATATGATTACGACTATATCCTGATTCTTTCAGGAGACCAGTTGTATCAGATGGATTTCAGGGAAATGCTGGATTTCCATATTGAAAACGGGGGAGATCTTACCATCGCTACCATTCCGGTCAATGCAAAAGATGCCACCGGTTTTGGAATCTTAAAATCCGATGACGAAGGAAATATCACTTCTTTCCATGAAAAACCGGATTTTGATATGCTGGCAGGTATGAAATCCGAAGTTTCAGAAGAAAATAAGCGCACCGGAAAAGAGTTTCTGGCTTCCATGGGAATCTATATTTTCACAAAGAATATTCTTAAAAAGATGTTTGATGAAGGAGCAGGTGATGATTTCGGAAAAGATATTATTCCAAGTTCCATTGGAAAATATAAGACATTAAGCTATCAGTATGAAGGCTACTGGACGGATATCGGAACGATTGAATCTTTCTACGAAGCCAATCTTGACCTCTGCCTTGATCTGCCGCAGTTTAATCTTTTTTCTTCATCTCCGATCTACACCAGAGCAAGGATGCTTCCGCCGTCAAAAATCAATGGTTCCTATGTAAGCAAAGCTGTTTTTGGAGATGGATGTATCATCATGGCAGATAAAATTGAAAATTCGGTGATTGGAAACAGAACCAGAATTGACAAAGGAAGTACCATCGTAAACTCCTACGTTATGGGAGCTGATTTCTACCAGAATACGACAGAAATCGTCATCAATGACAGAGGAGGACGTCCCAATATGGGAATCGGAAAATACTGCTATATAGAAAAAGCAATCCTGGATAAAAACTGTTATATTGGGGACAATGTGAAGATTATCGGTGGAAAACATATTCCGGACGGTGATTATGGAACCTATTCTGTTCAGGATGGGATTGTGGTAGTAAAGAAAGGCGCTGTCATTGCCCCGGGAACACATATTGGATAGGAGAATGGAAGTAAGAAGATGGAAGCTGGAAATTATGAATGTCGGAATAGAAATGTTAGTTTTTCACAGAAATCCTGACCTATTTTATTTGTTTGAAGAATTTTTCAATCAAAAATCGGGTAGCAATATCTGTCAAATAATAACTTCCCGCTTCCAGCCTATAACAAGGTTAATTATTGTTAAACATATAATCAGAGTGATCAGCATATTGTTCACTCTTTTTATTGTAAAGAAATACAATTCAATTTGATAATTCTGGTTCTTATCAACACATAAAAACACAATTTAAAAAAAGAAAGCTATTCCAGATGAAATATGAACAAATTCTTTTTAAGACACTCCTAATTTTAACAGTTTTAATGGCTGAATGTTATCCATCACAAACAGTTACCGTCCGAGGAATAGCCAGAGATTCTTTAAATAATCTTATAGCAATTAGCGTAAATGATACAATAAGAAAGTTTAGAGACAAAGCATTTGAAAATAAAGATTGGAAAGGGTATGATGCCCTAGCTAATAATAAAAATCTTTTCACAATACCTGATTCTGTGGGGAATTATGTCATAACAGCAAAAGTTTCAGATACGCTGTATTTTTCTAAAGAGAAGCATGTCACCCAAAAATATAAAGTTGCGGATATAATAAGGGATAATATTCAGGTCCTTTTAAAACGGGCACCATGTATTCCTAATAAAGAATGTGATCAGAAAACCCCATCAAAGTTATATATTTTCGTGGGGAAAAAAATAAATGTTACTTCTGTAGACACATCGCAATATTGTGGTGACATGATGGACAGCGAATATAAAGCTGAATATAAAATTGAACAGGAGTTTTCTGAACATTATCCCTCTTCAACAATTATTTTTACATCTTATGACCACAACAGCAAGTATGAATTTGATTTTAGAAACTATGATCATGTATTGATTTTTGTAGGGGAATACTGTGGTGATTTAATTCATTTGAAATATCAGTTTTTTCCTTTATACAAAACAGCTGAAGGAAGATGGGCAACCCCAGTGAAGCCTAAAGCAGAACAGATATACCAACTTGACCAATATACACCTTCTAAAATAGACTTTGATCAATCTGTCAATTTTGATTTGCCTTATAATTTAACTGAAGAGCAAATAGCTCAAGTAAGAACATATAAGTTTCCTGAAAAATATTATGATATTAAGGATCACAAAGCAATTCCAATAATGGGAAGATATGCAGAAGATTTAGTGAAAATCTGGAAGGAGATTTGTGAGAAAAATAAAGAATAGATTAACAAAAAAGAAAGTAAGCTGGGTGCTGGAAGATGGAAGTTATTAATGAACGGAGTACAACTAGAAGTCTAATCATGTAAATTCAGGTTTATTGGGTAAGTTCGGATGTTTTAATCAAAAAAAATAGTAATGATCTGCACAATAGTGACTTCCAGCTTCCCTCACCCTGCTTCCAGCCTATAACAAGGTTAATTATTGTTAAACATATAATCAGAGTGGTCAGCATATTGGTCACTCTTTATATTTGTATTATTTTTGTGCGATGCGTATTTTTAAAATCTTAGCTGTAATTATTATCCTTTTGGGGGGAGCTTATGCTGCTTCCATGTACTATTTTGTGGACGAAAGTAAAAACTTTACGATTGAAAAAGAGATCGATTATCCTGTAGATAAGGTTTTTTCCCAGTTTAATAATCTTCAGAATTTTACAAGATGGAATAACTTTTTTACCAGCTCACCATCCATAGATATTGATTATTATACGCCTTACGAAGGACAGGGAAGTGCCATCAGCTATGCGGATCCTAAAAAGGATACTGATGGAGAAATGTTCATCAGATATGAGAACCTCAATAAAACGTTGAAATACCAGCTTTTTGAAGATAAAAACGAAAATCCGACATTGGTTGATGTTAAATTCAAACCAGTTTCTGCAGAAAAAACAAAAATTATCTGGTATGTTCACACCCCCAAATTAGCGGTCTGGAGAAGAGTGCAAAACTTCTGGACTGAAGACCGTTTTGCTGAAAATATCAACAAAAGTATGGTGAATCTTAAAAATTCTTTAGGAAATAAAGTAGAAAAAGATAACCAGATGGCGGCTATCAAATATGATAGTCTTATGGTGGAAAATGAAGAAGACAAACTTTTGTTGGGAATTAATGTAAGTACTTCAAACAAGAAAGATGCTCTTTACAAAAATATTGTCATGAATTATAATAAAGTCTATAATTTTGTGACGATGGATCTCGGGAAAAGAGACGATGAATTCGGGTACCCGATCCTGATTACTGACGCCGATAATTACAAAGACAAAGAGGTTTCTTATTTCCTCGGAATTCCACTTTCCAAGAAAATCGGAGTGTCTGATAATAATTTCAATTTCAGGTCCGTAAATCCGTCTCAAAATTATGTAATTTACTACAAAGGGAGCTACGAGGGGCGAATTCGGGCCATTCAGCAGCTCATTCAGAAAGCCAAAAAAGACGAGATGCGCTTCGGAGATATCCGTCAGACCTTTATTGAACGTCCTATGGAAGGTCAGGAGGTGAATGTTAAGCTCTCATTATCAGTGTATAAGTGATTTTTTTTTAATTTATTTTTTCTTAAGTTTTTTTAACGGTTTCAGACTGTTCTAACTCGGTTTTTTTTATTAAATTTGAAGATTAATTCTACAAATAAATTTTAATAAATAGATAAACTGTAATAATGGACAGATTTTCATTCCTAAACGCAGCTCATTCTCAATTAATTGAGGATTTATACCAACAGTACTTAAAATTCCCGGACTCTCTTGAACCATCATGGAAAGCTTTCTTTCAAGGCTTCGATTTTGCTTTGGAGAACTACGGAGATGACGATAACACTCAATTTATTCAGGCTTCAGCCAATGCTGCCCCGGCAGTTCAGCAACAGATTTCTCAGGCAGTATCCAACGGAGAAGTTCCTGAGCATATCAAGAAAGAATTTAAAGTAGTAAACCTTATTGAGGCTTACAGAACGAGAGGACACCTTTTTACAAAGACTAACCCGGTTAGAGAAAGAAGACATTATACCCCTACTTTAGACATCGAAAACTTCGGTCTTTCTAAAGAAGATTTAAATACAAAATTCAACTGTGCGGTTGAAACCGGAATGAAAGAGCCTGCTACGCTGGCAGACCTTATCAAGCACCTTGAAAACATCTACTGTGATTCTATCGGAGTAGAATACATGCACATCAACAACGTTGAGGAAAAAGATTTCATCAAAAGATGGCTTCAGGTAAATGAAAACCACCCAAGTCTTTCTGCCAACGAAAAAACAGAAATCTTATTAAAATTAAATCAGGCGGTAGCTTTTGAAAACTATCTTCACACAAAATTTGTAGGACAAAAAAGATTCTCATTAGAAGGAGGTGAAACATTAATCCCTGCTTTAGATCAGCTGATCTCAAGATCTTCTCAGTTAGGAGTAGATGAAGTAGTATTAGGAATGGCTCACAGAGGTAGACTGAATGTTCTTACCAACATTTTCGGAAAATCTTACAAGCAGATTTTCTCAGAATTTGAAGGAAAAGAATTTGAAGAAGATGTATTCTCAGGTGACGTTAAATATCACTTGGGATCATCTAAAAAGATCAAAACAGCTTCCGGAGAAGAAGTGTCTATCAACCTTACTCCGAACCCGTCTCACCTTGAAACGGTTGCTGCCCTTGTAGAAGGTATCTGCCGTGCAAAAGTAGATGACAAATACAAAGATTATTCTAAAGTATTGCCAATCATCATCCACGGTGACGGAGCTATTGCAGGACAGGGAATTGCTTACGAGGTTGCTCAGATGATGACGCTGGAAGGATACAGAACAGGAGGTACTGTTCATATCGTTGTCAATAACCAGGTTTCATTTACAACCAACTATATGGACGCAAGATCTTCAACATACTGTACAGACATTGCGAAAGTTACAGAATCTCCTGTAATGCACGTAAACGCTGACGATGCTGAAGCGGTTGTTCATGCCATCCATTTTGCTGCTGATTTCAGAGCGAAATTCGGTAAAGACGTTTATATCGACCTTTTAGGATACAGAAAATACGGTCACAACGAAGGAGATGAGCCAAGATTTACTCAGCCTAACCTCTATAAAACCATTTCAAAACACCCGAATCCAAGAGAAATTTATAAAGATAAATTGCTTAAGGACAGCATTACTTCAAACGATGTAATCGCTAAAATGGAAACGGAATTTAAGGCTCTTTTAGATAAAGATTTTGATGCTTCTAAAGAGATTGAGAAAAACGTTATGGATGTGTTCATGGCTGAAGATTGGGTAAATTATCCAATTGGTAAGAGAGGAGCAGTTCAGTCACCGGTAGACACAAAATATGATCTGGCGAAACTGAAAGAACTGGCGCTTAAAATGTCTACACTTCCGGCAGACAAAAAGTTCATCAATAAAATTACAAGACTTTTTGAAAACCGTATCAAAGCTATTGAGGCCAACTCATTAGACTGGGCGTTAGGAGAGTGGTTAGCCTATGCAACACTTCTTGTAGAAGGTCACAATGTAAGAATCTCCGGAGAAGATGTGGAAAGAGGTACATTCTCTCACAGACATGCTGTAGTAAAAACAGAAGATACAGAAGAAGAATACATCCCGTTAAGACACGTTTCTGAAAACAGATTTGATGTATTCAACTCTCACCTTTCAGAATATGGTGTACTTGGTTTCGACTACGGATATGCAATGGCTTCTCCAAATACATTAACCATCTGGGAAGCTCAGTTCGGAGATTTCGTGAACGGTGCTCAGATTATTGTTGACCAGTATTTAGCAGCTGCAGAAGAAAAATGGAAAATCCAGGACGGATTGGTGATGTTATTGCCTCACGGTTCAGAAGGACAGGGAGCAGAGCACTCTTCAGCAAGATTGGAGAGATTCCTTACCCTTTGTGCTAATGAAAACATGGTAGTAGCCAATATTACTTCACCTGCCAACTATTTCCACTTATTGAGAAGACAGTTGAAATGGGCGTTCAGAAAACCATTGATCGTAATGAGCCCTAAATCTCTGTTGAGACACCCTAAAGTGGTTTCTCCGCTTGAAGATTTTGCAAACGGTGCATTCCAGCCGGTATTAGACGATCCTGCTGCAGAACCTAAAAAAGTAGAGAAATTAGTTCTTTGTTCAGGTAAACTGTACTTCGAATTATTGGCGAAGAAAGAAGAACTGAACTGTGAAAACATTGCTTTGGTAAGATTCGAGCAGTTATATCCGCTTCAGACAGATGCTATTGAAGCGATCTTCAACAAATATGAAAACAGAAAACAACTGGTGTGGGCTCAGGAAGAACCTGAAAACATGGGGGCATGGTCTTATATCCTGAGAAACTTCAGAGATACAGGAATCCAGGTAGTTGCTCCGGTACCAAGCGGTGCTCCGGCTCCAGGTAGCCACAAAATGTTTGAGAAAAACCAGAATGCAGTGATCAACAGAGTTTTCGACAGAGATGATGCTCCTGCAAAAAGACCCGTTACAGCTTAATTTAAATAATAATCAATTAAAAAATAAAAAATACTCGATATGTCAGTTTTAGAAATGAAAGTTCCTTCACCGGGCGAATCAATTACAGAAGTTGAAATTGCAACTTGGCTTGTAAAAGATGGTGATTATGTAGAAAAAGATCAACCTATCGCCGAAGTGGATTCAGATAAAGCAACTCTTGAATTGCCTGCAGAACAAAGTGGTGTTATCACTTTAAAAGCAGAAGAAGGTGATGTGGTACAAGTAGGTCAGGTAGTTTGTTTAATTGATATGGATGCTAAAAAGCCGGAAGGTGCTGCACCTGCTGCTGAGGCTCCAAAACAGGAAGAGGCTCCGAAAGCTGCTGAACCTGCTAAACAGGAAGCTCCAAAACCTGCTGCTCCGGTAGCTGCGCCACAAACTTATGCAACAGGAGCTCCATCTCCGGCTGCTAAGAAAATCCTTGACGAAAAAGGAATGGATGCTGCTCAGGTTTCAGGAACAGGAAGAGACGGAAGAATTACTAAAACTGATGCTGAATTAGCAGCAGTGCCTGCATTAGGAGGAAGCCCTCTTACTGCAACAGGTTCAAGATCTACTACAACTACTAAACTTTCAGTTTTAAGAAGAAAAATCGCTCAGAGATTAGTTTCTGTGAAGAATGAAACAGCGATGTTAACTACTTTCAACGAAGTTGACATGTCTGAAATCTTCAGATTGAGAAAACTATATAAAGAAGAATTTGCTCAGAAACATGGAGTTGGACTTGGTTTCATGTCTTTCTTCACAAAGGCTGTTACAAGAGCATTACAAATGTATCCTGATGTAAACGCATCTATCGATGGTGATTTCAAAGTAAACTATGATTTCTGCGATATCTCAATTGCGGTTTCAGGTCCTAAAGGATTAATGGTTCCTGTATTGAGAAATGCAGAAAACATGTCTTTCAGCGCTGTTGAAGCAAACATCAAAGATCTTGCTACTAAAGTAAGAGATGGTAAAATTACAGTTGATGAAATGACTGGTGGTACTTTCACCATTACAAACGGTGGTACTTTCGGATCTATGATGTCTACACCAATCATCAACCCTCCTCAATCTGCAATCTTAGGAATGCATAACATCATCCAGAGACCGGTTGCTGTTGACGGACAGGTAGTAATCAGACCAATGATGTATGTAGCCATGTCTTATGACCACAGAATTATCGATGGTAAAGAATCTGTAGGATTCCTTGTAGCGGTAAAAGAAGGTATCGACAACCCTGTTGAAATTTTAATGGGAGGTGACGAAAGAAAAGGCCTTGGATTATAGTTTTTAATAAAATTATAACATAATATATGATCTCGCCTTAAAAAAGGCGAGATTTTTGTATTTATTAAGAAAATACTACAATGATGTTTTCAAAAATGACTTCCAATATCAAAGTTTCAGTAATCCCTGAATATGATAGTAAAAACAGTTATCCATCCGAAAACCGTTACGTTTTTAAATATAATATCACGATAGAAAATGACGGAAGCTTTCCTATCAAAGTATTGAAAAGAAAATGGTTGATTTTTGATGTCGGATTCGGGTACACAGAAATTATAGGCGACGGGGTGATCGGATTGACTCCCGAGATAGGAACCAATGAAAATTTTGCTTATTTTTCCAATGTGATGCTTCGTTCCGGAGTAGGGAATATGAGCGGAAAATACCTGGTTAAAAACATGGAGACACAGGAAACTTTTGAAATTGATATTCCAAAATTCAATCTGTTGTCTGAAGTGTTGAGTAATTAATAACAGATCTTCTGTACCAAGTACAGGTTTTTACAAAGAACCCGGGTTCTATTGTTTGTAGGATGACTAAAGCTTTTTAATTTTTGCTTTCATATACTCATTTACTTCATCATTACTGGTGAGGAAGAGTTTTTCAAATGCCAGTAAAGATATTTTGGCACATACCTCCGCATCAGCTCCTGCTCTGTGATGGGTAAAATCAATTTGATGATATTCTGCTAATGGCTTCAGTCCATATTTAGGAAGATAATTCCATGATTTCTTGGCAAGCTGAATACTGCAAAGATAGTTCAAGTTGGGAGTAAACATTCCGTAATGCTGCAGGCATCCCCTTAAAACAGAGGCGTCAAAGCCTGCATTATGAGCAATCATAAGACTTCCGTACATCATATCCTGAGCTTCATACCATATTTCATCAAAGGTAGGGGCATCTTTTACATCCTCCGGCTGAATTCCATGCACTGCAATGTTAAATTTACTGAAATAGGGAAAACTCGGCGGTTTGATCAGCCAGGTCTTTGTTTCTACAATTTTAGAATCCTGTACGATACAAATCCCCATCTCACACGCTGAACTTTTCTCGTGTGTTGCCGTTTCAAAATCTATTGCACAGAAATCCATTGTCTTAAAATTATAATTTATTGCGGGGTTATGGGTTATTTTTTGTTGTTGGTTCTCTGGTTTAAGGTTTTGAACTTAAGATTAATTAAAGTTATAAATTTTTACTCTAATAAATTCTTAGTTCACGATAGGTAAGAAAGTCGTAATTTTCAATCAATCCCTAATCCCTGTTACCTATTACCTGCAACCTATAACCTCTCATCTGCCACCTAAAAAATGCTTAAAAATCAGCCATTTTGATTGATAAAAATCCTTCTTCTGATGGCTTTGACGAAGTTTCCAAGTTCCCGGAATGTGACTATAAAACGCAAAGTGAGCTCTCAATACAGCCCACAGATGGGAAATGTCATACTTAACTCCAAAATATACTCCGGCAATACCATCTAAACATAATCTGAAAAAAATCACCCAGATTACCTGTGAAAAGGGAAGATTTTTAAGCAGCATAGAAAGATTGTTTCTCATGTTTAAATAAGTTTTCTGCGCACTCTGCTTGTTGAGTGTTCCACCACCTACATGATAAACTTTGGAGTTTCCTGTATAATAAATCTTTTTTCCTGAATTAATAAGCCTCCAGCAAAGATCAATTTCTTCCTGATGGGCAAAAAATCTGGCATCAAAACCATTCTGCTCCCAAAAATCTTTTGAACGGATAAAAAAACAGCATCCTGATGCCCAGAAGATCTCTGTTTCATCATTATACTGGCCTTTATCTTCTTCCAGATCATCAAAAACCCTTCCTCTACAGTACGGATACCCAAGATTATCTATCAATCCGCCGGCAGCTCCGGCAAATTCGAAATAACTTCTGTTATGAAAAGATAAAATTTTGGGCTGTACTGCGGATATAGCTGGATTGTTTTCTAACAATTCCAACACAGGTTCTGTCCAGTTTTCAGTAACTTCTACGTCGGAATTGAGAAGACAGTAATATTCATGTCTGATGGATTTCAGTCCTTCATTATAGCCGCCTGCAAACCCATAGTTCTTATCATTTTTAATAATATGTACTGTGGGAAAATTCTTTTGTAGAAACTCAACAGAATCATCCGTAGAAAGATTGTCTATCACATAGATGTCCGCATTCTGAGAAAATTGAACTACACCCGGAAGAAATTTCTCAAGCCAGTTTCTGCCGTTCCAGTTTAAGATGGCAACTGCCAGTTTTTTCTGCATGTCAACCTATTTTTTTTCGGAATCAAAGTTTTTGATAGAGTCCTGATATTTCCATTTTCTATGTGACCAAAGGTAGTTGTCAGGATATTTGTGTAAAGTGTTTTCCAATAATTTATGAAATTTTCTCACGACCTCATTTTCTGTAAACTTTTCACCATCCGGATATATTCTGTGATAATTAACCTGATAATAACCCCGTTTTACCTTTTTCATTTCACAATAGATGAACACAAGGTCCATTCTTGTGGCAAGCCTGTCATAGCCTATAAAAGCAGGAGTACGTTGATTTAGAAATTCTAATCCGTAAGTGACATGAGCATGGTGAGGCGTTTGGTCAGCGACAAACATATACGCTGAGTCACCGTTGTTTTTAGATCTGAAAATATTCAGAATAACCTCATTGGCTTCCAATGCTTCGTTTCCAAATTTGTTCCGGACTTTCTTCATCTGATTCTCCCAAAAATCACTGTTTACTTTTCTGTAAACCGGGTGGCAGTGCGCCTGAGGAATAATTCTTGCCAGTGCATTGATCCATTCCCAATTGAAAACGTGGCCTGCCAAAAGAATAATATTTTTACCTTCTTCTTTAGCTTCGTGAAATAAATGCTGATTGATGTGCTGCATTCTCACTCTGGATTCTGTTTCAGAAATGCTGAAAGATTTAATCGTTTCTACCAGATAATCTGAAAAGTTAAGGTAGAATTTCTTTCGGATCTTTTTAATTTCTTCTTCAGATTTATCCGGAAAAGAGTTTCTAAGGTTTTGAGTAATAACCTCTTTTCTGTATCCCACAATATAATAATTCAGGAAGAAGATAACATCCGAAAAAACATAGAGTATTTTCAGCGGAAGCTTTGAGATCAGGAATAATATTTTGATTAGAAAATTCATAAAACACGCAAATTTAGTGATAATAAAATTATGGTTCTATTTTTGCTGAGGGATATATGTTATTTTTTTACTTTTATATTATGAAAAAATTGATAATATTCGCTTCTCTGGGATTAAGTGCTTTTGCTTTTTCACAAGAAGTAAAGAATTCGCCTGATAACGGAAAACAAAAAACAGCTCTTATAGTGCCTGCAGAACAGGCAAAATTAGAGGCTCAGAAAAAGGCAGCTGAAGAAAAGGCTAAGCTTCCTAAACCTTATGACCCAAAAGCAGATGCTCAGGCTGATATTAATAAACTGGTTGCTCAAGCTAAGAAAGAAGGAAAGAATGTGATGATCCAGGCTGGTGGAAACTGGTGTATCTGGTGTCTTCGTTTTAATAATTACGTACAGACTACTCCTGAACTGAAGGAATTAGTAGATAAAAACTACGAATATTATCATTTGAATTATTCTCCTGAGAATAAGAATGAGACAGTTTTCGGGAAGTATATCAATGTAAAAGAGCAGCAATTTTATCCATTCTTTATTATTTTAGATAAAAATGGGAAAAAAGTTCATATTCAGCAAAGCGATGTTTTAGAAGAAGGAAAAGGGTATAGCTTGGAAAAAGTAAAAGAATTCTTAGAAAAATGGAAACCTAGTTAAAATATTAACCCCCTTTCAAATTTTGAAAGGGGGTGTTTTTTAATTGCTTTCACATAATTCTACATGTATTGCTCCTCTTCCATTAGCATCATAACATGCCGCACCTCCGGAATAACTAATGCAAGAACTGCATGAACTAACATATACCATAGATCCATCGGAGCAAGAAGATGCGCATGATTTTCCACCTGAAATTGATCTCAATTTTTCACGGGATAATTTTTTGAAATTTTTCATAATGTTTTTATTTTGTTGATTAACAGAAATAAAAGTACAATATTATTTTTAAAATTCTCCATTTTGGGATTAATTACGTTAATTTCTTTATCCAGCTTAATTTTTTCTCTGAATAAGGCGGATATTTGATATTCGGTTCTCCCCAGCTTGCTTTTTCAAGAACTGCTTTTGGGTGTGAAAAGGTTTCGAAACCATATTTTCCATGATAATTCCCAATCCCTGAATTGCCCACTCCTCCAAAAGGAAGATGATCATTGCTTAAATGCATCACGGTATCATTGATACAGCCTCCTCCGAATGACAATTTACGGGTGAAGTTTTCTTTTTCTTCCGAATCATTGGTAAAAAGATAAGCGGCCAGCGGTTTTTCAAGTTCTAAAACAGAATTAAGAGCTGCATTGTAATTTTGAAAACTGATGACAGGCAGGAGCGGTCCGAAAATTTCTTCCTGCATAATGTCATCATTCCAGTCTATATGATTCAGAATAGTGGGTTCTATATAGAGTTTTTCTTCATCAAAATTTCCTCCTGAATAGATTTTTTCTTTATTGATAAGATGTATAAGGCGCTGAAAATTCCTTTGGTTGATAATTCTTGTATATTGTTCAGAGCCATGATCGTATTTGAATTCTTTAATATATTTTCTGAGCATTTCCAGAAACTGCTCCTGAATGGTTTCTTCCACCAGGAGGTAATCGGGAGCTACACACGTTTGTCCGGCATTGAGGAATTTTCCCCACACAATTCTTTTGGCAGCCATTTCGAGATTGGCATTTTTTGTAACAATAGCCGGAGATTTTCCACCCAGTTCCAGGGTTACAGGAGTTAGATGCTCTGCAGCTGCCTTGTACACAATCTTTCCGACTTTCGTGCTTCCGGTAAAGAATATTTTATCAAACCTTAGTTTTAAAAGAGCTGTGGTTTCATCAATACCACCTTCATACACATACAGATATTCAGGCGGAAAGTTTTCATTGATGATTGCTGCCATTGCTTTCATTGTATTCTCTGCTATTTCACTAGGCTTCAGAATACAGCAGTTTCCGGCAGCCATTGCTGCAATAATGGGAGAAAGTGATAGCTGATAAGGATAATTCCAGGCTCCGATGACGAGTACACAGCCAAGCGGGTCAGCGTAAATTTTACTGCTTCCCAATTGGTTGACAAGATTGGTTCTGACTTTTTTAGGCTTTGAAAGGGATTTTAGGTTCTTAAGATAATAATTGATATCATTCAGAATAAAAGACAATTCGGTAGTAAAAGTGTCAAATTTTGATTTTCCAAAATCCTTGTTAATAGCCTCATACAGCATGTTTTCATGAAAAATAATAAGGTTTTTAAGCTTTTCAAGATACATTTTCTGGAAAGCAAGGCTTTTGGTCTGCTGTGTTTTGAAAAAATCTCTTTGCTTCAGTAGAATACTCTCAATTTCCATCGGTGACTTTTATAATATTGAACGTTCTTATTTTCGGGATCGTATAGGTTGGAAATTTATTAATAATATTTAAATATTGATTTGAATAAAATCATCTTATATTATTTTTTAATTAATATAGTGATAAATATTATAAAAATCATTATTTGGTGATAAAAATTTTGTAGTTTTATTTATATAAAATGTAAGGATGAGAAAATTACTCTATTTATTCCCTGTATTCTTTTATTATTTCAGTTACGCACAATGTACAGGCTGCGGTGTTCAAAACCCTACCGATCCCAATTATCATTTTCCTGATAATACAACAGTCTGCTTTACTTCCGATATGACATTCAATAATCCGACGTTCGGGACAAATGCTAAGATTTGCATTGCTTCCGGTGTTACCTTGCAGTTTCAGAATAGTATAAGCGGAGCGGCCAATGCACCTGTAAGCCTTGAAGTGCATGGAACACTCAATTTTAATCAGACCATAACGAGTGTTGCCAATCTCAATGTTCATGTTTATGATACCGGGAATATAGCAGTAGGCGGAGGGAATGGAAATCTCACCATAGACGGACAGATCAATGAAATTGTCAATGAGGGACTTATAGAAATGGGAGTTTTGCAATTAGGGGATAATTCCACCAATAAGATTGATAATTTTGGAAATCTGAATATTAACGGAAACCTGAATATGAGCAGCTCTGCTACCACTTTATTCCGGAATGAAGGAGGCGGATTGATATTTATTGGCGGTAATTACGGGAATAACGAACAGAGTGTATATGTCAATTGTGGAACCATTATCTCTCAGAACGGATTTAATATTAATGGCGGTAAAATTATCAATACTGGAATTTTTACAGTTGGGGGAGATATTAATTTGTCCGGAAGCAGCAGCGAAATTTTTAATTTTGGACTTTTTACCTCTACGGGAAATATGAATAATGCCCCTGCTGATGCTGTTATTTATAATGAAGGAGAACTGGCGCTGAACCAGTATCAAGGGGGAAATGCTGCCATTCAGGGACCTTCTTCATCCACAAAAAAAGGATATATAGTGTTGCAAAATCCTATTCAGGTGGGAAATGTGGCTGTGGGGCCCAATCTTGATTTCAGAAGAACAACAGGTGTTTCTGACCCAGGCACGGTTTTCATGAACAGTAATCCAAGTTTTCTGACGAATGTTACCTATGATTGCGCTTCTACCAACAGCTGTAGTGCGCCTCTGATCATTAATCCCGGATTTTGTCCTGCCATTAATGGAGATTTTCCTCCAATGGCGGTAGATGATACCTATACTATTGCTGCAGGAGGATCTTCTGTGGGAATTGTACTGGGTAACGACTTTGAAACGTATGGCGGAGCACAGGCAACCCTTTCCAATGTTATCTTATCTCAGGTATCCACCTCAAATCCCAATATTTCATTGAATACTACGGATGGACATATTCTGGTAGCTCCGGGAACGCCTCCAGGTAATTATACTTTAGTCTATCAGATCTGTCAGACTGCTTCTCCGTCAAATTGTGACACGGCAACGGTAACCGTTACGATTCAAGGGACTGTACCTTGTTATAAACCTGCAGTTACAGCAGGAACTGTTCTTTCTCCGGATTTTGGAATTACTTCATTAGGCAGGGCAGATAAAGGAGGAAACAACTGGCCGGGTGTACGAAAAGGAGCGTGGGCTGTACTGGAATCAAAAAATAAAGGTTTTGTTCTTAACAGACTTACTGATGCTCAGGTAGCAGCCATTCCACAGGCAGATCTTAAAGAAGGAATGATGGTTTACAATACGACTCAAAATTGTCTGCAGGTTAATATTGACGGAACAGCTGCAGGCTGGAAATGTTTCAATACCCAAACCTGCCCGGATTAACCAAAAACTGAATCGTTATGAAAAAAATAGTCTTAATCATTACAATAGCGGCTTCCGGAATTTTGAATGCACAGGTTGCTTTAGGGAAAACTGTTTTAGAATCGGCTTCATCATCTATTGAATTCGGGAGTGAGAACCGCGGGCTTGTTCTTCCCTGGGTAACTAATACCTCGGGCATTCAGAATCCTGTGAATGGTACTCTGGTTTTTGATACTTCGGATATGAAGGTGAAAGTGTATCAGAATAACCTTTGGAAAGATCTTTCCGTAGATACAACAGGTACTGCGGATACAAGTCTGCAGGATAGTCTGGCAGATCAGCCTGATGCAAAAGTTTCCGTAGGCGCACCATCTTCCGTTTCAGGAATTCTTGTGCTTGAAGACAGTAATAAAGCCATGATTTTACCGAAAGTAGCTTCTCCTCACCTCAATATTATTTCTCCTGCAGCCGGTATGATGGTTTATGATACCCAGAAAAAGCAATTAGCAGTTTTCAACGGAACAGTCTGGTCTTTTTGGGGAGAATAATTCTACATGATATTTCGTACCGCAATTTTTACAGGATGATACAACAGCAGCCCAATTGCAGTAATAAGAGCCAGCCAGAACAGACCCGTGAAAATTTCCATATTGGAAAGAAGAATAGACTGAGCGGTTATTTTAGCTTTAAAAGCACCGGCTGTCATGGATAAAGAATCGTTAACCTGTAGTTTGGAAATATTGGCTCCAAAGATTTGATTCCACTGGTTATAGAAGACAGGATTCGTATCTGTGAGATTAGCGCTAAGACTGTCGGAATGTTTTAATGTTAAAAATAACATCAGATTTTGCATCAAAGCATAACCGATAGCGGTTGTCCAGAAACGGGTGGTGGTTCCCAGCGCGGTAGCATTGGATACATATTCTTCCGGTGTTCCTGAAATTAAAAAGAAAACAAGCGGCGTAAACAATAATCCTTGAGCAGCTCCCTGTAGAAATAAGGGCGGACAGATGGTAGAAAGGGTAGTGTCAGGATAAAAAGTATAGGTAAACCATGCACAGTCAATGGCCAGTAAAAGAAATCCTGTAAAGAAAACAAACCTTGAGGAAATTCCCCGAACCAGACAGATTCCTGACAACAAAATACCCAAAAGAGTTCCTGCCACATTCCAGTACTGGATGTTCACAATATAATCCCAGGGCCATTTCCATACGGTAGCCATGATGCTGTAGACATTATTCAACCCGGAACGGATCAGATAAAAAATGAAAAACAGGATCATTCCCGCAATGACATTTTTGGAACTGAAAACTTCGAAATGGAACAACGGTCTCTTGGAATTTCTTTGTTTCAACATAAATAAACCTCCGGAAAGAAGAAATATAAACAGACACATGATAATGGTATCAGACTCGAACCACATCAGTCTTTTACCATAAATAATGGCATAGCCGCCAGCCTGCAGGCATACCCAAAGAAGAAACCAGCTTGTAATATCCAATTGATACAAAGGTTTTTTAGGAAAAAAACGGTTTCTGTTGAACAGAGCAATACCGATGATCAGTACAAACACATGGAAGTAGACCATCATCAGAACCATATGTTGGAAATCATAATCTTCAATACTTGATTTTAACAGGGAAGTCGTAATAGTTCCTCCGGTCAGCATAATCGTATACATAAAAAGATATGCTAAGACTTTGGCGTGCTTTGTTTTTAATTCTGCAATAATTAAAGGCAGGAAAATAGCACCTTCCAGCAACCCGAAAATTCCTTCCAAAAACCGGATCACCAGTATAATATGATAATCATTGGTGACTGATAAAACATAAAGAATAATCACGGAAATGGAAGCCATCAGCAAAACATAGTATTTCACGCTGAAATAGGCCATAAACCTCTGTAATACTAAAAGGGTAACCACAAATGTCCCGTACATCAAAATCATTAAATACTGGATGTCATCTGAATCGACATCCATAAAAGAAGATGTGAAGGCGCTGTTCGAATGTAAAAGCGACAACAACATCAGGTGGGGAAACAATGCCAGTATAAGAAGTGGCAGTTTCAGCCATTGTGGTACCCATTTATGATAAACTGTATTATGTTGCATAATTTTTATGGTGGATAAAAAGCAAAAAATCGTTTTTCTGCTGTTTAATCTGAATGAAAAATGCGAAAAGACAAAGGGCAAAAGGGTGTAAAAGTAAAAGGTAAAACGGCCAATATGCTCGAAGAAAAAATTGGCAGATTTGCTATTTTGCGGTTTGCCTTTTCGCTAAAAAAATAATTTAATTTGAAAATTTGAAAATGAGAGAATTTGAAAATGGTAATAACACATGATATTTTTATACTCTATAACCCTAAAATGCTCCCACTTTCAAACTTAAATCTTCTTCGCGCTCACCAGAACATTCATTCCGGAAAGCAGCTTTTCATTGTTTTTGTTATTATCCAGAATAATTTTTACAGGAAATCTTTGTTCTATTTTCACAAAATTTCCGGTGGTATTATCCGGTTTTACCAAAGAAAACTGAGAACCTGATGCAGGAGAAACGGAAAGAATTTTCCCTTTAAACTCAACATCGGGATAAGCATCCGCAGTAATAATTACTTCCTTGCTCTGATCAATCTGTCCAAGTTGTGTTTCTTTGTAATTGGCAATGATCCATTTCTCTTTGCTGACAATCTGTACCAAGGCCTGGCCTTCTTTAATCAATTGCCCTTCCTGAATGGTCTTCTTTCCGACCCATCCGTCATAAGGAGCCATAATTACAGTATAAGAAAGATAAAGCTTCGCATTGTTAAGATTGGCAGAACTCTGCTGGATCTGGCTTTTTACGGGAGCCACTTTGGTTTGTTGTTCGTTCGCTCCGGCTTTTACTGCATTTTTCTGCTGTTCCAATGCTAAAAGATTGGCTTTTGATTGTTCATAAGAAGCTTTTACATTTTCAAATTCCTGTTCGGTAGCAGCATCTTCTGCCAAAAGGTTTTTATATCTTTTAAAATCCTGTTCCGTTCTCCAGATATCAATTTTTGCAGAGGCAATTTTAGCATCAATAATCTTTGTATCACTTTCTTTGGTGCTGACACCGCTTTCAATGGTACTGATGGTTGCCCTATTAGCGTGAAGATTCGCTTCAGCCATGTGTACCTGATTGACAAACTCTCTGTTGTCGATGACAATTAAAGTGTCGCCTTTATGTACAAACTGATTTTCGTTAAACCGTATCGTTTTGATGAAACCTGATACCTTACTGGATACAGGCGTGATATATTGCTCAATCTGTGCATCATTCGTTGTCACATTCTTTCTCGAAAAAAGATAAAAACTTATCATTCCCGTGATACCGCTAATGATCAGAATCCAGGCCAGTAAAGTAATGGACTTGTTGATTCTTTTTTCCTTTTGTGTCAATTGTTTCTGTGCCATAGTTTTTATAAGTTCCCAATCGTATATTGGAGTTGGTAGTATTTAAGTTGTCTGTTGATTTTAACGGAAATAAGATTAGATTCAGCTTCCAGATAAGCATTGTCTGCGTCTATCAGTTCAGTGATGAGACTTAGCTTATTGGCATATTTTGTTTTTACAATGCGGTAGTTTTTCTTAGCCTGATTAATCGCTTCTTCAGCAATTTTTACCTTCTGGTCTGTCTCTTCAAACTTTTTATAAGCCTCATAAACATTGTGTCTTACATTTTCCTCGTTTTCTTCAATCTGAAGTTTGGCAAGATCAATATTTTCCCGTGCTTCCTGCATTCTGTATTTATTTTTGTACAGATTTTCGATAGGATAGGTAAGATTTACCCCCACCATTCCCAAACGATACGCATAAGGTTCCGGGGGGAAAAACATCATGTTCGGATACTTTAGGAAATATTCTCCGCCAGCGGTAATTTTGGGTAAATAATTGGCTTTGGTAATCTTTTGATCCAGTTCCTTAAGAGAAAGATTCTTATGGGTGATTTCAACAGACTCATTTTTGTTTAAAGCTGTTTCTGTAAGCTCATCAACATAAGGAATAGCAGCATTGTCTGAAATAAGATCTTCTGTATTGACGTGCATTTCCTGATTTTCCGGAAGCGAAAGAATTGTTTTCAGTTTGTGCTCTGCAATCTGAATATCGTTATCCAGTTCCGTCCAGCTCATTTTATGGTTGGATAGCTGTAGTGAAGTTCTTAAGACTTCATTGACCGTTACAACACCATTAGCTTTCAATGCTTTTACCTGCCTGATGTTGACGGAATCTTCCTTCATTTTATCATTAATAAGGCTCTGCTGCTCTTTTAAATGATGGATCTGTAGAAAAGCCGTAATGATGGACATTTTAAGCTGTCTTTCGTCAAGATGGGTTTTTAAAGCAGAAATTTCAGTGTCAATAGCCGCTTTCCTTTCTGTATTTTTAATTTTTCCTCCCATGTACACCGGAATGGAAGCGGATAATGTAAAATCATACATTCCATTAATCACATCGTACTTGGTCGCTTTATTAAATACGCCATTCTGATGCTGGAACAGGTTGGTTACCTGATTATAGCTCGTATGAAATTCAATATCCGGGAGTTTCTCCATCTTGAGGTCTTTCTCTTTGGTCACGGACATTTCCTGTTTCAGATGACTGATCTGTATGTTTTTATTATTTTTCAAACCAATCTCTACAGCTTGCTGTAAGCCGAGATGCTGGTAATCGATCATCTGTGAATGTAAAAAACTGCTCAATAATAAGCACAACGCAATGCACATATACCGGCATGCGTTAAATATGATATTCATAAATTAATTAAAGGATTTTTGCTAAAATGATTTTGATGCAGCAAAGTTACGATGAGAAGCTACAGACCCTATTTGTGAAAACAGAAAAATATTTGCTCATTTACGCCAATTTAAAAATTCTTCTTACCTTTAGAGTATGAACGACAGCCATTTTAAAGCGGTAGAAGAAGATGATGCCGAATTTTACATCTATCATGTGCTCACAGGAAATGTTACCACAGAGATTCATTATCACAGTTCAGCACAATTAGTCTATGCAGAAGGCGGTATTGTGCATGCTTTTACGGATCAGAAACACTGGTATCTTCCTGCCAGATGCTTTATGTGGATTCCTGCCGGTACACCGCATTATATTTTTTCAACCAGCCCCAAAGTCGATTTGTATAACTTTTATTTTAAGAAAGAAGAAAATGAAAGTGGCTTTTTTGATGAAATCAATATTTACTCTGTCAATAATCTCCTTCGTGAGATGATTTTCTATACTAAAGACTGGGATGGAAAAATCACAAAAAATGATACCTCAAAATATTATTTTCTCAAAGCTCTTAAAGGAGTTTTACAGGAAAAGAAACATAAACATCTGGCATTTCCGATACAACACCCTTTTCCAAAAGATGAAACATTGCTGAAGATTGCAAGATATATTCATGCTAACCTTGAGAAACCCCTCACGATTGAATCTACGGCAAAAGAATTCGGAATGAGTACAAGAACCCTTTCCAGGAAATTTAAAGAGATTCTGGGCATGAATTACGTTCGCTTTCTGAGAGCGTTGCGAATTACCCGTTCCCTTGAACTAATGCTGGAAGGGAAATACAATATGTATGAGATTGCCATGATGGTAGGGTACAACAGCCTCTCGTCTTTCAGTAATATCTTCAAAAAGGTAATCGGAATGGCACCTACGGAGTATCAGCATAAATTGAGAGGGGATAAGTAGTGAGTTGGAGGGTTTGAGGGTTTGAGGGTTACGGGGTGCGTGTTACGAGGTAACGGGTTTTATAGTGCGGGATAAACTTTCTTGCCTGTTCTTACAGGTAAGGTTGCGAAAAGCTTATGTAACGAGTAATAGCAGTTAAGCTTTCCTACATTCCCCTTCTCTGAAGGGGTGGATTTTTGCAAAGCAAAAAGACGGGGTAGTTCAATAAAAAACCACCTCAATAAATTGAAGTGGTCTTGTATTGTGAGAAATTCTCAGTTGCTTATTAAGCTTCTTCAGTTTTAGCTTCTTCTTTTTTAGGAGCTGCTTCCACTGGAGCATCAGATACGATATCAAACTCGTAGTTGTATTCAACATTTCTGTGAAGTCTGATAAGAGCTGCGAATTTACCAGTTCTCTTGATCGTGTTACCAGGAATCTTGATGTATTTTTTCTCTACAGAAACACCAGCTTTTTCTAAAGCAGCAGATAAATCAGCATTGTTGATAGATCCGAATAATTTGTCACCAGCACCTACTTTTGCAGGGATCGTGATAGAAGTTTTCTTCAATTGCTCAACTACAGCGTTAGCAGCAGCGATTAATTTAGCTTCTTCTTCTTTTCTAGCTTCTAATGTAGCTTCTAAAGCAGCTTTGTTTTTAGGGGTAGCTAAAAGAGCAATTCCTTGAGGAATTAAGAAGTTTCTAGCATAACCTGGCTTTACATTTACTGTATCAAACTCAAGTCCTAAGTTTTCTACGTCTTTTTTTAGGATAATTTCCATTGTTGTTGTCCTTTTTTAGATTTTAGGTTGTATCTAAAATCAAGTTAGAATTAATGATGTATTCAGCAACAAAAGAAGAGGAAAAACCTCTTCTCTTATTTATTTTTGTCTTATTTCAATAAGTCAGCTACGTATGGTAGTAAAGCAAGGTGTCTTGCTCTTTTGATAGCAGCAGAAACTTTTCTTTGGTATTTTAAAGAAGTTCCGGTGTATCTTCTTGGTAAAATTTTACCTTGCTCGTTTACAAATTGTAATAAGAAATCAGCATCTTTGTAATCAACGTGCTTAATTCCGTATTTTTTGAATCTACAATATTTCTTTTCAGATTTTGTATTGATATCAAGCGGAGTAAGGAATTTTACTTCTGATTCTCCTCCTGCTGAGGCTTGTTTAGCCATTTCATCTATTGCCATGTCTTGTCTTTTTTAAAAAATAGGGTTAATAATTAAGCTTTAGCTGCTTTTACTTTAGCTCTTCTTGTTACAGCGTACTCTACAGCGTGCTTGTCAAGTTTTGTAGTAAGGTAACGGATTACTCTTTCGTCACGCTTAAATGCTAATTCTAAATCAGCAACTACAGTACCTTCTCCTTTAAATTCGATTAAAGTATAGAACCCATTCTTTTTCAATTGAATCGGGTAAGCTAATTTTTTTAATCCCCAGTTTTCTTTAGCAACGATTTCGCAGTTCTTTTCTTTGATTAGATCTACATACTTGTTCACTGCTTCCTCTACCTGTGCCTCAGATAGAACGGGAGTTAAAATGAAAACAGTTTCGTAATTGTTCATAATGTTAAAAAATTTGTTAATTATTTCGAGGTGCAAAAGTAGAAAATATATTTCTTATATGCAAGAGGATTGGAGAAATAGTTAGCGATTCCTTAGAATGTCTATTCATCTTTTTATGGATTTCTGGATTCAGTTTCATCATTGGATCTGATTTCCGTCAGAAAATTCACCTTCAAAACATCATACAAAGAATGTCTGCTTACTAATATGGAAGCAATAGAGGATACCATTCCGGCAAGCATAAGGTGGAATATCAATGAATGTCTGTCTGTCATTTCCAGCACAATAATCGCTGAAGTAAACGGGGCTCTTGTAATTCCGGTAAGGAAAGCAACCATTCCGCCCAGAATCACCACATTGGTTTCGTTGGGTGTTAAATGAATAATTCCTGAAATAACAGAACCTATACTTGCTCCCGCAGTAAGAGCCGGAGCAAAAATTCCGCCGGCACCTCCGGAAGTAAAGGAAAGGGCAGGCCCCAGCATTCTCAGAATGGGAACATACCAGTCTTCATGTTTATCTTTAGTAAAAAGGACACGCTCCATAATTTCTTTTCCTGATCCCAGAACTTCTCTGTTGATGAAATAGGCGATTGAAGCAATAATTAAAGCACAGATAATCAGGAAAACTACATTCGCCCTATCTGTCTTTAGTTTTTTCTTCTTCCAGCTATTGATTTTAAGCATGGTAACAGCTAGCTGGCTGGCCATAATACCGGCGGTACCTGCCACCAGCATGATCGGAAACATCACCATTAACGAAACGTCATTGGTTTTTGGATATCCTAAATATAAATAAGATCCCGCTAATGTTTGAGCGGTAAGACCTGCAATGATTACTGCTGTAAATAAGGCTGTTTTAAAGTAATTGATATGGGTTTTTGACAGCTCTTCCACAGCGAAAACAATTCCTCCCAACGGAGTATTGAATGCTGCTGCAAGTCCTGCTGCCGCTCCCGTCATAATCATGTTTTTTTTGGAAATCTTTGGCCACCATTCGGGAAGATATTCATTCACTTTTCTGAAAACAGAGCCGGCAATCTGGATGGTAGGTCCTTCACGTCCTACAGCGCCTCCTCCGATGACAAGAATAACGGAGGAAAGGATTTTGAAAAATATAATCTTAATACTTAAAAGATTCCGGATTTTCCTATGTTCTTTCGGATTGGCCAGTTCTACAGCCGCCATCACCTGAGGAATCCCGCTTCCTTTGGCATTGGGAGCAAATTCTTTCACCAGCCACCAGGAAAGTACAAATCCAACAGGTGCAATAATAAAGATCATCCATGCATGCCAGTCGAAAATAAAATTCATGAGATGTTCACCCCATGCAAATATCTGGGCGTACATGACAGCAAAAAAGCCTGTTATGACAGATCCTATCCAAAAGGGAATGGCCTGAAGCAGATTATGCTTCAGCTGTTCGTTCCGGATATTGTCGAAGGAATTTTTAAGAGATTTTTTGATGAGGGCGAAAATTTTCAGCATTTGTTAATTTAGAAGTGTAAAAGTACGTGATTTTTACAGATTTTATATTTCTTCCAGAAATTTTGAAACCATCTCAGCATTTTCAACGGTAAGTTCCTTGGGTAAACCGAAACTTATCATATTGTTTTTAACTACAAGTTTAAAATCTTCATCGGGAAATGATTTTATCACTTCTTTTCTCCTGTTGTCTAAAAATAACATGGTTTTGTATGGATCATTTCCGATCACATAAAAATCTTTAAAACCCTTATTATCTTTAAAATTAATGTTAAAATGACTGAAAATTCCAGCTACTTTATCCGCGAGGCTTTTTTTATTGACAGAAATGAATCCAAAATCGTTGTCCGTTTTTTTTAATCCCCAAATCTGCAGGGTATCAGGTTGGTTGTCCGCACGTGCTCCTCTGAAAGTGGTTCCACCTTTATTGACAATAAAAAGATAAAAAGAATAGGCTTTATTCTTATCTGTTACAAAATAGCAAATCTTAGGTATAAATAACGGAGACAGGTCATCTTGCTCCGATTTGAACTGGTTATAAGGAGAGTTTTCAATATCAATCACAGAAATATCATACATTGCAAAAAGCTTGTCATACACTTCAGAAATTAATTTCTCTTCTTCATTTGAAAAATCAAAAAGCTTGGTTATCATATCTTAATTTAAGTTGGATTGGAGTAAATTGTTTGTTTTAAAATTAATACTAATAACTTAAGCTTCCAAGAAAGTCATTATAATATGAAATGAATTGGGTTGAATTGCTGATATTTCATTAAAATTGAATTTTGTTTGAATTGTTTTCAAAATTAAAAATTGAATAGTGTCAGTTTTCAGTAAAATAAAGAAGGTTTAAATCAAATAAAAGAAATTCCAACTTTCGTCAGGACTTTATGTATTGAATGAATGTCAGTTTTAATTAATTTTTCCTGGCCATAAGATCTTCTATTTTCTTAATCATATCAGAACTGTTGTTGTTTTGAGGGTTTAGCTCAAGAGATTTTTTATAATTTTTTAGTGCCAAAGGATAGTTTTTGGCATTGAAATATCCTTCTCCCAGGCTATCGAAAGCATTTCCGGATTGTGGATGTTCCTTTGCATTGAGTTCAAAAACTTTAATTGCTTCTTCAATTCTTGAATTTCCCATTAAAATATAGCCGATATTATTCAATGTTCCATCAAAATCCCACTTTGGATTTTTCGTCTTAATGGCATAGTAGTTTTTTTCTGCGTTTGGATTGTTATTTTGGGCAAATCCGGCAATAATAGATTCTTCAGCAAGAGAATAAGCGTCCGTAAGATTCTTATCAATGATGGCTGCAACATGATTGACAATATAATACTGTGCCGGGAAAAAATTATATCCGTTTGACATCACAATAATAGCCATGTTGTTTTGTGGGAAAATCCTATAAGCACTGACGTTTCCACCGGAAAAACCATAAGACGGAATATCATTCGCTTTACTGATCTCCCATCCATAAGCAAAAACATCTTTTTTGTTGCCGTAATCAAAGGGTTTCCACATCATTTCTTTTGTCTTTGGATTCAATAAATCATTGTTGATGAGATGACTGCTCCATTGTAAAAAGGCAGGAAGGGTAATGGCTAATCCATTTCCGGAATGAGATCTTACACCGTTGTCAAATGGCGTTTTTTCGTATTGTTTTTTCTCGTTGTTGTAGTTGTATTTCTGAACCCTGTTGGGAATCTGCTCAAGGGAATTTGATGAGAAATAGACCTGATTTTTTGTATCAGAAAATTGATTATTAATGATAAAATTATCGAAAGACTGTCCTGTAATCTTTTCAATGATCATGGTGAGCAGCATGTAATTCGTTTGATTGTATCTGAATTCATTTCCTATTTTAAACTCCATTTTTTCTTTGGAAAGACGTTCAATCACTTTTGCATTAGAATCATCAACAGGAATATCTTCGAAAGCAATGAAATTTGGAATTCCGGAAGAATGGGTCAACAGGTTTTTCACTTTTACGTCCTGCCATTCTTTAGGGAAATTTTCAACATATTTGGAGACATTATCCTCTAAAGACAGCTTTCGCTGCTCAATCAGTTGGAAAATGCCGACATTGGCCGTTAATTTTGAAGTAGAATATATCCTGAACATTGAAGTTGGACTTACTTTTTTTAGATCTTCCAGATTTTCTGTTCCATAATATTGCTCAAAAATTACTTTGCCATCTTTTATAATTCCGAGAGCTAATCCCGGTATTTTATTGTTTTTCATGGCTTCTTTTACATAGCTGTCAATTATTTTAGACTGTTTGGTTTGCTGAGAAAAAGCGGTCGTAGAAAATTGTAATGCAAATACTGCTAAAAGGATATGTTTCATTTTGAGATAATTCAGGTTGTTGTTTTTATATAAGACAATTGAGCGATTTGCTCCATTACATCGTTTGTAAACTGTTTGTATAAAACGTTACAGCTTTTTCCAATAAAAAAACCTCCGAATAAATTCGAAGGTTTAATATTTAAAATCAACAAAATTACTCATTGCTGATTACTCATTACTTATATCTCTGTGTTCAGATCCCAGTTTTCAAGGTAGTCGTGAACGTGCTTCAGCATCATTCCTCCTAAAGATCCGTCTACCACTCTGTGGTCATAAGAGTGAGACATGAACATTAAGTTTCTGATAGCGATTACGTCACCATCAGCTGTTTCAAGAACTGCAGGCTTCTTAACGATTGCTCCGATGGCTAGAATAGCTACCTGAGGTTGTGGAATAATCGGAGTTCCCATAAGGTTTCCGAAACTTCCTACGTTAGAAATTGTATACGTAGCTCCCTGAGTGTCTTCTGGTCTCAATTTCTTGTTTCTTGCTCTGTACGCTAAATCGTTGATGGCTTTTGCAAGACCGGAAAGTGATAACTGATCTGCATTTTTTATCACAGGAACAATAAGGTTTCCGTCCGGAAGGGCAGTAGCCATACCAATGTTGATGTTTTTCTTCTTGATGATGTTTTCACCATTTACAGAAACGTTGATCATTGGGAAATCCTGGATTGCTTTCACTACAGCTTTTACGAAAATAGGCATAAACGTAAGTTTTTCACCTTCACGTTTTTCGAATACAGCTTTGTTTTTATTTCTCCATTTTACAACGTTGGTAACGTCTGTTTCAATGAAAGAAGTAACGTGTGGAGCAATTTGTTTTGCTTTCACCATGTTTTCAGCGATGATTTTTCTCATTCTGTCCATTGGAATGATCTCATCACCTGCACTTACCGGAATAGTAGCTGCCGGAGCTGATACTGCCGGTTGTGGAGCAGAAACTGTCTGTACCGGAGCGGCCTGCTGAGCTGGCTGGCTTCCTCTGTTGGCAACATAAGCTAATATATCTTCTTTGGTAATTCTTCCTTCCAAACCGCTTCCTTTGATAGATTTCAGTTCAGTTTCAGAAATTTTTTCCTGTTGTGCGATAGATTTTACAAGTGGAGACAGATAAAGATCTCCCGAGAATTCTACGTTTGAAACAGCTACTGTTTGCAATGGCTCTTCAATCGCTTTTAAAGTTTCAGCATCCGGAGCAGCCGCTGGAGTTTCAGTTTTTACTTCTTCTGAAGTTGTACCTTCTCCTTCAATTTCTAAAATAGCAATGGCTTCACCTACTTTTGCAACTTCATCTTTTTGCTTTAAAATTTTCACAATTTTCCCCGAAACTGGTGTCGGTACGTCTGAATCTACTTTATCTGTTGCAATTTCTACTACGGAGTCATCCTCCTTTACGTTATCACCTTCATTGAATAACCATGTGATAATTGTCGCTTCCATAACACCTTCTCCCATGGAAGGAAGCAATAATTTGTATTCTGCCATTTTTGATTTTTAGATTTTGACAAATATATAAAAAAAATCGGTTTTTTTAAGAAATATATAATCTTAGCTGAATTCGATATAAATATTTTCTCCCACATTCAGTCCAAAAAGGCTTTTAGCACCGTTTTTCTTGCTTCCTTTGTAGATAGTAAGCTCCAATAACTGACTATCATTGAAGATCGCTGCAGACTGTCCGTGGAATTCGGTCTCCCTTTTCCAGTCTGAAACAACTTCTGTATGGCTGGAAAATATTCTTGAAAGGCTTAAATTTCTGAATTTTATGGTAAAACTGTTGTAACCTTTACTGATATTCTCAAAAAAATCTTTATTGATATTTGATATTATATTTCCGAAATTATCAATATAGGTCACTTCACCAATAATCATTCCTTCCGATTCATTATAAACCGCCCGCGGGAACATCAGCTGTTTTGCTGTGCTGATTTTTCTTCCTATCACTTCAGGAAGTCCGCCATTGGCAAGATGCACTGCTGCAGGAACAAAAATGTCCGTAGAAGTAAAGTTGATAACGTCGTCAAAACGATTGTTCAGCGTAAGTTCGTAGATGGCTTCCGGTTTTATATCAAAAAATATAAGGCTCAAAAGGCCGTTGTCTGCCGCCAGGAAGTAAGATCCGTCTGCTTTATAGAGGATATTCTTTCTTGATTTGCTGTAAAAACTGTCTACAGAAAGAATGTGAATGCTTCCTTTGGGAAAATATTTATAAGCATTTCTTACAATATATGAAGTCTGTATAAGATTGAATGCCTGGATTTCGTGGGTGATATCAATAATATTAACCTCAGGGTTTAGAGACAGAATTTTGCCTTTCACAGCAGCAACTCTGTAATCTAAATTTCCGAAATCCGAAGTAAGGGTAATAATTGACATGAGCAATTTATAGAATAGTGTAGTATTGCAAAGTTATTTAAAATAAAAAGAAAGCCCGAAAGATTGTTGAAAAGAATTTGATATAAATTTGAAAAAAAGCTTTAATTTTAAAATCTAAAAATAAAAATACTGCATGTTTGAATTAACATATGATTTGGAAGATATCGATGCGAAAATCTTCTATGGAGTTAATAACCAATATTTCAACTTAATAAAATCAAGCTTTCCAACCATTAAAATTACAGGAAGAGATCATTTTATCTTTGCCATGGGAAATCAGGAAGCTTTAGACATACTGAAGCAAAAACTGGATGATATTGTCAGTTTTATCTCCAAAAACAATTCAATAGGACTGAAAGATGTTGAAAATATATTGAATATTAAAGACGAAAACGAGAAACAACTGGTATTCGACCAGGATATTATCGTAAAAGGAGTCAACGGCAAAGTAATTAAGGCAAAGACGACCAATCTTAAAAAGCTGGTAAAAGAAACAGAGAAAAAGGACATGGTTTTCGCCATTGGACCTGCAGGGACAGGAAAAACATATACCAGTGTTGCGTTGGCAGCGAGGGCTTTAAGAGATAAAGAAGTGAAAAGAATTATTCTTACCAGACCGGCTGTAGAAGCAGGAGAAAGTCTTGGATTCCTTCCTGGTGACCTTAAAGAAAAGCTGGATCCGTATTTACAACCTTTGTACGATGCACTTCGTGATATGATTCCCCATGAGAAACTGGAAGGTTTCATGGAGAAGAAAGTGATTGAAGTAGCACCATTGGCCTTCATGAGAGGGCGTACACTGGATGATGCTTTTGTGATTTTGGATGAAGCACAGAACACCACTCATGCTCAGATGAAAATGTTTCTTACCAGAATGGGAATGAATGCCAAGTTCATTATCACGGGAGATCCAAGTCAGATTGACCTTCCGAAAAACCAGCAGTCCGGACTGAAAGAGGCCATGAGAATTTTAAATGGAGTAAAAGAAATAGGATTTGTACACCTTACAGAAGAAGATGTGGTAAGACACCCGGTGGTAAGAAAGATTATCCTTGCCTATAACGACGAAGAGAAAAGACTAAGAAACGACTAGTAAAATGAGTAAAAGTTTCTGTTAACCTTTTATTAACCTTAAATTAGTTGGTTAAAATTTGTTAATTTGAAAAAAATAGTTAGTTTTGCACACCTTAAATGTAAAACTAACTAAACATGAAAAAACTTTTACTTGTTGCAGCAGTCGCTGCTATGGGAATTTGTGCCAACGCACAGGAATTTAGATTTGGTCCAAAAGCCGGTTTCGCAATGTCTACTATTAAACTAGACGATAAGCAAGATGATCTTGACGGAAGAAAAATGTCTCCTAAATATACTTTCTATATTGGTGGAATGGCTGAGTACAAATTCAATGATAACTTTGCAGTTCAGGGAGAAGTTTTGTATTCACCACTTGGAGCCAAGGAGAAAATTGATGGAGTAAATGCTGGAGGAATGTATTTTGGTGAATCAACTAAAGTAACTTTTGGAACTCTTTTGGTTCCTGTTTCTGCAAAATACTTTATTACAGAAGGATTCTCTGTAGCTGCAGGTCTTAACGTAGGAATTATCCTTACTGCTAAACAAAAGACTGTAATAGGTTCAGATTTCCTTGACGTAGAAATGGAAGGAGATACCGGTGATGTAGATATTAAAAAAGATATCAAGTCTTTAAATCTTGCCCCTTTCTTAGGGGTTGAATATATGCTGGAAAACGGACTTTTCTTTGATGCAAGATACAGCTTAGGAGTATCCAACCTATCCAATGACAACAGCGGAGGTACTGTAAAGAATAGTTTTGCTCAGGTAGGTGTAGGTTTCAAATTCGGAGGAAATTAATTCTGAAAAATTTACTTTTAAATGATATTAAAAGCAGGACAAATTTTGTCCTGCTTTTGTGTTATAAGGCAATTTTATTCTAATGATGAAAATAATTAGTATTTTTGCAGGGTAAAATTTAAACTTAAAAAAATGAAAAAACTATTATTACTAGGTGCTTTTGCACTTTTAGGAGGTGTTGCTCAGGCACAGGAAGGTTTCAAATTGGGTGGACATATTGGAGTGCCTGTATCTGATGCAAGTGATGTATCTTCATTTACATTAGGAGTGGATGCAGCTTATATGTGGAATATTGCCAAAGGTTTCGACCTTGGGGTAACAACAGGATATTCTCATTTCTTTGGAAAAGATAACTTTGATGATTTCGGATTTGTTCCTGTAGCTGTTTCAGGGAAATATAAGTTTAAAGGAGCTCCTGTTTTTGTAGGATTAGACCTTGGATATGGTATTTCTACAAAGGATGGGGTAGATGGAGGTTTCTATGCACAGCCTAAATTTGGATACCAGATGTCCAAAGGAGAGTTGTATATCGGATATCAGTCTATCAGTAACACACGTGATTATGGTTGGTACAAACATAATTGGAACGTAGGAGCTGTAAACTTAGGATTTAATTTCTTTTTGAAATAAGAAAAAGCAATTGCATATGAGAACTCCGGCCGAAGGCCGGAGTTTTTTGATTATATTATCTATAGACTGTGCAGATTTTTTATCAGAACTTTTGTTATAGGGGCTGTGACAACCAAGAAAAAGAAAAAATAATCTCAAATAATAAACGTTTGTTTAAATTTTAAGAGTTAATAGCTTTAAAATAAGAAGTTTAAGTTAATGTGCTTTAGCATTTCACCAGAATTTATGGGCTTTTGCTAAAAAATACAAAATTTAAAAAACTAAATATATTAAGCTCTTGTTGAAAAAAAGTGATTTTTTTATTCATAAAATTGTGAAAAACTTAATAACATCTCTTAACTAGGATTTATTTTTATAAAACCCTATATTTTAGTAATGATATTAATCACATTAACAAATTTTAATATTACTGGGGACCACTGTAAATTTGCCCTCAGAAAGTATTAAAATTTTTTACAATGAAAAAAATATTATTAGCGGGTGCTGTTGCACTTTTTGGTTTATCAAACGCTCAGATTGCTAAAGGAACTACATATTTATCAGGATCTGTTGGTTATTCTCAAGAAGAAACTAACAACGGTAACATTAAAAAAGAAAACTTCAACGTATTACCTACAGTTGGATATTTCGTAAACACTAACCTAGCAATCGGTCTAGGAGTTGGTTACCAAACTGAAAAGAACACTGTAACTACTACAGCAACTTTACCAAACACTACAATCGTAAACGACAAAGTAACTAAAACTCCAGCTTTTGTTGTTGCTCCATTCGTAAGAAAATACTGGACTTTATCTGACAAGTTATATTTCTTCGGACAATTAGCAGTGCCTATGCAGTTTGGAAAAACTGAAACTGAAGACAACACTGTAACTACTACTGGAAATACAGTTGTTACAAACTCTACTTCTACTGAAGCTAAATACACTAAAATCGGTGTTACTGTGAAGCCAGGTTTAGATTATTTCTTAAACAAAAACTGGTCTATCGAAGCTACTATCGGTGAGTTCGGTTATAGCAACTACAAGCCAAAAGATGGTGATGCTACAAACAACTACAACTTCGGATTGAATTTATCTTCTGTAACTTTCGGAGTTAAATATGTATTTGCAAAATAATAAACAAAGCATATAACAATAGAACCCTGAGATTTTCTCGGGGTTTTTTTGTATTTTTGGAAACATTTTTTTATATAATAACCATGAAGAAATTATTATTAGCAGGTGCTGTGGCACTTTTCGGGCTTTCTAATGCCCAAATGACTAAAGGAGACTGGGTGATCAGTGGGAACACCGGGATGGGTTTTAACAACACTACAACTACTGTAAAAGTAGGAGGGAACTCTGTTGACGGACCTAAAGTAAACTCATTTTCAATTACACCTTCTGTAGGGTATTTTGTTATTGATAAATTAGCAGTTGGTATCGACTTAGGGTATTTTAATACTACTACTAAATATCAAGGTGTTAAATCTACAAATTCTACGTTCTCTGTAATGCCTACAGCTACTTATTATTTTACCAATTCCAGCAAGCTTGTACCATTTTTAGGTGCAGGTATTGGATATGCATCCAATAAGACGAAATATTCTTTTTATAATAGCAATATCAATAATGAAGGCGTTGATCCTTTATTAATGCAGGATACAGAGAATACTACGGATGGTTTGGCGTGGGGAGTAAAAGGAGGGGTAACTTATATGGCGACTCAGTCTTTAGGAATCAATTTGGGTATTTCCTATGATCAGTTCTCAAACAAAGAAACTATTATGAATACTGATGTTAAAACGAATATCAAAACTTTCGGGGTTAACGTTGGTTTCTCTTATTTTATCAAAGGAAAGGCTCAGAAATCTGATAAATAATCAGCTTATTTAAAGATAAAAAAACAAAAAAATCCGACTCAAATTTTGAGTCGGATTTTTATATTTTAAATATGTTCTTTTGTTATTTTCCAAACATTCCACCCATTCCAGGCATATTCGGCATTTTGCTCATCATCTGCATCATTTGTTTTCCCTGAGGTCCCTGCATCATCTTCATCATTTTACCCATCTGATCAAACTGCTTCATCAATTGGTTCACATCTTCGATTTTTCTTCCTGCTCCTTTAGCAATTCTGGCTTTTCTCTGAGTATTGATGATAGAAGGTCTTCTTCTTTCTTCAGGCGTCATAGAATAGATGATGGCTTCAATGTGTTTGAATGCGTCATCACTTATTTCTACGTCTTTAATCGCTTTTCCAACCCCAGGAATCATTCCCATCAGATCCTTCATATTACCCATCTTCTTGATCTGGTTGATCTGTTTAAGGAAATCGTCAAAACCAAACTCGTTTTTAGCAATTTTTTTGTGAAGTTTTTTAGCTTCTTCCTCATCAAACTGCTCCTGAGCTCTTTCTACTAAGGAAACAACGTCTCCCATTCCCAGAATTCTGTCCGCCATTCTTTCCGGATAGAAAAGATCCAAAGCTTCCATTTTTTCTCCTGTAGAGATGAACTTAATTGGTTTCTCAACAACAGAACGGATCGTTAAAGCCGCTCCACCACGAGTGTCACCATCTAATTTTGTTAAAACAACTCCGTCAAAGTTCAAGGCATCGTTGAATGCTTTTGCTGTATTTACAGCATCCTGACCAGTCATTGAGTCAACTACGAAAAGAGTCTCCTGCGGTTTGATGAAATAATGTACGGATTTGATCTCGTTCATCATCTGCTCATCAATAGCTAGACGACCTGCTGTATCCACGATCACAACATCATGACCGTTTGATTTTGCGAAATTGATCGCGTTTTCAGCAATGGTAGATGGATTGGTAGCGCCTTCTTCAGTATAAACAGGAACTTTGATCTGTCCTCCCAATACTTTCAGCTGGTCAATCGCAGCAGGACGGTAAACGTCACATGCTACCAATAATGGTTTTTTATTTCTTTTTGTCTGTAAATAATTAGCAAGCTTTCCTGAGAAAGTGGTTTTACCAGATCCCTGAAGACCGGCAATAAGGATTACAGTAGGTTTTCCTGAAAGATTAATTCCTTCCTGAGAACCTCCCATCAGGTCTACCAGCTCATCATGAACAATTTTCGTCATCAGCTGTCCCGGAGTAAGGGAAGTAAGAACGTTTTCTCCTAATGCTTTATCCTGAACTCTCTTTGTAAGATCTTTCGCAACTTTATAGTTAACGTCGGCATCTACCAATGCTCTACGGATCTCTTTTACGGTTTCCGCCACATTGATTTCAGTAATTTTTCCTCTACCGGAAATATTGTGTAATGCCTTGTCTAATTTATCCTGTAAACTATTAAACATATTTATTGTAAATTATAGGTTTGCAAAAATAAGGAATTTTTAGGATATCCAAAGTGTTTGAACACGTAATATTATATATACACGTAATATTATTACAAATAAGAAAAATGATAAATATCAAATCATAGTATAATACGATAGAAAAAGTCTATTTTTGCGATCAATTAAAATATAGAATGAAAATTAATCCCAATATTCTTGTTGTCGTTTTATTCTTTCTGACCTTCCTGGTGCATTTTTCCCTTTGGAAATTTGTTTTTCACCTGGATGAGATAGTGGTCATTAAATTTTACCTTTTTCTAAGTGTCATGTTTATGATGATGATCACTCTTATTATCTTAATCAATAGAGTAGCACCGGAATTTTTGGGATTGTCTGTTATTGGTTTGATCCTTTTAAAATTCGGTTTAATGTACTTAATCAGAAAAAAACTGAACTTTGAAGTGATTCCCGGCTACAAATTCCATTTTATCATGCCTTATTTTGTCCTGACAGCACTGCTTACGTACTATGCAATCAAGCTGATTAATCATGATAAAAAACAGTAAAATTATTTATTGAAACTAGAAAAAATATCATATTTTTGCACAACGAAAAAAACCTATCAATGTTTAAGAAATTCGCAGTTTTATTCTACAGTATTTTTGTATTAAACTTAGTGTCTGCACAGCACGGAGAGGCTGCTGCTGGGGCAGCTCCTGCTCAAGAGCTTTCAGAGAAAGACAAAGTAAGCAAAGAAAACAAAGAGTTCATCGATCATCACTTATTGGATGCACATGATTTCACATTGATGGTTGATAAAGAAGGTCACCACATCGGTTTTCCTCTTCCTGTTATTATTTATGATAACGGTTTCCACTCTTTCATGAGTAACAAAGAAGGGTTCATGCACGGGGAGCCTACTGAAGTAGATGGTTCTTTTTATGTATTGCACCACGAGAAAATCTATAAGACTGATGCTGCTGGAACTTTAACACTTGGTGAAGACGGTCATCCTACGAATGTAAAGCCTTTAGATCTTTCTATTACAAAAAGTGTATTGATTATTTTATTAGTGTCAATCTTTATGTTTGTATTGTTTGTTGGAATGGCTAAATCTTATAAGAAGTCAGTAGTTCCTACAGGAGCAGCAAGATTCTTAGAGCCATTAATTATCTTTGTAAGAGACGAAGTTGCTATTCCTAATATCGGGCACAAGTATAAGAGATTCATGGGTTATTTATTAACAGTGTTCTTCTTTATTCTTTTCCTTAACGTTCTTGGATTAATGCCTTTTGGAATCAATGTTACAGGTAATATTACAATGACATTCTTCTTAGCTATCCTTACATATCTGATTACGACATTCTCAGCGAATAAAGATTACTGGAAACATATCTTCTGGATGCCAGGGGTGCCAGTTCCAATGAAACTGATCATGCTTCCAATCGAATTATTAGGAACAATCACTAAACCATTCGCTTTGATGATCCGACTTTTCGCCAACATGACTGCAGGACACATCGTAGTAATGAGTTTGATCGGGCTGATCTATGTATTTAAGAATTTTATCGCAGGTGTTGCATTCCCTTTCCTTACATTGGTGATTTATTTACTTGAAGTATTGGTAGCATTCCTACAGGCTTATATCTTTACAATGTTATCAGCACTGTTTATCGGAATGGCAGTAGAAGAGCACGAGCACGAACATCATGCAGCTCACTAATTGAAATTATAAATTAAAGTAAAACAAATTTTTTAAAATTATATATTATGGAAATCCCTAAAATTGTAGGTGCTGGTATCGTAGTACTAGGTGTAGGTATCGGTCTTGGTAAAATCGGAGCTGCTGCTCTTGAAGCTATCGCTAGACAACCTGAGCAATCTGGAAAAATCCAAACAGCTATGCTTATCGCAGCTGCACTTGTAGAAGGTGTTGCGTTTGCTGCTCTATTCGCAGTAAACTAATTAAATTCAAACCATTATCTGTGACGGTTGGTTACAGATAGTGGTTCTTTAAAAAAAGTAATAATTATTTATACATTTATATAATGGAATTAATTCATCAGTTTTCATCAGGACTATTTATTATCCAGTCTGTTATTTTTCTAGCACTATTATTTTTGTTAGGTAAATTCGCTTGGAAGCCTATTTTAAATTCTATCAATGACAGAGAAACATCTATTGTTGACGCTCTTAATCAAGCTAAATTAGCTAGAAAAGAAATGGAAACTTTAAAAGAGGATAACGAAAGAATCATTCGTGAAGCTAAAATTGAAAGAGATGCGATCCTTAAAGAAGCCAGAGAAATTAAAGACAGAATCGTAGGGGAAGCTAAAGATGCTGCTAAAGCTGAAGGAGACAAAATGATCGAAGCTGCTAAACAGACTATCAACGCTGAGAAAAATGCTGCAATGGCAGACATCAAAACTCAGATTGGTACTTTATCTGTAAACATTGCCGAGTCTATCTTGAAGCAAAAGCTAGATAACAGCGAAGCTCAAAACGAATTAGTTCAAAATTATTTAAACAAATCAAACCTTAACTAAGAATGCTTACATCTAAAGTAGCTAAAAGATACGCACAAGGTTTACTTGACTTCACCAACGAAGCTGGGCAAACGGCTACTGTATTTTCTGAAATGAAAGATGTAGTAAAGGTAATGGCTGGATCTAAAGATTTAAACAGATTTTTCCTTACTCCTTACATCGATTCTAAAAAGAAAATAGAAGTAGCAAACGAAATATTCAAAGGTTTATCTGTTTCTTCTCAAAACCTGATCAGATTGGTTATTAAACACGGACGTGAAAGCCAATTGAAAAATATTGCTCAGGAATTTATCAACAAAGTAGAAGACCTTAGTGGTGTACAAAGAGTAACGCTTACTACAGCAACTCCGCTTTCAAAAGAAAACCTTGACCAGATTTTAAGATCTACAAATCTTGTAAATGCTGATTCAAACTTTGATCTGAAAGTAAATGTGAAGCCTGAAATTCTTGGAGGATATATTCTGAGAGTAGGTGACCAGCAGGTAGATGCGTCTGTGAAGACAAAATTGAACCAAGTTAAAAAAGATTTCCAATTAAATTAAGAAAAACAACCATACAATGGCAGAAATAAATCCGGCAGAAGTATCTGCGATCTTAAAACAGCAATTGGCCAACTTCGATACTCAATCCAACGTTGAGGAAGTAGGTACAGTTTTAACCATCGGTGATGGTATTGCTCGTGTATACGGGTTAGAAAACGTACAATACGGAGAGTTGGTGAAATTTTCTAGTGATGTAGAAGGTATTGTACTTAACCTTGAAGAAGACAACGTGGGGGTTGCTCTACTTGGTGAAAGTAAATTAGTAAAAGAAGGTGATACAGTAAGAAGAACAAACAGAATCTCTTCTATCAAAGTAGGAGAAGGTATGTTAGGAAGAGTAGTAGATACTCTTGGTAACCCAATCGATGGTAAAGGTCCTATTACTGGGGATTTATACGAAATGCCATTGGAAAGAAAGGCTCCTGGAGTTATCTTCAGACAGCCGGTAACTGAGCCTTTACAGTCTGGTATCGTGGCAATTGATGCGATGATCCCTGTAGGAAGAGGACAAAGAGAGCTTATCATTGGTGACAGACAAACAGGTAAAACTACTGTTGCTATCGATACGATCATCAACCAAAAAGAATTCTTTGATGCTGGTCAGCCAGTATATTGTATATATGTTGCTATCGGTCAGAAAGCTTCTACTGTAGCACAAATCGTTAAAACACTTTCTGATAAAGGAGCTTTAGCATATACGGTTATCGTTGCAGCTAACGCATCAGATCCGGTTCCAATGCAGGTATATTCTGCAATGGCAGGAGCTTCTATCGGTGAGTTCTTCAGAGACACTGGTAGACCGGCGCTTATCGTTTATGATGATTTATCTAAACAAGCTGTTGCTTACCGTGAGCTTTCTCTACTATTGAGAAGACCACCGGGCCGTGAAGCTTACCCTGGAGACGTTTTCTACCTTCACTCAAGACTATTGGAAAGAGCTGCAAAAGTAATCGCTGATGATAACATTGCTAAGCAAATGAATGATTTGCCGGAGTCTCTTAAGCCAATTGTAAAAGGTGGTGGTTCATTAACAGCCCTTCCGATTATCGAAACTCAGGCTGGTGACGTTTCTGCGTATATCCCTACAAACGTAATCTCTATTACAGACGGACAGATCTTCTTGGAGTCTGATCTATTCAACTCAGGGGTTCGTCCTGCAATCAACGTAGGTATCTCTGTATCAAGGGTAGGAGGTAACGCTCAGATCAAATCAATGAAAAAAGTATCTGGTACATTGAAACTTGACCAGGCTCAGTATAAAGAATTGGAAGCGTTTGCTAAGTTCGGTTCTGACCTTGACGCTTCTACTTTAGCAGTAATTTCTAAAGGAGAAAGAAACGTAGAAATCCTTAAGCAGCCGGTAAATGCACCACTTCCTGTAGAAAGTCAGGTAGCTATCGTATATGCCGGAACAGAAAACTTAATGAGAAACGTTCCATTGAACAAGATTAAAGAATTCCAACACGAATACATCGAGTTCCTTAGATCTAAGCACCCGGATACAATGGCTGCTATCAAAGCTGGAAAAATCGATAACGATATTACAGGTGTTCTTAAGCAGGCAGCTAACGATTTAGCTTCTAAATACAACTAAAAAATTCAATGTTTAAGGTTTGAAATATAGCGTTTTAAACCTTAAACTTTAGACCTTAAACTTTGAACCCAAATTAATGGCAAACTTAAAAGAAATACGAGGCAGAATTACGTCAATTTCATCTACGATGCAGATTACACGTGCTATGAAGATGGTTTCCGCAGCGAAACTTAAAAAAGCACAGGATGCAATCGTGATGTTAAGACCTTATTCTGAAAAATTACAGGAGCTTATCCAGAATGTAAATTCTAGCTCTGATCCTGATCAGATTTCTGTATATGCTCAGAAAAGAGAGGTTAAAAGAGTACTATTCATCGCTGTTACTTCAAACAGAGGTCTTGCGGGAGCTTTTAACTCTTCTATCGTAAAAGAGCTTAACCTTCAGTTTCAGAACAACGCTCAGTACGAGATTGAAGTTCTTCCTGTAGGTAAAAAAGTATATGATGCTGTGAGAAAAAGCCGTAAGGTATATACTAATGGAAGTACTGTATATGATAATCTGAACTTTGATGCAGTTGCTCATATCACTGAAGGGGTAATGACAAGCTTCAGAGAAGGTAAATTTGACGAAGTTTATGTTATCTATAACAAATTCGTTAATGCTGCTACTCAGGAAGTTACTACAGAACAGCTTCTTCCTATCTCAATGCCGGAAAATACTGAGCCGCAGGTTGAAACGGATTATATCTTTGAACCTAACAGAGCTGAAATCCTGGATAACCTGATTCCAAAGTCTATCAAAACTCAGGTTTTCAAAGCTATCTTAGATTCAGTAGCATCTGAGCACGGAGCGAGAATGACTGCAATGCATAAAGCAACAGACAATGCTCAGGCTTTAAAGAATGATCTTGTGATCTTCTACAACAAAGCAAGACAGGCTGCAATTACCAACGAAATTCTGGAAATTGTTTCCGGAGCAGAAGCTTTGAAAAATTCATAAAGAATTATTTTTACTATACCCATAAAAGCACCGAAATTATCGGTGCTTTTTTGTTTGTGGAAGGCTGAAACGGATATTTACCGCTTAAAAATATCGTTTCTGTTGAAAAATGAGTCGTTGTTCCAATTATTTTTTTTATTTGAAAATAGCGGTATTTTATTGTGTCAGTTTCTGTTCCGAAAATTCCTCCATCGAAATAATCTATCCCGGATTCAGGTTATTTTTATTTTACATATCTTTGTACCTAATAAAATTTATACAATCTCTAAATGGACTCGGACATAGTCAGGCTTTTGCTGGCCTTATTTCTTGTTTTACTCAATGGCTTCTTCGTAGCCGCAGAATTTTCAATTGTTAAAGTTCGTTACTCTCAAATTCAGCTAAAAGCTGCAGAAGGAAACTCTATGGCTAAGCAGGCAGAACATATCATCAAGCATCTTGATGAATATCTTTCCGCTACACAATTAGGAATTACATTGGCTTCCCTTGCCCTTGGTTGGGTAGGAGAAAGTGCTTTGCACCATGTGGTTGAAAGCCTCTTTCATTCGTTTAATATAGACTTGACACAAACAACGATTACCACCATTTCAGTGGTAACCAGTTTTGTATTAATTACCATCATGCACATCGTTTTCGGTGAGCTTATTCCAAAATCAATCGCGATCAGAAAATCTGAAGCCACTACAATGGCAACAGCAGTTCCGTTGAGAGTTTTTTACACGATTTTTAAACCGTTTATCTGGTTGATGAATTCCATGTCAAATGGTTTCTTAAGACTGGTGAAAATTCACCCGGCTTCGGAACAGGAAATTCACTCTACAGAAGAACTTCAGCTTTTGGTAAAGCAAAGTGCAGACAGCGGAGAGATAGAAGAAGAGAACTATGAGATCATCAAAAATGCATTTGATTTTACAGATCATTCTGCAAAACAGATCATGGTTCCAAGACAGAATATTACCTCTATTGATTTTGAAGAAGATATCAATGATATTATCAACAAAATAATGGATAGCGGTTACTCTCGTATTCCAGTTTATATTGATTCTATTGATAATGTGATCGGAATTTTCTACACCAAAGAAATTATAAGAGAATTTGTGAAGAGAAAAGGAGATCTGGATCATGAAGATCTTAAAGACTTAATGCGTGACGCCTTCTTCGTGGTGGAAAGTAAAAAAGTTTCAGACCTACTGAAGACTTTCCAGCTTAAAAAACAGCACATCGCCATTGTTATTGACGAATTTGGTGGAACTGAAGGAATTATTACACTGGAAGATATTCTGGAAGAACTGGTAGGAGAAATTCAGGACGAAGAAGACGATGAAGAAAAAATCGTTGATAAAATAGCGGATAATACCTATTGGGTACAGGCTACACAGCCTTTGGAGGAAATCAATGAATTTCTTCCCAGAAAACTTCCTCTTTCCGAAGAAAGCGAGTACAACTCACTGGCTGGATTTATTCTTTATGAGCTCGAAGAAATCCCTGAAGAAAACCAGGAGTTTGATCTTGCAGACTATCACTTTAAAATTCTGAAAATGAATAACAAGAGTGTTGAACTGGTGGAACTTGTTTATCAGGAACCTAATGCGATTGATAATCTGGCAGACAAAATAGGAGAAGTTTAAAAGAATAAAAATGAATTTTTATAACAGCATAAAAGATTACGAAAATCCAAAACGTCAGTACGAAGAAGAAGTACTTGTTCTGGATGATACGGATGAAGTTTATAAACTGGTACTGCATAACGATGATATCCATACATTTGATTATGTGATAGACTGTCTGATCGAAATATGCAAGCATACGCTGGAACAGGCAGAGCAATGCACGATCCTTGTTCATTATAAAGGCAAATGTACCGTAAAAACAGGCTCAATGGATGTTTTGAAGCCTATGCATGAAAAATTAATTTCGCGCGAATTAACAAGCGAAATCGTATAAAATAAAAAACTGGCAAATGAATTGCCGGTTTTTTTTATTAAATCCCAAAAAGAAAGTTGAGTAATACCAATTAATCATAAAGACCTGCCGGTTTCCGGAATGTATTTTAATCTTTAAATACTTTAATCTTTTAATTTCTCAATACTCTTACATTGTCATATTTTATCTAAAATAGTATATTTGTACCAACTATAAAGAAACAAAAAAACAATGCTTGTAATAGGAATTGCCGGTGGTACAGGATCCGGCAAAACTACAGTTGTTGATAAGATACTTCAGCAGCTTGATATTGAAGGAATGAATATCCTCTCTCAGGATAATTATTATCACGACAACCAGGGTCTTACATTGACGGAAAGAGAAGCTCTGAACTACGACCACCCAAAATCAATAGACTTTGACTTACTGATAAAACATGTAAAAGCTTTAAAAAACAATGAGCCGATTGAACAGCCGATTTACAGCTTTGTTACACATTCCAGAACAGGAGATCATGTCACTGTAGAACCTAAAAACGTATTGGTAGTAGAAGGAATTCTTGTTTTGACCAACAAAGAATTACTGAAAGAATTTGATCTGAAGGTATTTGTTCATGCAGATTCTGACGAAAGACTGATCAGGAGGATCAGGAGAGATACCCAGGAAAGGGGAAGAGATCTGAGCGAAGTATTGCACCGTTATCAGACCACATTGAAACCAATGCACCAGGAATTCATCGAGCCGTCTAAAAATGAGGCCGATCTTATTATCCCCAATATGAAACAGAATTCCGTAGCCATTGATTTTTTAACTACTGTTATTAAAAACTCGTTGAAAAAACATTAAAAAATGGAAGAAAACAACCTTATCAAAGACATTCAGCCGAAATCTGAAACATTCAAACTTATCCAGAAATATGTTTTGAACAAGTATACCATTACGATCTGTCTGTTTTTGGTATGGATGATTTTTTTCGATAAAACTTCATTTCTTGTTATTAATGAACTGAATGGTGAGATTCATAAATATGAAGAGCAGCTGGATTACTATAAGAAAGAGTACGAAAAAAATGATGCTTTTTATAAAAAACTGATGAACAACAAGTCAGAAAAAGAAAAATACGCAAGAGAAAATTATTTTATGAAAAAACCGAATGAAGAAATTTTCATTCTGGTGGTAGACAGCACAAAAGTGGCTAAAAAGTAATAAAAGTTGAATAGAATTTCGTTGATGATGAAATGTGTTTTTAGTTTTTAAAAATTCACTTGCAAAGCAAAATTCACCATTAACAATTCACAAATAAAAAACTAATGTCAAATACAGATATACTTTCAAACTGGGAAAACCTGGTCAAAAAACAACTTAAAACAGAGGATATCTATCCCGTTTTAGAAAAACAGAATCTGGAAGGAATAGAAGTGAAGCCTTTTTACACTGAAGTTCAGAAGCCTTTGGTAAACCTGCCAAGAGTTGAAGAAAGTACCCATCTGGTTGCAAGATACCACGAAAGTCTGGAAGAAGAAGTATTTGCATTTATGCTGGATCAGAATGTAGAAAATCTGGATCAGAAAACCATTTTTGTGAATAATAAAGATCTTGCAGGGCACATTAGTCCTAAAGAAGAAGACCAGTATTTTTCACTGATTGATGTTTTTAATGAAAAAGAAGGAAGTATTGATGATCAGCTGGTAAAAGAATTACTTTCAAAAGATTTTAGAAGAAATATCTGCGTAGATATCTCACTGCATCAGAATGCCGGAGCCGCTATCTATCAGCAGCTTGCAATTGCCCTTGCAAAAGCTAAGGAGTTAGCAGAAGTTTATGGAGCTGAAATTTTAAATAAACTGATTTTCAGAATAGCTGTTGGAGGAAGTTATTTCTTTGAAATGGCTAAGCTGAGAGCTTTTAAGATTATTTTCAACCAGCTTTCAAAAGAATACGGGCTGGATGTAGTTCCTTACATCTTTGCTGAAACTTCGTTACGAAATAAAGCTGTTTCAGATAATGAAAATAACCTGATCCGTTCTACGTTGGAGCTTGCTTCTGCCATGATTGGCGGAGTAGACGCTGTTTTCTCAAACAATTATCTTGTAGACAGAAGTACGGATAACTCGGAAGAGATCTCTTTCAAACAACAGATAGTTCTGGCCTATGAAAGTATCATCAACGTATTTGAAGATGCTTCCAACGGAAGTTATTATGTTGAAGATATCACCCGGCAGTTTGCAGAAAAAGCATGGGCTTTATTTGTTGAAATTGAAGAAGCAGGAGGATATCTTGAATTGTTGAAACAGGGTGTTATTCAGAAAAAAATCTATGATCATGCGATTGAAGAGCAGCAATGGATTGAAGAAGGGAAAATAAAGCTGATCGGAGTGAATCTGTACCCTAAATTAGACGTTAAAAAGTCTATCACGGATCTTTACAGCGAAAAAGAAATAAAAGCCGTCCGCTGGGCTGAGATGTTTGAGTAATGAAAGAAAAACTGATAGATTTATTTGAATATACCTATCATTTCAACGCTGAGATGATTAAAGCTATTTCTGAAAACAGAGAGCTTATTGACGATAAAACGATCAGTTTGATCAATCATACCCTTAATGCGCAACAGATCTGGAATGCCCGGATATTAGGAGAGGAAACCTTTGAAGTATGGCAGATCAATCCCTTCGAATCCCTGGAAGAGATTAATCATAAGAATTTTCTTAAAAGTATTAACATTATCAGTAATCTTGATTTGGATAAAAGAATAGAATATCAGAATTCAAGAGGGACAAAGTTTGAAAACACTATTTTTGAAATGCTTTTTCATGCCGTCAATCACTCCACGTATCACAGAGGACAAATCAATTCTTTGCTTAAGCAAAACGGTATAACTCCGGTAGCTGCTGATTATATTTTTTATAAGAGATAATTTGATCATGTCTAACAAGATTTTGTGTAGATTTATGAAACACAAAATGCAAATGTTATGAAAGAAAATGAGATAAGTTTTTATATCAGAAAATCTATATTTTCTGTTTATAATGAACTTGGACCAGGTTTATTGGAAAAAGTTTATGAGAAGGTTCTGGTTTGCGAATTGGAAAATAATGGTTTAAAAGTGAAGACTCAGGTTCCGATGAAGGTTAAATTTAGGGATATTATTATTGATTCTGGTTTTGTTGCCGATATAATTGTTGAAGATAAAATTATTATAGAAGTAAAAGCCGTAACGGAAATAGCAAATATTCATCATCAACAGTTGTTAACCTATTTAAAGTTAACAGGATTGAAATTAGGAATTTTGGTAAACTTTAATACTGATTTTATCAGTAAAAGTATTTTTCGGAAAGTAAGAGGGAATTTAGACTAATATTCCAAAATGGACCACAGATGATTGCACATATTTTTTTTAACTTTTAATGATTATGCGTATTCTGCTACGTAAAATGAAACATTAAGCATCTATGGTGATTTTTTATGCGGTTAAGAATGAATAAATTCAAATATTTAAAATTACGTAAATAAATAAAACATAAACATCTGTGAAAATCCGTGTCATCTGTGGTTAAATTAATAAATAAGGAAATCCAAAACTACATCAATGCAAATCTGAATACAGATTTACACACATTACTGTTGAAAAAATCCCCTTTTCCGGAGGTTTCCATGCAGGAAATCGTACAGCAGATCAAAGGAAAACAGGTGGCAGAAAGGAAATTTCCGTTTCTCCTGAAAGAAGGAATTCTTTTTCCTCCACAGCTTAATCTGGAACAGTCATCATCAGAAAAAACAGCTCTTTATAAATCTGAAATTCTGAAAGGAAAGAAATTTATTGATCTTACAAGCGGTTTTGCTATTGATGCTTATTATCTCTCCCAAAATTTTGATGATATCACCTTAGTAGAGCAAAATACCGAGCTTTTAAATATTGTTGAAAATAACTGGAACATCCTGGACCGTCAGGCAAAATTTGTCAACAGAAAACTCGAAGATTTTCTGAATGAGAATCAGGAACACTTTGATGTCATTTATCTTGATCCGGCCCGAAGAGACGAGCAAAAAAATAAAGTTTTTCTTTTGGAAGACCTGTCACCTGATATTCTTGAAATTCAGGAAAAATTACGATCTATTTCCGGTCAGGTAGTTGTTAAACTGTCACCTCTTATTGATCTTAAATATCTTGTCTCTGTGCTGCCCGGTATTACAAGAATTGATGTTATTGCCCTCAAAAATGATGTGAAAGAAGTTGTCGTATTTCTTTCCAACGAAAATATGGATAAGATCATCTGTAATTGTGTGAACCTTGAAAGCGGAGAAGAGACTTTTACATTCAGATATGGGGAAGAAGAAACTGCGGAATCGGAATATTCCGAACCGGAAAAATACATTTATATTCCCAATCATTCTATTTTGAAGGCGGGAGTCTTTAATTTGATTTCCCTGAAATTCGGATTGAAAAAACTTCATCCCAACAGCCATCTTTACACTTCCTCCGAAAAGATTGAAAACTTTCCGGGAAGGATTTTGGAAATGGAATCTGTTGATTCTAAAAGTATTAAAAAGAAAGGGCAGTTTAATATCATTGCAAAAAATTACCCTTTAAAACCTGAACAAATCAAAAAGAAATACGGTTTAAAAGACGGAGGAGATCAGTATCTTATTTTTACCCAATCCAAAAAAGGGAAAATAATATTAAAATCAGTATAAAAATGTTGCCGAAAAAAGCAGGATTTCTTACTTTTGGGCAATCAAAAATTGAAGCATGTAATCGCTTGCTGTTTGGAGGGTCAGAATAGATTGAAAATAGTGCGGTTCCATATTATCTTTTAAAAAAAATAATTTTACATATGAAAAAATTAGTTATCTGTTTAGCGATTGCAACGGTAGCGGTAAGCTGTAAAAAAGTTCCGCAAGGAGGAAACAAAGCTACTTTGAAACTTGAAGAAGGAGTAGAAAGATATTCTGACGCTCCTCAGGGAGAAGCTCACGGACATGAAGCTGCTGCAGCAGAGCATAAAGAAGAAGCTCCTGCAAAACCTGAAGAAGCTGCTGCTCCAAAAACAGACAGTACTGCTGCTGCAAAACCTGCTGAAGCTGATAAAGCTCCAAAAGCTGAACACTAATTAGAAGTACAAAATATATAAGTGCCCTGTTTCTGCAGGGCATTTTTTTATTAAAAAGAGGGCTATTGGGTTCATTAGCATGAGATTGGGAAAATCCTTTCTTTTTGTTTGTCCCTGCCAGGCATTTTTTTTAATTTTAACAAAATAAATTTTTACAATGCAAGAGACATTAAATTACATCAACGAAAACAAACAGCGTTTCGTGGATGAATTATTTGAGTTATTGAGAATTCCTTCTATTTCTGCGGATCCGGCGTATAAAGATGACGTTTTGAAATGTGCAGATGTAGTGGCGGCACACCTTAAGAATGCTGGAGCTGACAATGTTGAAGTTTGCCAGACAAAAGGATATCCAATTGTTTTCGGGGAGAAAATTTTAGATAAAAGCTTACCAACAGTATTGGTATACGGACACTACGATGTTCAGCCGGCAGATCCGTTGGAATTATGGACAAAGCCGCCATTCGAGCCTTATATTGAAAAAACTGAGCTACATCCTGAAGGGGCAATTTTTGCCAGAGGTTCTGCTGACGACAAAGGGCAGTTTTTCATGCATCTGAAGGCTTTTGAAGCCATGATGAAAACCAATGCTCTTCCTTGCAATGTTAAATTTATCTTAGAAGGAGAAGAAGAAGTGGGTTCTGTAAGCTTGGGAGAGTGGGTAAACGAGAACAAGGAGAAATTAGCTTGTGATTGTATCTTAATTTCCGATACCCATATCTACAGCAACGAACAACCTACTGTAACAACTGGTTTAAGAGGTTTAAGCTATGTAGAAGTAGAAGTGGAAGGTCCAAACAGAGACTTGCACTCAGGTCTTTATGGTGGAGCGGTTCCAAATCCTATCCATGTTCTTTCAAGAATGATCGCTAATCTGATTGATGAAAACGGTCATATCACTATTGATGGGTTCTACGACAATGTTGAAACAGTTTCAGATGAAGAGAGAGCCGAAATGAATAAATTGAAAGACAATCCGGAAGAATTCAAGAAATCAATCGGGTTAAGCAATATCGAAGGTGAAAAAGGATATACTACTTTAGAAAGAACTTCTATCCGTCCTACTTTAGACTGTAACGGAATCTGGGGTGGTTATACAGGAGAAGGGGCAAAAACAGTAATTCCTTCAAAAGCTTTTGCTAAAATTTCAATGCGTCTGGTTCCTTACCAGACTCCTCAGGAAATCACGGAAAAGTTCACGAAATATTTTGAAAAAATCGCTCCGGATACGGTAAAAGTAAAAGTAACTCCTCACCATGGAGGAATGCCGTACGTTTTACCAACCAATACAAAAGAATTTGCTGCTGCGAAACAGGCAATGGAATCTGCGTTTGGAAAAGAGGTGCTTCCATACAGAGGAGGAGGAAGTATTCCGATTACAGCCATGTTTGAGCAGGTTTTAGGAGCTAAGTCTGTATTGATGGGATTCGGATTGGATTCTGATGCGATCCACTCTCCAAACGAGCATTATGGGCTGTTCAATTTCTATAAAGGAATTGAAAGTATTCCATTGTTCTTTGAGAATTATTCAAAGTAATTGATCAATAATACGATATCATAAGGTATTTCTGGAAAGAGATACCTTATTTTTTTGCTTTATATTATCCTGTTATCAACTGCCGGCAAAGCCTTTTTAAGAATTTGAAAAATTAAATTCACTGAAAATAAAAGGGTTAATTTTTATTTGCAATAAGTTATTTCACTATTCATCGAAAGTTTATATTTTTAATACAAAACTTGATTTACTATGAAAAAATACTACTCAGTTGCAATTTTGCTATCTTCAATATGCATTTTAGCCCAGCAGACCATTTCCTTTGAGTCTAATGAAGGGTTTAACACCGGAGATATCAATGGGCAGACAGGCTGGATCAGTACCCCCACAGGAGGTATACCGCAAAATGTTACCCATCAGACCATCAGCATGGATAAAGCCAGTGATGGTAGCCGTTCCCTTAGAATCGTAAAAGAAAATACATATGGAACTCAGAATGATCCGATCATAGGAGGGTTTTATAATCTTCCGGCACCGTTGGCTTCCAACAATTTTTCTGTGTCATTCGATATCAACATGTCACAGTTCAACGGCTCTGATTTTGGTTTTCAGGGCGTAAACAGTATTGATGACCAGTCTGTGGTGAGATTGGATTTTGAAAAAACAGGATCGGTAAAGATTTTAAACACGGTTTCAGGTATACAGAATCTGATTTCCCTGCCTTCAATCTGGATACCTAACACCTGGTTTCGGTTAAAAATAGTAGGAAGTGCCACAGATGTGCGGTATTACCTTAATAATGTGCTGATCTACACAGGAACAGCCGCCAATTCTTTAAATATAGACCAGCTTCGTTTCGTTCATAATAATTCATTGGGATCAGCTTATATCGATCATATCAAAATTAATAGTGAACTGGGGGTAATGGCGGTACATGATTCTAAAGTAAACACTAAGGAAATTGCGGTTTATCCTAACCCCGCCCATGATTTTATCAATATTAATACAGCCACCAAAGTAAAAAGTATTGACCTCTATGACGAGACAGGAAAACTCATAAAGACGGAAATAAACAACAGTAAAATAGAGGTAAAAGGCTTAAGTGCAGGAATATATAGTGTCAATGTTAAAACCGAAGGAGGAAATTTTACAGAAAAAGTGATCATCCGATAAATTATTTCTTACCTCTGGAAACATGGGATCTTTTTAGCGTTTTAATGTATTCATGGATGATTTTTCGGAATTGATCTTCTTTCTTGGATTTAATATCTTTACTCTTTTTGATTAAAAATATTATGTTAATTTGTTAATATGTGTAAAAAATTAACGTGTTTTGCTTTTTAGGTTTAAAACGTATATATTTGCTTTAAACTAAAAAAATATCATGAAGAAACTTTACATTTTCGCAATTTCGTTGATTTCAATATCATCTTTTGCCCAGCAGACCATTTCTTTCGAAGCCAGCGAAGGATATACAGCAGGAAACATTAATGGACAGCAGGGTTGGGTTACGACCAACGACGGAGGAGTACCGCCGGTATATATAACAACCCAATTGGTGTCATCTGAAATAGCAAGCCAGGGATCAAATAGTTTTAAAATCACTCCGGATCCAGCGTATGGGCCGCAACAGAGCCCGGTAATGGGTGGCTTTTATACCTTTACGACACCACTGATATATAACAGCTTTACACAGTCATTTGATGTAAGGCTTACCCAAAAAAGTACATCCAGTTCAGATTTTGTTTTTAGAACAGTAAGTACAACAGGAGCTGGAGGAATTGTTACCTATATCAATTTTTCTTATGACGGAAGTATTTTACTCGCTACAGCAGGATCTGGTAATCTGGTTAATACCAACCAGACCTGGAATGCCAATACCTGGTACAGGGTAAAAATAGTTTCTACGGCTACAGGAATCCAATATTTCCTGAACGATGCTCTGATCTATACAGGACAGCCATTCAGCAACAATAATATTAACAGAATGGATTTTGTACATGACAACTATGGAGGTTCGGCCTATATCGATAATATCAAAATCAATAATGAAGCAGCGTTATCTACGAAAGATGCCGTTAAAAATGATGTGAAACTGTCCATCTATCCAAACCCGGCAACTGATGTTATAAAAATCACAACTTCTAACAAAATCAAACATGTTGAAGTATATGATATGTCAGGAAAAAGAGTGGATGTAACACTCAATGGAGATCAGGTAAACGTTAGAAATCTACCTGCCGGAGCATATTTATTGAATGTGGAAACAGAAGGAAGAAACTTTACAGAGAAGTTCATCAAAAAATAATTACTGATAAATCTTAGTATCAGCAAAACGCTCCAATTGGAGCGTTTTTGTTATTTTAGAGAATTAAAAATTTTAATCATATGTCAGATCATAAAACAGCTTATATAACAGGCGGAACCAAAGGAATAGGTTTCGGGATTGCGAAAATTTTACTTGAAAACGGCATTTCTGTAGCATTTTCAGGAAGGAAAAGAGAAGATGTGATGAAGGCGGAAGAAGAACTTAAGCGATATTCAGAAAATGTTTTGGGAATTGTTTCTGATGTAAGAAGTCTCGAAAGCGAACAGGAAGCTGTAAAATATACCGTTGAAAAGTTCGGAAGGCTGGATTATGTTATTGCTAATGCAGGATTAGGGATTTTTAAGCCCGTAGATGAACTTACCGCAGCAGAATGGAATGATATGATAGAAACCAATCTTACAGGGGTTTTCTATACTTTAAAAGCCTCTGTAGAAGAGTTGAAAAAGACAGAAGGCTACTATATTACCATTTCCAGCCTTGCAGGTGCCAATTTCTTTGAAAACGGGACTGGATACAATGCTTCCAAATTCGGAGTGGTAGGTTTCACTCAGGCTGCCATGATCGATTTAAGAAAATATAATATTAAGTCTACTGTAATTATGCCTGGATCAGTAGCCACTCATTTTAATGGAAATATTCCGTCTGAAAAGGATAATTGGAAGATTCAGCCCGAAGATATGGGGAATCTTGTACTGGATATTTTAAAGATGAACCCAAGGGTTTTGCCGAGTAAAATAGAGTTTAGGGCAACAAAACCAGCGAAGTAACTACATCTAATGTATTGAATAATAATTTACTAAGTATTATGCATGCATAATATATTTTTTATTTATATTAGCAAAAATTAATTCAAACAAAATCTCTGCATAAACCGTCACAATTTTATGCATCAAAAGGGAAAAAATAAAATAGACACATGAAACCTTAAGGTTACATATGACCAATAAAAAAATTAAGAACAACATATGAAAATATTAGTTTGTATTAGTAGTGTTCCGGATACTACTTCCAAAATTAACTTTACAGCAGACAAATCTGCTTTCGACAAAAACGGAATTCAGTGGGTAATCAATCCTCTAGACGAATTTGCGTTGACAAAAGCGGTTAAACTTCAGGAATCTCAGGGAGCAACAGTAACGGTAATCAACGTAGGTGATGCTGCTACAGAGCCTGTAATCAGAAAAGCTTTGGCAATTGGAGCTAATGATGCGGTAAGAGTAAATCTTGACCCGAAAGACAGCTATTCTACAGCAAAAGAAATTGCAGCTGTAGCTCAAAACGGAGGATATGATCTTATCCTTTGCGGAAAAGAATCCATCGATTATAACGGAGGTTCTGTTCCGGGAATGGTAGCTCAGCTATTAAACCAGCCTTTCGTAAACGCTTCTGTAGGACTAGACGTGAACGGAAGTGAAGCTACAGCAGTAAGAGAAATTGAAGGAGGAAAAGAAACTATTTCAGTAAAATTACCGGCAGTTATTGCAGGTCAGAAAGGATTGGTAGATGAGAAAGATCTTATCATCCCAAATATGAGAGGAATTATGTCTGCAAGAACAAAACCTTTGCAGGTAGTAGAGCCTTCTTCTTCAGAAGTAAAAGTTCAGGGAGTATCTTATGACAGCGTTCCGCCAAGAGCTGCAGTGAAAATGGTTTCTCCTGATAATCTGGATGAATTGGTAAGATTACTTCACGAAGAAGCTAAAGTAATCTAATCTTTAAATTTTTCAATCTTTAAATTTTAAATGTAAAACAATGGCAGTATTCGTATACGCAGAAAATATAAACGGAGTTTACAAAAAAGCAGCTTTCGAAGCAGTTTCTTATGCTAAAGCTATCGCTGATAAGGCGGGAGATACCGTTACGGCAATCTCTGTAAACCCAACTGATTCTTCAGATTTATTATACAAATATGGAGCATCAAACGTTATCAATATCAAAGACGAAGGTCTTAAAAATTTCTCAGCAAAAGCATTTGCACAGGCTGTAAGTGAAGTAGCAGACGGAAATATTATCGTTTTCCCTCACACTACTGACGCTTCTTCCGTAGCTCCTATGCTTGCTGTAATGAAGAACTATTCTTTAATTACCAATGCATTGGAAGCTCCAGAAAGCCTTTCTCCTTTCCAGGTAAAAAGAAGAGCATTCTCAGGAAAAGGTTTCATGCATGCAAAAGCAGAAGGAAACGGAGTAATCGTTACTGTTTCTCAAAACGCTTTCGGTGTTAAAGAAAATGCAGTGTCAGGTTCAGAAGAAGTGAAGAACTTATCTGTTGCTAATGAAGATACTAAAGTGATTTCTCATGAGCAGAGTTCAGGTAAATTAGACCTTAAAGAAGCTGAAGTTGTTGTTTCTGCAGGTAGAGGTATGAAAGGACCTGAAAACTGGGGAATGATTGAAGATCTGGCAAACGTTTTAGGAGCAGCTACAGCATGTTCCAAGCCGGTTTCTGATATCGGATGGAGACCTCACACAGAACACGTAGGACAAACAGGTAAAGCAATTTCTCCGAATCTTTATGTTGCAGTAGGAATTTCAGGAGCGATTCAGCACCTTGCGGGAGTTAACTCTTCAAAAACTATCGTAGTAATCAACAGTGATCCTGAAGCACCGTTCTTCAAGTCTGCTGACTACGGAGTAGTAGGAGATGCTTTCCAGATTATTCCTGCACTAACAGAGAAAATTAAAGCAATTAAAGGATAAGAAAGTGAATTGTGAATAGTCAATTCGCTTTGCTTGTCAATTTTTTAATAAAATAATTCACTTGCGAAGCAAAATTCACTATTGACGTTTGACAATCATCAACAATACAGATAAAAGCTCGGCTTTCCGGGCTTTTATTTTTGCGTAAAAAAGTGAAAACACAACAAAAAATTAATCTATATTTGTAGCTATGGATTATAAGCAGCTAATTATTCGCGGAATATCGTACAGCCAGACCCAGTCGGGGGCGTACGCATTGTTACTGGAGCATGAAGAAACACACATAAAATTACCTGTTGTTATAGGAAATTTCGAAGCTCAGTCTATCTCTCTCGGATTGGAGAAAGATATTCATCCACCGCGTCCTCTTACTCATGATTTATTTACAAAATTTATAGTTTCTGCCAATTATGAGTTGGTTTCTGTCATTATCTATCAGATTGTAGACGGAGTTTTCTTTTCAAATATCAACTTTAAAAATAAAGTAACCGACGAAGAACTGATTCTTGATGCGAGAACTTCTGATGCCGTTGCAATGGCTGTAAGATTTGATGCACCTATATTTACAACGCAGCAGGTTTTAAACGAAGCAGGAATTCTACTGGAATTGGAAGACGTTTCAAAAGAAGAACAGTCTTTCTCAGAAACTGTACAGACAGAAGATAACTTAAAATCTCTTTCAATGGAAGAACTTCAGAAATTATTGGATGAAGCCGTTAAAGAAGAAGACTATGATACCGCCCTTGAAATCCAGGAAGAAATCAAGAGGAGGAAAAAGAAAATTGACTAAAGAGATACTTTTTATATAAACTATGAATTTAAAATTACGACTGACTGTTCTGAACTTTCTTCAGTTTGCAGTTTGGGGAGCTTATCTAACTTCTATGGGAAATTATTTAGGTTCTATAGGATTAGGCTCCAAAATAGGACTTTTCTATGCAATGCAGGGAATTGTTTCTATTTTTATGCCTGCAATTATGGGGATTATTGCAGATCGATGGATACAAGCACAAAGACTACTTGGAATCTGTCATTTACTGGCTGCTGTTTTTTTGATTGCCGCTGGATATTATGGAATGTCAGCTGGAAACGATGTTGAGTTTTCCAAATTATTTACTTTGTACAGCTTGAGTGTAATGTTTTACATGCCTTCGATTGCGTTGTCAAACTCTGTGGCTTATACAGTTCTTGTTAATAATAACTTTGATACTATTAAGGCTTTCCCTCCAATTCGTACTTTTGGAACTATTGGATTTATCTGTGCGATGCTATTTGTAGACTTTACAGGTTATCAGAATAATTATTCTCAGTTTTTTGTTTCTGGTATTTTAGGAATTATTTTATTCCTGTATTCATTTACGCTACCTGCATGTCCTGTTAATAAAAGCAATGAAAAAAGAAGCTTATATGATGCTTTGGGATTAAAGGCTTTTAGTTTGTTTAAAGATAAAAAAATGGCAACATTTTTTATCTTTTCAATGTTATTAGGAGTTTCTCTTCAGATTACTAATGGTTATGCAAATCCGTTTATAACAAGTTTTAAAGATATTCCTTCTTTTAAAGAAACATGGGGTGCTAATCATGCTAATGCATTGATTTCCTTGTCCCAGGTTTCTGAGACAGCATGTATTTTGTTAATTCCATTCTTCTTAAAAAGATTCGGAATTAAAAAAGTAATGCTAATGGCCATGTTCGCATGGGTTTTAAGATTCGGATTATTTGGATTTGGAAATCCTGGTGGTGGTGTATGGATGTTTATTCTGTCCATGATCGTCTATGGTATTGCATTCGATTTCTTCAATGTATCAGGTTCCCTCTTTGTGGATAAAGAAACAGATAAGAGTATACGATCAAGTGCACAAGGAGTTTTTATGATGATGACAAACGGTTTCGGTGCAACAATTGGAATGCTTCTAGCACAGGAGATTGTAAACCATTATGTATTTTCTCAAACCGATCCTTTGCTGCAACTAAAAGGATGGGAAATGTCCTGGTATATTTTTGCAGGATATGCTTTAGTCGTTGCAGTATTATTTGCTTTTATTTTCAAACACAAGCACAATCCGGAAGATGTATCCTCAGTGAAACATTAATTGAAACTTATTTTTTATTAAAATATTAAATTGCATTTTTGAAAAAAGATGCAATTTTTTTATATTCAAATATCCTTTTATCAAATAAAGCTTTGCAGAAGAAAATTATGGACTTCAGATTGATATGGAATAGTAAATGTTAATTTTTAATTTGATAATAAATTGTATTTTTCTTTATATAATAATTAAAAATATTGAATCATTTTTATGACTAACAAGTGTTCGGGTACCGAATTTCTATTTTTAAAATACCCTATTTAAAAGTGTGTTTTTTTTTGTATTTTGGCACTTTAGTAAATATGAAAAATATTCAGTTATTAGGATTACTATTAGTAATTGTAGGTAGTTTTCTACCCTTGGTACATGTACCTGTAATAGGGAACTGGAACTATTGGAAGCTTGATCATTATCTGGCTATCGCATGCTGGATTTTCTCCGCATGTGCAGTTTTTGGGATCGTAAACAATAGTGCAAAGATTGTAAGGTTCTTTGGTATTCTCCTTATTCTTCTATTCGGATTTACCTTAGTTGCTGTGAAAATGCAGTCGCTGCAATACTTTAGCTTTTTACCATTCAAATCCTGGCAGGAAACTTTTGCAGGGATCGTTAAGCTGAAATGGGGCTGGGCAGTTGAGTTTTTAGGTGCTTTTCTGATGGTTTTTGCAGGAGGAAATAAAAAAGTAAATAACAGAACACAAATATAATATGAACTTTTTAAAAATATTTTCAGCAGGAATTTTGTTGACGACCGCTGTACAGGTGCATGCTCAGGCAACAGAACAGAAAAAACCGGATAATCCGCCTAAATGTACTAACATAAAAGAAGGAAAATTTCTAAGACCCAATTATCCGGAAGCAATATGGCATATGACCATTAAAGATAATGTTCAAACCGAATATTTCAATAATGGAAAAGATTATATCAAATCGACATTGGTTTTTGTGGATGACTGCAATTATAAAGCAATCGTGATAGAGAAATCTGATAAAAATGATCCTGCACAGATAGGAGATGTCTTCAATAATAAAATAGTCGCCACTCAGGATAATCTTCTGAAAGTGAATACCAAAATTGAAGGGACTCAATTTGACGTGGTATACATAAAAGTGAAATAAATTCTAACTATAAAAACGGGATTTTTATTCCGTTTCAGCTAAATAAAAATTATATACATGAAAGAAGTATTCATTGTTTCCGCGGTAAGAACACCTATGGGGAGTTTTATGGGAAGCTTATCAACAGTTCCGGCTACAAAACTGGGAGCAACTGCTGTAAAAGGAGCATTAGATAAAATTGGTTTAGATCCTAATATTGTTCAGGAAATCTATATGGGGAATGTTCTTCAGGCAGGAGAAGGCCAGGCACCGGCTCGTCAGGTTGCTTTGGGAGCAGGTCTTTCAATCAATACACCTTCCACTACAGTTAATAAAGTTTGTGCTTCAGGAATGAAGGCTGTAACAATGGCAGCTCAGGCGATCAAAGCTGGTGATGCAGAGGTAATTGTTGCAGGTGGTATGGAAAACATGTCTTTAGTTCCTCATTATTACAATGCAAGAGTGGCTACAAAGTTAGGCGATATCAAAATGCTTGACGGAATGGTACTTGACGGTCTTACAGACGTATACAACAAAGTACATATGGGAGTATGTGCAGAAAAATGTGCTGTAGACTATAATATTACAAGAGAAGATCAGGATAACTTCGCTGTGGAATCTTACAAAAGATCTGCAAAAGCTTGGAGCGAAGGTAAATTTAACGAAGAAATTGTACCGGTTTCTATCCCTCAGAGAAAAGGAGAACCTGTAATCTTTGCTGAAGATGAAGAATATAAAGCGGTTAACTTTGACAGAATTTCAACACTTCCTACCGTATTCAAAAAAGAAGAAGGAACAGTAACTGCTGCTAACGCATCTACTTTGAACGATGGAGCTTCTGCATTGATCCTTGTTTCTAAAGAAAAAATGGAAGAACTTGGGTTGAAACCTCTTGCAAAAATAGTTTCTTATGCTGACGCAGCACAGGAGCCTGAAAACTTTACAACAGCTCCGGCAAAGGCGTTACCAATCGCTCTTAAAAAAGCAGGATTAGAGATTTCTGATATCGATTTCTTCGAATTCAACGAAGCTTTCTCAGTAGTAGGATTAGCCAACAACAAAATCTTAGGATTAGATGCAGATAAAGTAAACGTAAACGGAGGTGCCGTAGCATTAGGACACCCACTGGGAAGTTCAGGTTCAAGAATCATCGTTACATTAATCAACGTATTGAAGCAAAATAATGCGAAATACGGAGCTGCTGCTATCTGTAATGGTGGTGGCGGTGCTTCTGCAATTGTGATTGAAAATTTATAATTGATAAGTATATAACCGCATTTTGTGGTTTAAAATATAAAAATCGGGGTCTTTAAACTCCGATTTTTTAGTTACAGGGCTGAACTTTATAATTCCAGTCAGATAATTTATCGACATAGATATAGGAGGTTGTATACCTTCAACAGATACGGTCTAACCTTTGATGGTATCAAATGTGATTAAAACTTTGCTGAGCTATTTCAATACTTTACAATTATTATTTTCAAAATAATATTAAAAACCGTAGAATATTCCGTAGTTTTTCTATTTTTGTGCTACTAATATATATTTGAAATGTCTGAAACTGAGAATCGACAGCCTAAAAACATAAAGAATAATCCGAAAATTATGAAAGCCTGGGCTGTATATGACTGGGCAAATTCTGTTTATTCCCTGGTGATTACCTCTACCATTTTTCCCATTTATTACTCTATCCTTACTACTGCTTACGAGAAAAAAGAATACGTGGCAGAAACAAAAACATGGATTGATGTTCCGGTAAGACATATGATCAAAATTTTTGGAGAAGAATATCAGCCTGACGCTGTTTACGGGTATTCTCTTACCATATCGTTCTTTATTGTTGTATTGCTGTCCCCGTTTTTGTCTTCTCTGGCCGATACGATTGGAAATAAAAAGTCTTTCCTGCAGTTCTTCTGCTATCTTGGCGCAACATCTTGTATGGGATTGGCCATGTTTACTGGAATGCATAACGTATTTCTTGGGCTGCTTTTCAGTATTACGGCCAGTGTAGGTTTCTGGGGGAGTTTGGTATTTTATAACTCGTTTCTTCCGGATATCGCAACACCAGACAGACAGGATGCGCTTTCTGCAAGAGGATATGTTTACGGATACATCGGTTCCGTAGTTTTGGTGGTGATCTGTTTGGTACTGATTCAGGTTTTTGCTAAAGGAGCCGCGCAGCAGCTGCTGTTTACAAGAATCAGTTTCCTTCTGACGGGAGCATGGTGGTTCGGTTTTTCTCAATATACATTCAAGCACCTTCCTCAGTTTGGGGATGTGAAAGATAAACTGCCTAAAGATTTAGTGCTGCTGAATTATAAAAATATCTTCAAAAAACATGAAGAACAGGGAGGCTTCTTTGAAGTATTTAAAGATAACCTGAGCTTCTATAAAGATATTGCAAAAGAAAGTTTCCACGAACTGTTTAAAGTAGGAGGAGAGCTTTTCAAAGATAAAAATCTGAAATTCTTCCTGTCGAGCTTCTTCTTTTACAGCGTAGGGATGCAGACTATTTTTCTGATGGCAACATTATTTGGAAAAAGTGAAATTAACCTTGCTCAGGATAAGCTGATCGGAACTCTTTTGGTGATTCAGATTGAAGCAATCATTGGAGCGGTTATTTTCTCACGGTTATCAAAGAGAATTGGTAACAAAAATGTTATTTCAATTGCGATCATCCTATGGATTGTAGCTTGTCTTTGGGCTTATTTCCTGAACAAAGAAAACCCAACAGTAGAATACCAGTTTTATGGAGTTGCTGCAGTAGTAGGCTTGGTAATGGGTGGTCTTCAGGCTATGTCGAGATCCACCTATTCAAAACTTCTGCCTGAGAACTCAATGGAGAATACAACCTATTTCAGCTTCTATGATGTGTTGGAGAAAATTGCCATCATTATCGGAACATTCATCTTTGCAACATTGATCGAACATTTCAATAATATGCGTATTGCAGCATTGTCCATGACTATATTCTTCGCCGCAGGATTGGTTTTAATCAGATTCCTGAAGGTTAAAATGAGAAAAGACAGAGAAACATTATAAGATTGAAAGACGTTATTTTTAACGTCTTTTTTTGTCAAGGTAATTCATTGAATTTTATCTATGAAATTATAGTTATTTATCATATTTTTTTCGTATTTTTAATAGAAGAACTAAAGAAAGTAAAATAGAAGACAATTCGGCCTGAGTTTTGCTTATATTCAGCGGAATAATTTTTAACTTTGCAAAAAGATTTATAGTCAATATGACCAATCCTTTATTTTATGCAAAAATAATCCTGTTTGGAGAATACGGAATGATTGAAGATTCCCAGGGGCTTGTTGTACCTTACAGCTTCTATAAAGGGACTTTGAAATTCTCAGATTTGAGTTCTGATTTCGAACTTAATTCCAACAGACATTTGCAGAAATATTCTGAATTTCTTACAGCACTTGATCTTTCCGACGACTTTAAGCTGGATATCGAGAGCTTCAAAAATGATATTTCAAACGGACTTTTCTTTGATTCCAATATTCCTCAGGGGTATGGAGTGGGAAGTTCCGGCGCTTTGGTAGCTGCTATTTTTGAAAAATATTCAATCAGCAAGCTGAATCCTGAAAACATTTCGAAAGATAATCTTAAAAAATTAAAAGCTGTTTTTGGTGAAATGGAAAGCTATTTCCATGGAAAAAGTTCAGGAATGGATCCACTGATCTGTTATATGAATCTGCCAATTCTTATCGAAAATAAAGAAAATTTAGACAGGGTGAATATTCCCGAAGGTGAAGAAGGAAAAGGAGCTATTTTCCTGATCGATTCCGGAATGACTGGTGAAACAGGTCCTATGATTCAGATTTTCTTCGAAAAAATGAAAACAGAAGGTTTCCGTAAAACCCTGAAAGAAGAGTTCATCCGTTATAACAACGCATGTATCGAATCTTTCCTTAAAAAAGACATGAATCCATTCTTCAGAAATCTTAAAAAGCTTTCTCACTGGGCTTATGAACACTTCCGTCCTATGATCCCTGAAAGTATTTTTAACATCTGGAAAAAAGGTCTGGATTCTAACGCTTATTATCTGAAACTGTGCGGTAGCGGTGGAGGCGGCTATATCTTAGGATTTACCAAAGATTATGCAAAAGCAGAAAAAATGCTTGACGGCTTCCAAAAAGAAGTGATTTACAGATTTTAAACAGATTGGAATGAATTCTGAAAAAGAACCTTTCCAATCTAAAAACTATTTATCAAAATCTCTATTTTACAGATTTTCACAATTCGTGGGCTTTCTTCTCGGAGCACGGTTTTTTGTAGCGGCTCTGCTGACGTTCGCTCTGTATGTTTCTACTTTTTTCCTGTTCAATCAGGATGAATCCTTCAGAAAATTTGTCTTCGATTTCAAAGTTCACGGTATTATTTTTTGTACCGTCCTTACAATTCTGGCAGGTGGTATTATCAACCAGTTTTACGATCTCGAGAAAGATCATGTAGTAAAGCCTTTCAGAACAAGGGTTCAGAGTTTCATCAAACAGAAATATTTTCTCTATGCCTACCTGGCACTAAGTGCAATTTCTCTAGGGGTAGCCTGGATAATTTCTCATAATGTATTTGTTTTTTTCCTGGTCTATCAGTTCTTTATGTGGTTTTACAGCCATAAACTGAGCAGAATACTGATCCTGAACAACCTTACTTTTGTCAGTCTGACGCTGTATCCGTTTTTTGGAATGATGGTGTATTACGAAACCTTTTCCAAAAAGGTTTTCCTGATGGCTGTTTTTCTATTCCTTATCCTGTTATGTATTGATATTGTGAAAGATACTCTTACCAGAAGTGTGGATAAAGCTTTCGGGTATACTACCATTCCCAATTATTTTAAAAGCAGAAATACAAAAATTATTCTGACTTCTTTATTGATCATTACCATGGCAGTTTCAATGAATATTATTACGAAAACCAGCACTACCGGATTCATGGCTTATTATTTTGCCGGCGGGCTTTTTGTCATGATTGTATGCATATATCTTCTTTTAAATGCTTCCAGAAGAATTAACTTCCTTACATTGAACGTGTTACGATTCTGGGTTTTTGTCGGAATCATCGCCATGCTTTTAAATGGAATAGAGCATAAATTGTAAAAAAATTCTTTAAATAAACTGAGGTTATTATTACCTTTGCATAACTAAATTTAATAAATAGGAATGCCCATTTTTAATGATACTAAAATTGCATTTGCAGACAAGTCTGATGCACAATTGAGAAAGGCTTACTGGATGTTTAAAATGATTGAACAGCCCGCTCTTACAAGCCTTGGAACATCTGTTCTGAATTTCACAGTACACAATAATTTCCCTTTCGTTACCGGAATTGTAAAAAATACCTTATTTGAGCAGTTCTGCGGTGGTGAAACCCGTGAAGAAAGCATGAAAGTTGTAAAGCAGCTGTTCAAAAGAGGAGTTGGGAGTATCTTTGATTATTCCATCGAAGGGAAAGAAGATGAAGAAACTTTTGATGCGGTTTGCAAAGAAATCAAGGACATTGTACGATTCTCAGTAGGAAATCCGGCGATTCCTTTTATTGTATTTAAACCTACCGCATTCGGAAGAATTGATCTTTATGAAGCTGTTGGAAAAGGCGCTGAGCTTACTACCAGCCAGAAAGAAGAATGGGAAAGAGTGGTAAAAAGATTTGATGAAGTATGCAGTCTTTGTCACGAACATGATAAAAAAGTAATGGTAGATGCTGAAGAAACCTGGATGCAGGATGCAGCAGACCATCTTTGTGAAGAAATGATGGAGAAATATAACCAGCAGAAACCTATCGTTTGGAATACCATCCAGATGTACAGAACCGGAAGACTGGAGTATATGGAGGCACATCTTCAGAGAGCAAGAGAGAAAAATTACTTCATCGGTTACAAAATCGTTCGTGGTGCTTACATGGAAAAAGAAAGAGCCAGAGCCGCAGAAAAAGGGTATGCAGATCCTATTCAGCCAACCAAAGAGGCTTCAGATAAGAACTATAATGCAGGAATTGATTTTGTGATGGATCATCTGGATAAAGTTTCAGCATTCTTTGGAACTCATAATGAAATCTCCTCAGAGTTGATTATGGATAAAATGAAGGCAAAATCTCTGGAAAACGGCAATCCGCACGTCTATTTCGGACAGCTTTACGGGATGAGTGATAATATCACCTTCTATTTGTCTGATAAAGGCTACAATGTGGCTAAATATCTTCCATACGGACCTGTAAAGGATGTCGTGCCTTATTTGACCAGAAGAGCCCAGGAAAACACCTCTGTAGCCGGACAAACCGGAAGAGAGCTTGGACTGATCAAAAAAGAATTGGAAAGAAGAAGGAAATAATAATATTGTCCACAATATATATCGGGCCTGCAGTTTTGCAGGTCTTTTTTATTGGAATTAAAAGATGGAAATGAATAGCAAATTAATGATAATGAATGTAATGATAAGATGTTTTGGTTATAGTGTAAAATAATTCAATTTTTATTGCTGATTTGATTTTAAATAGTTATATTTGATAAAGCTATAAAAAACATAAAACAATATCTTCATTTACTAGTACACTTCTGTCCTCTGACAGTAACTCTCCAATACACTAATCACTCTTATTAAAACTAAATTATAAAAATATAATAGGGGATCAGACGATCATAAAAGATAAAAATTCTATCAGCTGGTATCCGTGAAAATTTTTTTAAAATAAAATAAAGCAATAGCTTTAGTTTTCTTCTTCAAATATTTTTTTAACCTGATCATTTCCTTGATCAGGTTTTTTAAGGCTCAAAACTTTCAAATTTTCCGTTTTCATAGAACAGAACAATACGTTTTATCTTACTTTGTTGATTACCAAACAGTTGTCCCAAAATATGATCACCCGAATTTTCTAATCGCTGAGAATCCGATATTTTTTCCGGACCCTTATCATGGGCAGGTATAAACGATTCTCCAGGACTTGATATTGAAGGTTCCCCTTCCGTCTCATCACTTCCGAATTCATCATCATCATTCATCATGGTAAAAAGATCGGGTAGTGGAGTTGTCTTTATTTTTTCCTCTTCGGTATGCTCTTCGTTAATTTCTGATTCCAGCAGTTGAGATTTCAGCATTTCACCTTCACCCGTAACCAGCCAGTCCCATAGAAGTTCCGGGAAACGGGATTTTATTTTTATGATAAATTCAAGAGAAGGTTTGTTTCTTCCTGATGTGATATGTGAAATGGATGAACGCTGCACATCAATCTCATCAGCAAACTCGGAAGGAGTAAGACGAGAATACTCTATAATTTTGGAAATTCTTTCATTTAAACTCATAAAAATAAGCCTTTAATTATTTTACAAATGTAACATATATAATTTACAAATGCAAAATACAAATGTAAATAATTTGAAATTTCTATTGTATACATTTGTAACAAAGTTTTAATTGTTTTAAAATCAAATCATTATATGTAAATTACAATTGTATTTACTTATCAGATGAATCTACCATTACCGCTGTAGACAGATAGTTTCGATCTGGTAAAAGACTACGATTCTTTAAAAGAACTGGTTTAAAAATGTAAATTAAGCCCATCGATGGAGCTATTTTATCCATTAAATAGCTTTAAAAACAGAATATACATTATTAAACCACTTAAATCGTTTCTGTAAATAAGATTATCAATAAACACCTTATAGAACGCATATAAAAGCACTTTTAAAAGAGTTACATTGGTAAATTACTGATGTAAATACACCATTTTAAGCCAATATCTGACCAAATTGAAGGGAAAATACTGTTCCTGTTAAACAACTCATTCTGTCAAAGGTTAAAACTCCTGATAAAAAGTATTATTTGAGTAATTTTCAGAGATCCATTTGATTTTTCTGTGATTTTACATATGTATACACTCTTAAACAACCTGGTTTTCCACAATTTCTATGTTTAGTAAAATAACCCTCAAATAGCAAAAACACCCTATTTTTGCACTTAAAGTACTGTTAGAAATACAGTTGAATTAAACTTTATAAAGTGCTGACTTTTAATATCTTAAATATTTGTTATTGAATTATTCGCAATCCACAATTTTATCCACAGACAAATTGTCCTTCAGTGCTGTTTAATAATGTTACAAGTGTCAACTTACTTTTATAACTCTCAATTTGAATAATTTAAACTTTGTAAACAATTTTCAAAGCGAATGTCAAATGTAAATTTGTGAATTTTGCTAACATTTACAAATGTTAATTTAAGTTTTTGGCTAAAAATGGCTAAATTTGATTCTTGTAAACTATTCCTACAATGAATTTTGAACAGATCTATTCTCAAAACCCCGATTTCTCAAATCGCTATATTTCCCCTGAAAAATTATTTTCTTATCTACAGGCCAATCTCAGCGATTATATTCGGGAGATCGGAACATCCTATTTAGATAAACCGATTTATCAGTTAAGTATCGGAACCGGAAACATTCAGGTATTGGCCTGGTCACAAATGCACGGAAATGAATCCAATGCTACCCATGCTATGCTTGACCTTCTGATAAGTCTTGATAAAGCTCCCGGAATGAAAGATGATTTGTTCAGTAAAATAACACTTGATTTTATATTCATGCTGAATCCGGATGGATCCGAAAGATGGACCAGACTGAATGCAGCCGATATTGACCTGAACAGAGATTTTCATAACGAAGCAAGTAAGGAGATTAAATTCCTGAAAAAAGCAGCAGCTTCCAAAAAATATGATTATGCTTTAAATCTTCATGAGCAGAGAACCATTTTTACCACTGATGGTATTCATCCTGCTACGCTTTCCTTTTTGGCACCTTCTGAAAATGTAGAACGTACCGTTACCGAAAACAGAAAAAAATGTATGGCAGTCATTGGAAGCGTGTACAACCATTTAAAAGAAATGATTCCCAACCAGATCGGAAGATATTCTGATGAATTTTATCCGACTTCTACCGGAGATAACTTTATCAAAGCAGGGATGCCAACCATCTTATTTGAAGGCGGGCACTTTGTAGAAGATTATACCCGTACAGGAACAAGAAAATACTATACAATTGCTCTTTATTATGCTTTGAAAGCAATCAGTGAACTGAACTCTGATACTACAGGCTGGGAAACTTACCTTGAAATCCCTGAAAACCAGGAAACCCATTATGACTTGATTTACAGAAATGTAAAGCTGAATACAGAGCATGAATGTATTCTGGATATTGCAGTACAGTACAGGGAAATCAAAGAAGATGGGAAAAGTGACATCTCATTTATTCCTTTCGTCATGGAAGCCGGAGATGTGAAACAAAAGAAGGGCTGGCTGGAAATAGACTGTACCGGAAAGAAATTTATTTCTGCAACTAAATATCCGAAACTGGACTCAGTTGTGGATTTTAAAATAGAAGATTAAAAGACTTTAAATATCTCCATATAAAAAAGTTTCGGCAGCCCCTTCAGGGCTGCCAAAACTTTTATTTTTATAACTACTTTCCAAAATTTAAATGGCTATGCACTAAATTATAATGTGGTTTAATAGGAGTGGGCTTTAGCCCATTCAATTTAATGAATATTCATCCGGCTTAACCAAAACTTAATTTCAGAATATAAAGTTTAGTTAACTACTTTAATTCCGTTAGCTACAAACCTGATTTCTTCTTTTGGCTGAGTGATAGCATCAATTTCAGACTGAGGCTTTTTAGCATCTTCGGCGTAATGTTTCTGTTCATTTACAGAAGTTACTTTTCTTTCTGCATTCCCTTCCAATACAACATTTTTCCCTTTTAATGCGGTAGGTACAAAGAAAGCATAATCCTTCATTTTTACAAAAAACTTAGAATTATCTTCTGTCTGGATCGTAAGCCAGCAGCCTTTTTTGTCGCATACGTCTGTTACTTTTCCCTTAACGGAAACATTCTCAACTTTTTTGTTATCTTTTTTGAGCTGCTTATTCAATTTATCTGCGGTGATCGCTTTAGATTCAGCGGATGAAGTTACCTGATCTCCGTACGTATCACCTACCAACGCTTTCCCTTCCGGTGGTCCGGATTGAGCAAAAGCTAACGAAGAAGCTGTTAAAACTGCACCCAATAATATTGCTTTAAATTTCATGTTTAATATTTTTCTCAAAAATACTAATTAAAATTGAATCATAAAGGAATAAAAAATGACAAAAGACAGGTGTTTTGATGAATTTTCAACAAATTTGAAAATCAAAGACAGATTTGATTATATTTGACCTCTATACTTGACTATGCAAAAAAAACTGAAACTATGGGATGCCATCATGCTTGTGATGGGATCAATGATCGGAAGCGGGATCTTTATTGTAAGTGCTGATATGATGCGAAACCTGGGATCAGGATATTGGCTCATTGTGGTGTGGGTGATCACAGGAATAATGACAGTAGCCGCAGCCATAAGTTATGGAGAACTGTCCGCACTGTTTCCGAAAGCCGGAGGGCAATATACTTACCTGAAAGAAATCTTTGGTAAAAGAATGGGATTCCTTTACGGATGGGGATTGTTTACCGTAATACAGACCGGAACAATTGCAGCCGTAGCAATGGCTTTTGGTAAATTTACAGCGTATTTGATTCCTTCATTAAACGATGCTGCCCCTATTTTCCAGAGTGGTGAATTTAAAATTACCTGGATACAGATTCTGGCAATTGCTGTGATTCTGTTGCTTACGTACATCAATACCAGAGGTGTAGAAAGTGGGAAAATTCTTCAGAATATCTTTACCGGTTCCAAAATTATTGCATTACTTGGGCTGATAGCAGCCGGTTTTATTTTGGTAGACATTTCTCATTTAGCAGAAAACTTTAGCTGGGGAACAGATTCTTTTAATAACCTTAAAAAAGATTTGAGTGGTAATTTCCTTAAAGAAGGCTGGGAACCGATTGGAGGAATGACTCTTTTAGGAGGAATTGCTGCTGCCATGGTAGGATCTGTTTTCAGTTCCGTTGCGTGGGAAAGTGTAACATTTGTTTCCGGGGAGATTGAAAATCCTAAAAAGAATGTAGTCAAATCAATGATTTATGGGACTTCTGCTGTAATGATCCTTTACATCGCTGTAAACTATGTCTACTTAAATGCTCTGGACAGAGATGGAATTGCATTTGCTGCTAATGACAGAGTAGCGGTAGCGGCATCCCAGAATATATTTGGAAGTGCAGGAACTATCATCATTGCCTTATTGGTCATGATTTCTACATTTGGATGTAACAACGGATTGATTCTGGCGGGAGCAAGAGTTTTCCAGACGATGGCCAAAGACGGCATGTTCTTTAAGTCAGCAGTAAAAAATAATAAAAATGAAGTTCCTGAAAATGCATTGTGGATGCAGGGAGTCTGGGCTTCCATTTTGTGTCTGAGCGGGCAGTATGGAAATTTGCTGGATATGATCTCTTTCGTGATCGTTCTTTTCTATATGATTACGGTTTTTGGAGTTATTTATTTAAGAATCAAACAGCCGGAACTGGAGAGACCTTATAAAACATGGCTTTATCCTGTAACGCCGGTTATTTATCTTGTCATAGGAACATGTTTCTGTATCCTGTTGCTTATTTACAAGCAGCAATATACATGGCCTGGTTTTGTTTTGGTATTGCTGGGACTTCCTGTGTACTATTTTATCAATCGAAAAAAGGTGGATAATTAATATAAAAAATAAAATATAACAGATTCATGGGCCTTTCAATTCAGTTTGAAGGCCCTTGTTTTTGAATAATATTTTAAAGTATATCATTATTATTTGTCGAAAATGTGTAATTTGGTATTTCGTTTTTAGAACAGGACCATGAAGTAAAAACAATAAGTTATGGATACACCAAATTACAGAATGCCTTTCGTACCGTCTACTTTAATGACCGAAGGCGGAAGTATCGATACCTGCGATATGGGCGAAAGTATTGCCCACAATATTATGCTGCTGATCACCACCAAAAAAGGGGAGAACAGATATGATGAAAACTATGGAAACGATGTCTGGAACCTTGAATTCGATAATGGAGTTACAAGTGCCATCTGGGAAAGCGTTTTTATCAAAAGCTTAAGAAGACAGATTCAGGAATATGAACCAAGAATCGTGAACCCGCAGATTGATGCTCACATACAATTTGTAGAACACAGCTACGATACTAAAGAACACACCGAAATTAAAAAGAAAGTAAGAATTGCCATCAATGCAAAAATGGAAGAAACAGGAGAACGGTTCAGTTTCTCAACAGAGCTGTTTCTAAGCCCGATGTCTATTGATTAATATTTTTAACAGCGAAAGAAAATTATGAATTTAGATCAGAATATTTATTCCAAAGAATCTGTAAAAGCAAGAATGCTGCAGAATGCAACTAAAGTATGGGGACTAAGGAGCCCGCAGTCTTTAGATCCTTTTGTAAAACTGCTGATAGACGCATTCAGTACAGAGGTCTTCAAAGCGAATAATGAAATACAGACGGTGAATGCCCGTATATTGGAAAAACTGGCAAAACTGCTTACACCGTCCATTTATACCCATCCTATTCCGGCTCATTCAGTAGCTTTTACACAGCCTTATGAGTCTTCTGAAATTTTATTGGAACACACGGAATTCTTTTTCCGTAAACAGATGACTTCCACGGTGAAATCGGAATCGGACAAACAGCTGAACATTCCATTTACTCCCGTAGGAAATGTGAGAATCAATAAAGTTCACACTTCGATCATGTTTGTAGGAAATACCTGCTACAGCATCGACGACAGATTCAACAAAATTCCTATTGCAAGATTTCAGGGAAGACCTGAAGATTACAGAAAAATCACAATAGGAGTAGATGTAAGTAAATATGTAAGTGAAAACTTTCCCAAATATCTGAGCATATTCTGCTCCAATCCTGCTTTCGAGCACCTTGATTTCGTATACAAATTATTACCGTATATCACGGTTTCAAGCAATGGTAACCCTCTGTTTGTAAGAGAAGGATTAAGCTATCTTACAGAAAGTCAGAACGATGGTTATGAGCAGATGTTCAAAGAACAATCCATCAGAAATAAGGTGATTGAAGATATTAAAAGTATCTATCGTCATAAATTTATTGAAGTAACAGGAATCTCTCAAAGCCTGTTTTCAGAACCTGGACAGCTTCCACAGAATCTTGATTTCCTGGCTGGAAAAGAAGAAATTACTAAATTTCTGGATAATAAAAGTTATCTGTGGCTTACGTTTGAGTTTCCACCACAGTTTTCAGCAGAAATCCTGGATAATTTCTCATTTGTACTGAATGCTTTTCCAATCTATAACAGAGGCTGGAAAAAAACAGAATACAGCCTTGATATCATGGGGAATAATATCCCTTTGGTAACAGACGAAGGCGAGCATTTCCTTTATGTAGATGAGGTACAGGATGGTGACGGCAGAAGATATACCGAAATTCCTTTCACGCCGGCCGATGATCTTAAAAAAGGATTATATACTGTAAGAAAAGGTGGAATGGAACGTTTTACCAGTCGAAATGCAGTAGATATGATTGCCAATGTTCTGGAACTGACAAGAGATGAAATTGCTGCATTTTCCCTTTTGAACAGAGATAATGTAAAAGGAGTTCTCAGCGAAATGTCTGACAAAATGAAATCCATGGTGCAGAAAGTAAATAATGCCAAAAGGAATATCAGACAGGAGCTGAATTACGTGATCATGGAACCGGTAGAAAAAACCGATCATACCTACGCTTCTTTTTGGATTACACACTGTACGCTGGCCAATCATATGCGTCCGGGAACTGAACTTTCCAACCAGCTGAAATCCCAGACTGTGGTACTGCTTACCGAAACATTAGGGGGAGCTGAGGAACAAAAAGGAACGGATAGTATTCAGGCGTATAAATATGCATTAACAACCAGAGATAAGATCATTTCTTTGGAAGACGTTAAAAATTATTGCCGCATGATTCTGAAAGATGAGGTAAGAGAAGTAAGGGTAAGAAGAGGAACGATGATCAGCAACAAGCCAAAAGAAGGATTTGTAAGAACGGTTGAGGTAGAAATCATTCCGCAGAACTATTCTTTCTACGGAAGAGCGTATTGGGAAAATATGGCCAATATTATCAGGAATCAGATTATTGCCAAAGCCATTGATGGAATCGAATATATCGTAAGGATTACCAATGAAGATATTGATTTCCAGGATATGTAATCCTAAAAAATAAATCAGTTTAAAATATAAAAGCCGTATCAATTGCGGCATTTTGAATGATATCAATAGGAACGGGCTTTAGCCCGTTTTTTTATAAATAAACATTTCCATTGGCTTCAGCCAAAACATAATGGCTCGAAAATAAGAAACCATTTCAGAAAATTCAATAACATTGGGTTCAATGCATTAACAAAACCTAAGAATTTTTTATGAAACTTTTATCCCTTTTATATTCAAAAAAAGTCTATAAAATTTCGTATTTTTGCACGTTGTGATTTTCAGGCAAAATCACCCCAAATTATGAGTAAATCAACAGAATATATAGAAGTTTACGGAGCCCGTGAACACAATCTTAAAAATATTAACGTAAAAATTCCGCGCAACGAATTGGTCGTGATTACCGGCCTTTCCGGAAGTGGAAAATCGTCGTTGGCTTTTGATACTATTTTTGCAGAAGGCCAGCGTCGTTATATCGAAACTTTTTCTGCCTATGCACGCCAGTTTTTGGGCGGATTGGAGCGTCCCGATGTAGATAAAATCGAAGGTCTTTCCCCGGTTATTGCCATTGAGCAGAAAACAACCAATAAAAACCCGCGTTCCACCGTAGGAACGGTTACCGAACTGTACGATTTTCTGCGTCTTCTGTATGCCAGAGTTTCGGATGCGTACTCTTTGTCCACAGGGCAGAAGTTGGTAAGCTATACTGAAGATCAGATCCTTGAAACCATCAAAGAAAATTATAAAAAAGAGAAAATCATGCTTTTGGCGCCAGTTGTGCGTTCCAGAAAAGGACATTATCATGAGCTCTTTGTTCAGATGGCCAAAAAAGGTTACGGGCAGGCAAGAATTGATGGCGAACTGCAGGATATTGAATATGATTTAAAACTTGACCGTTATAAAACCCACGACATCGATATCGTTATCGACCGTTGGATCATCGGGGAGAATGCTTCGGAAAGCAGAATGGAAAAATCATTACGTACTGCAATGGAAATGGGAGAAGGCATTATCGGAATTCAGAAACTGGGAAGTACAGATATCGAATATTTTTCCAAAAACCTTATGGATGCTGAAACCGGACATTCTTTGGCGCTGCCTGAACCCAATACCTTCTCATTCAACTCTCCAAAAGGAAGCTGTCCGAATTGTAAAGGTCTGGGAAACATTAAAAAGATCAATACCGATTATTTCATCGATAATCCTAAACTGTCAATTAATCAGGGAGGATTATTACCATTGGAAGATATCAAGTCCAACAAATGGATTCTGTCACAGATCAAAAACATTCTTGAGATCTTTGGATTAGGATTAACAACGCCATTGCAGGATATTCCGGAAGAAGCACTGGATTATATCTACAACGGATGTCACAAAGAATTCAATAAAGACCTGAAATACGCCGGAATTACCAAAAAAATAAAAATTGGTTTCGATGGTCTGATTGCTTTCATGGAGGAGATTATTGATGATAGAGATTCCTATGAAGCTGTTTTATTGGAAAGACATTTTACTACAGAAGAAATATGCCCTGAATGTCATGGCACCCGCCTTCAGCCTTCAAGTTTAAGTTTTAAAATTGATGGAAAAAACATTGCAGAGGTCAATGCTTTAAGCTTAGCGGATTTAAAAGACTGGCTGGCTGATGTTAAAGATAAATTCTCCGAAAAGAATAAAATCATTGCCCACGAGATCTTAAAAGAAATTGAAACCAGGCTTCAGTTTTTGCTGGATGTAGGATTGGATTATTTAAGTTTGAGCAGAAGTTCAAAAACACTTTCCGGAGGAGAATCGCAGAGAATCCGCCTGGCAACACAGATCGGATCTCAGTTGGTGAATGTATTGTATATTCTTGATGAACCAAGTATCGGGCTTCACCAGAGAGATAATGAAAGATTGATCCATTCTCTGAAAAACCTGAGAGACATTGGAAACTCTGTATTGGTGGTAGAACATGATAAAGACATGATCCTGGAAGCCGATGAGGTGCTGGATATTGGTCCGAGAGCAGGAAAATTCGGAGGAGAGATTCTTTGGCAGGGAAAACCAAAAGATCTTTTGAAAGCTGATACCATCACGGCGCAGTATATTAATGGAAAAAGAAAAATAGAAATTCCGGCAGAAAGAAGAGCTGGAAGCGGTAAAAATATTGTTTTAAAAGGAGCTACTGGGAACAATCTTAAAAATGTAACCCTGGATATTCCTCTTGGAAAACTGGTTGTAGTAACCGGAATTTCAGGAAGCGGAAAATCTTCATTGATTAACGGAACATTGTATCCGATTCTTAATAAACATTTCTACAGAGCGGTTCAGGAACCGTTACCATACAAAAAAATTGAAGGGTTAGATAATATTGATAAAATTGTAGACGTAGATCAGACGCCAATCGGAAGAACGCCACGTTCAAATCCTGCTACTTATACCGGAATGTTTACCGATATCAGAAACCTTTTTGCAGAGCTGCCGGAAAGTAAAATCCGTGGATATAAACCGGGAAGATTCTCTTTCAACGTGAAAGGCGGAAGATGCGAAACCTGTCAGGGTGGAGGATTAAAAGTGATCGAAATGAATTTCCTTCCGGATGTATACGTACACTGCGAAACCTGCAACGGAAAACGTTTCAACAGAGAAACCTTAGAAGTTCGTTACAAAGGAAAATCAATCTCTGACGTATTGGATATGACGATTGATGAAGCCGTAGATTTCTTCCAGCCGATTCCTAAAATTTTTGCAAAAGTAAAAACATTACAGGATGTAGGTTTAGGGTATATTACCCTTGGACAGCAGTCGACAACCCTTTCAGGAGGTGAAGCACAACGTATCAAGTTAGCAACTGAATTAGCAAAAAGACAAACCGGAAATACCCTTTATATCCTTGATGAACCCACTACAGGACTTCATTTCGAAGACGTAAAAATCCTGATGGATGCCATCAATCAGTTGGTAGAACTCGGAAACTCATTCATCATTATTGAACATAATATGGACGTGATTAAATTAGCAGACCATATTATTGACGTAGGACCAGAAGGAGGAAAACATGGCGGGCAGATTGTAGCACAGGGAACTCCTGAGGAAATTGTGAAGTCCAAGAAGAGCTTGACAGGGAAGTTCCTGAAAAGAGAACTGGAGTAAGTATTCATAAAATTATGAAGCTTTTTTGTTATTCCAAAGAATCTAAATAATTTACTTCAGAATATTGATCAACGTTTAAAATAAAAATTGAGATAATAATTGGCTAAACTCATCAGGTTTAGCCTTTTTTATGCCTAAAATAACCCTCCAATATTAAATTTTCAATTATTTTTAAAATTTATTAAACTGATAATCAATTAATTAAGTTTTAATGTTAATCCAATGTTAACTGAATGTAAAATTAATATGAATTATTTTTAATAACTTTGGTTAAGAGATACAAAAATAGGTTAGTATAACATTTAAAACCAGTTAGTTATGAAAAATAGAATTCAAATAGTAATGGCTTCACTTTTCGTTTGCGGATTTGCTGCTGTTTTGAACACTGCTAAAGCTCAGACTACAGATCATAATACCATTCAGGAAATTCAGTTGAACAGGAGTGAAACATTTAATGATATCAGAAATAAACTAGAAGCTAATTTTGATCTTACCAATCCTGATTACAAACAGGGAACGGTAAATTCTGTGGTGAAGTTTGATATTGCTAAAAACGGAAAAATCGTTAATGTTCATTCCAGTGGTGACTGTAAAACCGTAAGCAAGGAAATTGAAGCAGTGTTAAGCGATCTTGACTATAGAGTAGACCGCAAAAAACTAACTGATAACATGGTTGCTTACACCTATGTAATGCCTGTGACAGTAGAGATCCACAGTAGATAATATTTATTGCATATTATTCATGAATGTGTGAATAATGAAACCTTATCAGATTAAATTGTAATAAAGAATAAACAGATATGTTTTAGTTTTGGGCTACCATAAAATTAAAACGATATGAAAAATTTAAAGAAGCTGACAAAGTCAGAGTTGAAGTCAGTGAACGGAGGAGAACCTGTAAAATACTGTACGTTTTGCGAGTGGGCAAATAAAGTAATCTGCAGCGATATTCCAATCGTTCAATGTCCGTAAAAAATAAAGCCGCTTACAAAAGCGGCTTTTCTATTGTTGTGTACTCTGAATAAACTCTGTTAATCTTGCTTTAAGATCTTTAGAATTTCCTATTGTATCAAAAGTAACATTATCTATTCTCCATCCTTTCTCTGTATTGATAAGATGCACGGTGTCCATCCAGGTTTCTTTGGGGGAAACTGCATTATATTCAAAGGCTAACAATGCTTCAGCAGTCTTATCCTGTATCTTAACAGACTTGATTTTATAATCTGTAAAGCCTTCATACAGGCTGGAAAAAATAGCCCCTTCGAATATTAAAGGTTTCTCATCAGGATGATCACTCTTTTTTACCTTTTCAATATCAGCCTTTGATGCATTGATGGCCTCGTCTAAAGCTTTTTTTAAATCCTGAGAAAATAAAGCATCCGGAATCGGCTGGTTATAAACAGCTTCGTTGGATTTTCCGTATTGAGTATACAGTTCATTTACTTTTTCAATAATGGCTGTTTCTGAAGGCCGGGTAGGTTGAGGCTCGTTCTTCTTGCAGGATACAAAAAACAGAAATATTCCTAAACAGAGAAAAAAATTTTTCATTGATGTTATTTTGTGGTATTATTTGAATTTCAGGCTCAAAATGTATACCAAAATCTGTCTGTAAATATTTCTCACGAATCACAAAAATCAATACATTTGAGTAGATAAAAAAAATTGTGGATCCTATTCTTAACGTTGCTGTCCGTTCCCTCTGCGTTTACCTTTTCATGGTAATTGCCATCCGTTTATTTGGTAAAAACCAGCTTTCTCAGCTCAATGCAGGGGATGTTGTATTGCTGTTGTTAATTTCAAATGCTGTTCAGAATGCAATGGTAGGTCCTGATACCTCTCTTCAGGGAGGAATCGTGGCGGCATTGGTTTTGTTTGTTGCTAATTTCATTGTGAAGAGATTCATGTTTTCCAGCCGCTCCTTTCAGACTTTTATGGAAGATGAGCCGGTTATTCTGATCAGGGATGGAATTGCCGATCAGGCAGCCCTGAATCGGGTAAAGATTACAGAAAGCGAATTGGAAGAAGCGATAAGAGAACACGGAATTGAAAACATAAACAATGTAAAGCTTTCCGTTCTGGAAGTGGATAGAAATATCAGTGTGGTTTCTCAGGATGAAAAAAGCAAGCAGACACACTACTCAAGAATTAAAAGAAAAATCAAAAGAAAATACCATTAAATACGATGAATTACGAATTAAGAGAAATGCTTCCCACTGATGAAGCCAGGGTTCTTGAAATTTTCCGCCAGGGAATAGACGGCGGAATTTCCACTTTTGAAACAGAAGTCCCAACTGCTGAGGCATGGAGCATGGGCTATTTTAACGACTGCCGCTGGGTACTGGAAAATGAAAAAAATGAAGTAGTAGGATGGTGTGCCTTAAAACCGGTGAGCAAAAGAGAATGCTATAAAGGAGTTGCAGAGGTAAGCATTTATTTTGATAACGAATATCAGGGAAAGGGATTGGGTTCCGTATTGCTTAAAAAATTGATTTTGGATAGTGAGGATCACGGATTCTGGACATTACAGACCAATATCTTCTCTGAAAATGAAACTTCTATCAAATTTCATCAGAAAAACGGTTTCAGAATCGTAGGCGTCCGTAAAAAAATCGGAAAACTCAATGGAGAGTGGAAAGACATTATCCTGATGGAAAAAAGAAGCGAAATCATCTAGAGAACTATAATAGATAATAGATAATAGATGATTGGTGATTTTGTTTGGTAATATAATTCTCCACAACAAAATTCACTATTGACTTGCGAAGCAAAATTTGACCATTGACAATAAAAGCCCATCTATTCCAGCCTTAAACCTTAAACTTTGAGCTTTGAACTTTAATTTTTTTAACTTTTGGCACTACCATTGTTATATTAAATAAAGTTGAAAAATAGAAATAATGAAAAATTTGATTAAAATTACAGGAGTTCTTATCGTAGCGTTCATGTTATCATCATGCGTGGTGCATGACAATGGACGTCGGGTGAAAACAGTTCCGCCTGGACAGGCTAAAAAAGTGTTTGGAGGAAGTGCAAAAGACTATGCTCCTGGGCAGGTGAAAAAAAGAAGCGGCTATTAACTGGCACAAAAAATAAAAAATTAGCAGTCAGTTTTAACATACATTAGCTTAATTTCAATTTCTTTTGGCATTAACATTGATATATTTCGCTATCGAAATTGAAAAAGTGAAAATAATGAAAAGTTTGTTTAAAATGGCTGGGGTAGCAGTGGTAGTTTTAATGCTGTCATCTTGTGTGGTACACGATCATCATGGAAGAAGAATGCCACCGGGTCATGCAAAAAGGTATTATGGCGGAAGTGCAAGGTACTACGCACCAGGACAGGTAAAGAAAGTGTATATTTATGACGATCGCGGGCATCATCACAAAGGTAAGGGCCGTGGTCATGGACATCACAGATAAAAAAGAAAAGCACTGAAAAAATTCAGTGCTTTTTTATGATCTGTTATAATCTCGATTTTTTGGGATTAAGGAAAGTGTTGAAAACCATTACTTCCTGTCCGAACTTTTTCTCAATCCTTTCGGAAATATTTAAAAGTTCACTTTTAATAAAATCTTCCCTCAGTTCATCAGTATCAAAAATTAACAGGAGATTATAATTTTTACCTTCGTCGATAAAGTCACTGTGCACCTCAGAAAGAATATATTTGTTAACATCCATAAGGTTTTCAGTCATTAAAACCAGGGTTTCATCAATATAATTTTCCCATTCTTCCAGGTTATCTTTTGTGCAGTGGAAAGTTATACTTAATACGCTCATATTTTTATGAATTTTTAAGATTTTTTGGATAAATTCTACCACAAAAATCGGCTTTTTTTTCGTAAATTAGCCCGTTAATAAAAATTGGAAATAAATAATTTTCAAACTTACAGCTAAGAGTTTGAATATCATTACAATAAAATTTGTTTATGCAAAAAGAAGGAGAAAGACTGATTCCTATCAACATTGTTGATGAAATGAAGTCGTCTTATATCGATTATTCGATGTCGGTTATCGTTTCAAGAGCGTTACCGGATGTAAGAGACGGCTTGAAACCCGTTCATAGAAGAGTATTATACGGTATGTATGGATTAGGGGTGTTTTCTAATAGAAAATATTTGAAATCTGCGAGAATTGTTGGGGATGTTTTGGGTAAATACCACCCGCACGGAGATTCCTCTGTATATGATGCTATGGTAAGAATGGCTCAGGACTGGAGCTTACGTTATCCTCAGGTAGACGGACAGGGTAACTTTGGTTCCATGGATGGTGACCCGCCTGCAGCAATGCGTTATACCGAGGCTAGATTGAAAAAAATCTCTGATGAGGTTCTTTCAGACCTGGACAAAGAAACAGTTGATTTCCAGAATAACTTCGACGACAGTTTACAGGAACCGACCGTAATGCCGACTAAAGTTCCGAATCTTTTGGTAAATGGTACTTCAGGTATCGCCGTAGGTATGGCAACGAATATGGCGCCTCATAACCTTTCAGAATCTGTAGATGCAATCTGTGCGTATATCGATAATAAAGAAATTACGATTGACGAACTGATGCAGCACATCATTGCACCGGATTTCCCTACAGGTGGTATCATCTACGGATACGACGGAGTAAGAGATGCTTTCCATACAGGAAGAGGTAGAGTCGTTTTAAGAGCTAAAGTTAACTTTGATGAAATCGGAAACAGAAACGCTATTATCGTTACTGAAATCCCTTATCAGGTGAACAAAGCTGAAATGATTGCCAGAACAGCAGAACTTGTTAAAGACGAAAAAATCCCTGGAATTCATGAGATCAGAGACGAATCGGATAGAAAAGGACTTCGCGTTGTATACGAACTGAAAAACGATGCAATCCCGAATGTAGTTCTTAACCTATTATATAAATATACGGCACTTCAGACCTCTTTCAGTGTAAACAATATTGCATTGGTACACGGAAGACCGGAGCAGCTGAACCTTAAAGATATCATTCATCACTTTGTAGAGCACAGACACGAGGTCATCGTAAGAAGAACTCAGTATGAGCTTAAGAAAGCAAAAGAGAGAGCACATATTCTTGAAGGATTTATGAAGGTGATCGGAACTCAGGATGCTTTAGACAGAGCAATCTCTATTATCCGTCACAGTGCCAACCCTCAGGCTGCAAAAGAAGGCTTGATCGAAGCTTTTGAACTTTCTGATATTCAGGCTCAGGCAATTCTTGATCTTAGATTAGCCCGTCTTACAGGAATGGAGCTTGATAAGATCCGTGATGAGTATGATGCGATCATGAAAGAAATCGCAAATTTGGAAGACATCCTAGCTAACGAGCCGAGAAGATTCCAGATCATTAAAGAAGAATTAATCGAAATCAAAGAAAAATACGGAGACGAAAGAAGAACTGAAATAGATTACTCAGGAGGAGAAATGTCTATCGAAGATATTATCCCGAACGAATCTGTAGTTCTTACTATTTCTCATGCAGGATACATCAAGAGAACTTCTCTTTCAGAATATAAAATCCAAAGTAGAGGTGGTGTAGGTAATAAAGCGGCAACGACAAGGGATTCCGATTTCCTTGAATATATCGTTTCTGCAACCAACCACCAGTATATGCTGTTCTTTACTGAAAAAGGAAGATGTTACTGGTTAAGAGTATTTGAAATTCCTGAAGGCTCCAAAACGGCAAAAGGAAGAGCAGTACAAAACCTTATCAACATTGAACCGGATGATAAGATCAAAGCATATATCAGAACCAACAACCTGAAGGATTCCGAATATGTAAATCAGATGAGCGTAGTGATGGTAACTAAAAACGGAACCATCAAGAAAACATCGTTGGAAGCCTATTCAAGACCAAGAGTAAACGGGGTGAATGCTATCGAAATCAGAGATAATGACCAGCTATTAGGAGCTTACCTTACCAATGGAACTTCTCAGATCATGATTGCCACTAAAAATGGTAAGTGTATCCGTTTCCCTGAGGAGAAAGTAAGAGAAGTAGGTAGAGGATCTATCGGAGTAAGAGGAATCCTGCTTGAAGATGGTGACGAAGCTATTGGTATGATTGTTGTGAATGATGTAGAGAACGAAACAGTTCTTGTGGTATCTGAAAAAGGATATGGTAAGAGAACTGCGGTAGAAGACTACAGAATTACCAACAGAGGAGGAAAAGGAGTTATTACGCTTAATATTACTGAAAAAACAGGAAATCTAATTGCTATTCAGAACGTAACAGACGAAGACGGATTGATGATTATCAACAAATCCGGTGTTGCCATCAGAATGGGAATGGATGAAATGAGAGTAATGGGTAGAAATACTCAGGGTGTAAAACTGATCAACCTTAAGAAAAATGACGAAATTGCAGCCATTGCAAAAGTAGAAATGGATAAAGATGTAGAGGAAGATTCTGAAGAACTTGAAGAAACAGAAGAAGGTGTTGTAGGATCACTATTTGATAACCAGGAAAACGAAGAGGCTCCTCAGGCTGAAAATGAAAATTCTGCAGAGGAAAATGAGAATTCTGATTCCGAATAAATTGTACAATATAAATATAAAATAGTTATTATGAAGAAACTAATTTTAGGAATGGCTATCGTAGCATCTGCTTTTGCTTTTGGGCAGAAAAAAGATGCGGCAGCTTTAAATGCTCAGCTTCAGGAAGCTAACAAAGTGGCTATGGATGCATATAATGCAAAAAACTATGCTGCTGCAGCGCCTAAGTTTATAGAAGTCTACGACTTGTTAAAGGCTAACGGGCAGGATAATAAAATATATATGTATTATGCCGGATTGAGCCACGCGTTAGCTAATAACACTGATCAGTCTATCAAAATATATACAGACCTTATCAATTCCGGATTTACAGGAGTAGAAACTACATACACTGCAAAAGAGAAGAAGACAGGTCAGGTTGTAAATCTTGATAAAGCTACCTGGGAACTCATGAAAAAGAACCCTGATTACAGTGATTTCAAGACAGAACAGACTAAAAGTATAGAGTCTGATTTGTATGAAACTTTGTCTTCATTGCTTTTGAATGCTAAAAAACCAACTGAGGCTCTTACGATTATCGAAAAAGGTTTGGTTAAATTCCCAAACAATGCTAAGCTTAAAGAAGCTCAGACTACAGCATACCTTCAGTCTGGAAATACAGACAAATTCGTTTCAGGATTGAAAGAACAGTTGGCTAAAAACCCTAACGATGCTACAAACTGGTATAACCTTGGGGTAATGCAGGCTAAAAACCCGGCTACTGTTAACGATGCTTTGGAAGCGTTCAAAAAAGCTGTTGAGCTGAAGCCTGATTTCTCTGATGCATATCAGAATTTAGTATATACGACTATTGGTGACGATGCTAAAGTAGTAGGAGAGATTAATGCATTAAGAAAAGACAAACCGGACGAAGCTTCTAAGCTGATTGATGCAAGAAGAGAAAGATTCGGAAAAGCACTACCATATGCTGAAGGATGGTATAAAGCCAACCCAAAGAGTCTTGATGCGGTTACTGCGTTAAAAGAAATTTACATTGTAACTAAAAACATGGATAAAGTTAAAGAAATGAAAGCTAAAGAAGCTGAACTTACAGCTGCTGGTGCAAAATAATCATTTTTTGACACAACAGATAAAGCCGGAACAGAAATGTTCCGGTTTTTTTATTGTAAACACAAAGTAATGAAGTTCTTATCAGAATTTTATGTTTCATGTAGAAGTCTTGCAGACCTTTTATGATTTTGAATTAAATCTATAAACCTAACAGGTTTTTAGACCTGTTAGGTTTGATTTATTTCCGGCCCTGTTATGCAGTTTCTCTTCATGCCGGATTCATGCATTCAAAATTTCTTTTTTTATGGAGATGAACCTTCAATTTCAACCTGAGAATTTCTCTGTAATTCCGTATCTTTGAGAAAAATTTTTATAAGATGATCGAGTGGAAAACCGCCAAGGAATACGAAGATATTACCTATAAAAAATCTAACGGAGTAGCAAGAATTGCTTTCAACAGACCTGAAGTACGTAATGCTTTCAGACCTAAAACAACTTCAGAATTATATGATGCTTTTTATGATGCCTATGAAGATCCTTCAATAGGGGTTGTATTGCTGTCAGGAGAAGGACCAAGTCCAAAAGACGGAGGATGGGCATTTTGCAGCGGAGGAGATCAAAAAGCCAGAGGACATCAGGGATACGTAGGAGAAGATGGAAGACATCGTCTGAACATTCTTGAGGTTCAGCGTCTGATCCGTTTTATGCCGAAAGTGGTGATCGCGGTGGTTCCGGGATGGGCAGTTGGTGGCGGACACTCACTTCACGTAGTATGTGACCTTACTTTAGCGAGCGAAGAACATGCTATCTTCAAACAGACTGATGCAGATGTTACCAGTTTTGATGGTGGTTACGGTTCTGCTTATCTTGCTAAAATGGTAGGACAGAAAAAAGCACGTGAGATTTTCTTTTTAGGAAGAAATTATTCCGCTCAGGAAGCTTTCGAAATGGGAATGGTCAATAAAGTAGTTCCTCATGCAGAATTAGAAGATACTGCTTATGAATGGGCTCAGGAAATATTGGCTAAATCTCCAACTTCTATCAGGATGCTGAAATTTGCCATGAACCTTACAGACGATGGGATGGTAGGGCAGCAGGTTTTTGCCGGAGAAGCTACCCGTCTTGCTTATATGACAGAAGAAGCTCAGGAGGGAAGAAATGCTTTCCTTGAAAAGAGAAAGCCCAACTTCGGAGAAGATCAATGGATATCATAACAGTAGTGATGAGTAATAAGTAATGAGCAATATTTTTCATTACTTATTACCCATTGCTCATTACCTATAAATTTTATGACGGATTGGATAAAAGCCGCAAGGCTAAGAACTTTACCGCTTTCCTTAAGCGGAATTATTATGGGAGCTTTCATTGCAAAATGGAGACTTTACGGAGAAGGCGGTACCTGGGACTGGAAAATCCTTGCACTCGCTCTGTTGGTTACGCTTTTATACCAGATTTTATCAAATTATGCCAATGATTATGGTGACGGAGTAAAAGGTACAGACGCCAAAAGAATCAATGAAGCTGAAGCAAGAGCTGTAGCATCAGGGAAAATTACTGCAAAACAGATGAAAAATGCTGTGATTCTTTTCGCAGTATTATCTTTCATTGCTACCATTGCTTTGTTGTACGTAGCTTTTATTCCAAACTATATGAATGAATTCTACATCTTTATAGGATTGGGAGTAGCAAGTATTCTTGCCGCAATTGGATATACGGTAGGTAAAAAACCTTACGGATACATGGGATTGGGAGATATTTTCGTGTTTATCTTCTTTGGACTGGTTTCCGTATGCGGAAGCTATTTCCTGTTTACAAAAACTTTCAGCTGGGATATATTATTACCCGGAACAGCGGTTGGAATGATGAGTATGGCGGTTCTTAACCTGAACAATATGAGAGATATTGAAAGCGACAGATTATCAGGGAAAAATAGCTTTGCATTGAGAATCGGATTCAAAAATGCAATGATCTATGAAATGGTCCTGTTACAGTTACCTTTGGTGCTTATCCTTATCTTTTTAGGAGTAAACGGGTTTATACAGCAGCAAAACTACTATGTGTTTATTGTAATGATCCTTTTATTCCCATTAGCCAAGCTGAGAAGAAGCATCATGTCGGTGAAAGAACCAAAAGAATTAGACCAGTACTTAAAACAGGTAGGAATCATGACTTTTGTAATGGCAATTCTTACAGCAGCCGGACTTAACTTATTTCACTAAATCTAAAATATTATACCATGAGTTCTAATGCATACGTTGAAGCTCAAATGCTTATCAGGAAGCCGGTTGAAGATGTTTTCGAAGCATTCATCAATCCGGAAGTAACTACCAATTTCTGGTTTACCAAATCTACCGGAAAGCTGGAAGAAGGGAAGACTGTTACCTGGGAATGGGAAATGTACGGAGTAAAAAACGTAGTGAAAGTTCACCAGATTATTCCGAACCAACTGATCAGAACAGAATGGGGAGAGCCTGCAGTAAACGTAGATTATGAATTCAAAGCGATGGAAAAAGGAACACTCGTGGTCATTAAAAGCTATGGATTCAGCCAGACAGGCGAAGATCTGCTGAAAGTAATTAATGATAATACAGGCGGTTTTACGACGGTTTTAGACGGCTGCAAAGCGTATCTGGAACATGGGATTAATTTAAGATTGATTGAGGATAAATTCCCGTCGAAATAACAAATTAAAGAAAACACGGATGGCACGAATGCTTTCAAAATCGCCACTAATCTCATTGTGCTATTTGTGAAATTATTTGAGTCATTTGTGTTTAATCTATTTAATAATAATTGAAATTAAATTTAAAATGAAAATACAATTCTTAGGGCAAAATTGTTTCCTGTTTACCTACAAGGACAAAACAATTTTGAGTGACCCTTTTTACAATTACAAAAAAGCAGAGTCAGGTTTTGACATTGCTGCCCAAAAAATCGACTACATCCTATTAACTCATGCGCACGGTGATCATATTGCTGATGTAGCAGAAGTATTGCAGCACTATCCGGAAGCTACCATCATTGGAGTTCCTGAAGTATGCGGTTATTTCCAACAGGCAAAAAATAAAGATGATGTGAACTTAGGAGGATCGGCAAAAATCGACGATCTTAAAATTTCCATGGTTCCGGCTCACCATACAAGTTCTTTCCCGGATGGAAGCTATGGAGGCGTTCCTGTAGGGTATATTTTCAGACTTCCTGAAGGTAAGAACATCTATCTGGCAGGTGATACAGGAGTAATGGCTGATATGGAGCTGTTCCCGAGATTATACGGAAACATCGACCTTTCTATCCTTCCGATCGGAAGCCACTACACGATGTGCCCCAGAAAAGCTTCTTTTGCAGCAGCAGAACTGTTAAAAACTCCGAAAGTAATCGGATGTCACTTTGATACTTTTCCTGCCATCGAAATCAATCATGAAAGTGCACTAAAGCATTTCGCTGATAAAAATGTAGAACTTGTTTTACCAAAATTAGGAGAAACGTTCGAATTTTAATCGATAACAAAACCGGAGGTAATCTGAAAATTAGAAAAATGAAAATGATGCGTAAGGTATTAAAAACAAAAAAAGATAATTATCAAATTACCTCTCTTCTTACTTTAAACCAAAAAAAAATGGCAAGCTACCTAAATCACACCGCTACGACCGATTACCTTTGCTGCGTTCCCACCCTGGAGGATTCTCAGGAGCTGGTTGTTTAGGACTTGCCGTTGCAAAGGTAGGAATATTTTATAAACTTCAAAACTTTATTAAAGAAAATTAGTCGAAAAAATGCAGTGGTAAAGCTAAACGCCTGACATTTAGAGGGAAAATTTTTCAACTTTTTTCTAAAAATTTAAATATGACGAAAAGTCCATCAACACTAGGAATTATACTTTTTATTGCTACAATGATCATTTTCTTTGTAGTATATACTTTTTTCTCAGGAATCAATTATTTTGATATCTCTTTGAAAGCCAATGCTTTTGTTTTGCCTCTTTTATACGCCGGGGCTGCTTTCTGGTCTGTAAAATCTTACTGGAACAACCATAGAGTGGTGAAATTTAAAGATGCTTTCAAAAGAGCATTTGTTCCGATGTTCATCGGAGGAATTCTTTCCATCTTCAGTATTTATGCGTTTTTAACCTTCGTTGATCCTGCAGCAAAAAGCCTTTTGAACTATCAATATGTGCAGAGACAAAAATCAGAACTGGATACAGAATATTCTTCTGCAAGAAAAATTCTGAAGCATCAGAAAGATATTGATGAACTGGATCAGAAATACAAAGAAAGACTACAAAGCTTCACTCCTGAGGCGGTTAAAGGAAAAGATATGCTTACCGCAAGTCATTTTTCAGGATATTTTGCAGCAATTCTTATATTTTACGTAGTTTTGTCGGTGTTTTTCGGAGCATTTTTCAGAACAAGAACAATACACCAGCCCGAAGAAACCAATCAAGCCTAATTTTTATTAAAATTAAATGAATTTATCTATAGTTATTCCGTTACTGAACGAAGAAGACTCTCTGGAAGAACTTTTTTCAAGAATTGATAAAGTGTGTACAACCAGTAACTTATCTTATGAAATCTGGTTTGTAGACGACGGAAGTACGGATTTGTCGTGGAGTATTATTGAGAATATGAAAGTTCAGTATCCTCAGATCCACGCTATTAAATTTTCCAGAAATTATGGAAAATCACAGGCACTTCATGCCGCTTTTGAAAGAACAAACGGTGATGTAGTGATTACAATGGATGCCGATTTACAGGATTTCCCAGAAGAAATTCCGGAACTGTACAATATGGTGATTCATGATAATTATGATATCGTTTCCGGTTGGAAAAAGAAGCGTTTTGATAATGTGATGACGAAAAATATTCCGTCAAAATTATTCAATGCGGCAGCGAGAAAAGTTTCAGGAGTTTACCTTCACGACTTCAACTGTGGTTTGAAAGCTTATAAAAGACAGGTGGTAAAATCGGTTGATGTGTACGGGGATATGCACCGTTATATTCCGGTATTGGCTGCCAATGCAGGTTTCAGAAGAATTACCGAGAAAGAAGTACAGCACCAGGCAAGACCTTACGGAACTTCAAAATTCGGAACGGAAAGATTCATCAGAGGATTTCTGGATCTGATAACCCTTTGGTTTGTAAGTCGTTTCGGAGGAAGGCCAATGCATTTCTTCGGAGCTGTGGGTACTTTAATGTTTATTGTTGGTTTTCTTTCAGCACTTTGGCTGGGAATTTCTAAACTGATTGATGTGGCAAGAGGGATTTACGGACATTTGATTACCAATAATCCATGGTTCTTTATCGCATTAACCATGATGATCATGGGAACACTTCTCTTTATCGCAGGATTCTTAGGAGAAATGATTATCAGAACCAACCGTGAGCACAAGAATTATAATATTGATGAAGTGATATAAATTCAGGTGATTGTTCAATTAAATATACTGAAAACTAATATGTTAATGTAAACCTTTAGTTGATGTATGGCCATTCCCATCCTTTGGAGGGGTGGCGAAAATTCAAAGAATTTTTGACGGGGTGGTTATGCAAAAAATAATCATTCCAATTTCAATACATACAAAGCACTCTATTACAGGGTGCTTTTTTGTATTTTTATAAAAACTTTAAATCCGGATGTTTAAACTCAAATCTATTCTTTTTTACTTTCTTTTACTTTTTGCAGTCTCATGTTCATCAAATAAACTTTACGGTTCATGGGAGTTTATTGATATTTATGATGGAGAAATTTCTAATACGGATACGTTGAAAAATAAAACAAACAATTCCAGATATGGAACAGGAGTTCTGAGCTTTTATCAGGATAAAACTTTCAGTTCAATGGGAAATAAGGGAACTTATCAGATAAAAAATAATCTGTTGAAAATGAAGTATAATGATGATGAAAATGTAACTCCTATGAAGATTTCAGGTGTAGATAAAAATTACCTGCTTTTATTTTCAATGGCAGGAAGTCCTAAAACGTGGTTTTATAAAAAAATAAAGACAAAATATAAATAGGAAACAGTCTTTTTCCTGAAAAGCAGAAAATTAAAAATGATCAGGTATTTTATTGTCAAAAGACAAAGATTTTTAGAAATTTTAATCCTATTTTTGTTCAAAGTAATATTGAAAGTCTAATGAGAGATATGAAAAAACTTTCAGGGATTTTCAGTACGAATTGTTACGATAGTAATGTAATATTTAAAATTAAATATGAAAAAAGTTGTATACACATTGATGCTGATGGCAGTAGTTTCCTGCGGAAAAGTTTCTCCAAAAGGAAATATTGAAAAGAAAGATGTGGATGTACCGGAATTCGTAAACCTTAATCTGGAAGGTAAATTCCGTGTATTTTATGCCAGAGGTCCGAAAAATTTTGTAGAAATAGAGACCTATCCGAATGTAGCCAATAATCTGGATGTGGATGTAGAAGACAAAACACTTTTCATCAAAGAAAAAAGAGGTACAAAAGGAGTCGATTTTTATAATGTAACGATCTATTCAAAATATAATCTTGAAAAAGTTGCCGTTTCCGATTCTGTGGAAGTGAATATTTCAAGCGAAATCAAAACAGATAATTTCAGACTTAACATGAAAAATAATGCCAGCTTCATGGGCTCTGTCAACACCAGAAGAGCAGAAGTGGAAATGCATAACAGAAGCCGTGCTAATTTTCTTGGATTGTCCAAAGAAGCTGTTATAAAAATTTCAGACACAGCAAGTTTGATTGCACCTTACTGGAAAATTACCAACCTGAATATTGATTCCAAAAACGGAAATTATGCAGAAGTAAACGTAAAGGATTCTTTAAAAGGACATATTCAGAACACAGCAAAATTTGTCTATTATAACGATCCGATCAGAGCGTTTAAAATTGATAAAACGACGAAAGTCGAAAACAAAAAGCTGGATTAAAAAACAGCATTATTTAAACTAGAAACTAGGAACTTTACAAACTATAAAAGAACAACATATAAATATGAATACACTAGAAAAAGCGAAACTTTGGTTAAGTGATACCTTCGATAAAGAAACAAGAGATGCTGTACAGACGCTGATCGACAGCAATTCCCCTGATCTGGAAGATTCTTTCTACAGAGAACTGGAATTTGGGACAGGAGGAATGCGTGGGATAATGGGAGTAGGAACCAACCGCTTGAATAAATATACATTAGGACAGGCTACACAGGGATTGGCGAACTACATGTTACAGCAGTTCAAAGGTGAAGAGATTAAAGTGGCCATCGCTTATGATGTTCGTAATAACTCAAAAGAATTCGGGAAACTGGTAGCAGATGTTTTAACAGCCAACGGAATTAAAGTACTGCTTTTCAAGGACCACAGACCGACACCTGAGTTGTCTTTCACCGTTCGTGATAAAAAATGTAACGGAGGAATTGTTTTAACAGCTTCTCACAACCCGCCGGAATACAACGGTTATAAAGTTTACTGGAATGACGGTGCACAGATTGTTCCGCCTAATGATGAAGCGATTATCAATGAAGTATATTCTGTAAAATTTGAGGAAATTAAATTCAACGGAAATGATGATCTGATCGAATGGATCGGAGAGGAGCAGGACGACGTATATATCGATGCATGTATTGAAAACTCTACCTATCAGAATATCGGAAAAGAAAATTTAAATATTGTTTTCACTTCAATCCACGGTACAACATATACAACTGTTCCTAAAGCACTTGAAAAAGCAGGGTTCAAAAAGGTTGATCTGGTAAGAGAACAGATGATCCCAAGCGGAAATTTCCCTACTGTAGATTCTCCCAACCCGGAAGAGCCTGCAGCATTGGAAATGGCAATGGATCTGGCAAGAATTACCAATGCTGATATTGTAATCGGAACAGACCCGGATGGAGACAGATTAGGAATCGCGGTAAGAAACCTTGATGGCGAAATGCAGCTGTTGAACGGAAACCAGACCAATACCATCCTTACGTATTATATCTTAAACGAGTGGAGGAAGCAGGAAAGAATTACAGGAAAAGAATTTATTGGTTCTACGATTGTAACTTCAGATATCTTCTTTGATATCGCTCAGAAATTTGGAGTTGAATGCAAAGTAGGTCTTACCGGATTCAAATGGATCGGAAAAATGATCCGTGAAGCAGAAGGAAAGCAGAAATTTGTATGCGGAGGTGAAGAAAGTTTCGGATTTATGACCGGAGACTTCGTTCGTGACAAAGATTCTTGTGGAAGTATCCTTTTAGCCTGCGAAATTGCAGCATGGTGTAAAGCCAATGGAAGAACAATGTATCAGTATATGATCGAGATCTATGAAGACCTTGGAATGTATTACGAAGGATTGATCAATATTGTAAGAAAAGGAAAAGAAGGTGCTGAAGAAATTCAGAATATGATGAAAGATTTCCGTGAAAATCCTCCAAAGGAACTGGCTGGTTCATTAGTGGAAGAAGTGAAAGACTTTAAAGAGCAGACAAGTCTTACCATTTCTACGAATGAGAAAAAAGTGATGAATGATATTCCGAAGTCTAACGTTTTAATCTATTACACACAGGATGGAACAAAAGTATGTGTAAGACCTTCTGGAACAGAGCCAAAAATAAAGTTCTATGTTTCCGTAAAGGATTCCATTACTTCAGAAGCAGATTTCAGAGACAAATTAAAATCATTGGAAGCCAAAATAGGAGCCGTTAAAACAGATTTGAAACTGGATTAATACTCTTAAAAACACCATCAATCAAAAATATGAGAAGATTCATGGAGAACGATAATATAAATTTAAAATAAGAAAAAGTGAAAGTTTCAAAATTAGCAGCGAACCTGATCGGTTCTGAAATTGTAAAAATTGGTAACGAAGTAAATGATCTAAAAGCAAAAGGAGCGGAAATTGCCAATCTTACTATTGGTGATCTGAATTCTAATATCTATCCTATTCCGGCATTGCTGAAGGAAGAGATTCAGAAAGCATATCAGAATAATTTGACGAACTATCCGCCTGCCAACGGACTTTTATCTTTAAGAAAAGAAGTTTCCAAAGACCTTAAAAAAAGATGGAACCTGGATTATTCTCCTAACGATATTCTGATTACTGCAGGATCAAGACCTTTGATTTATGCCGTATACAAAACCATTGTAGACGAAGGAGATAAAGTAGTGTATCCTACACCATCATGGAACAACAATCACTATGCTTATCTTACTTCTGCCAACGCTGTAGAAGTGAAAACAAAACCTGAAACCAACTTCCTTCCGACTGCTGATGATTTAAGACCGCATTTGGATGGAGCTGTTTTATTGGCATTATGTTCTCCATTGAACCCTACAGGAACCATGTTTACGAAAGAACAGCTTTCAGAAATCTGTGAACTGGTCATTGCTGAAAATAAAAAAAGAGGAGCAGACGAAAAACCGTTATACTTAATGTATGACCAGATCTACTCTTGCCTTACATTCGGTGCTGAGCACGTAGATCCTGTTTCTCTTTTCCCGGAAATGAGAGATTACACCATCTATATCGACGGTATTTCAAAATGTCTTGCAGCAACAGGAGTACGTGTTGGATGGGGATTCGGACCTGCTCATATCCTGGATAAAATGAAGGCACTTCTTACTCACGTTGGGGCATGGGCTCCAAAACCAGAGCAGGAAGCAACCGCTAAATTCTATGAAAACTCAGAGAACGTTGATGTTTTCGTTAACGACTTTAAAGCTAAACTTGAAAACAGCTTAAAAGTACTTCACAACGGAGTTCAGGATTTAAAGGCAAAAGGACTTGCTGTTGACAGCATCGAACCAATGGGTGCTCTTTACCTTACCATCAAACTTGATTATATTGGAAAAACAAAACCTGACGGAGCTGTCATTGAAAACTCTTCAGATCTTGTTTTCTACTTAATCAATGAAGCAGGAGTGGCTTTGGTTCCGTTCTCAGCCTTCGGAGAAGAAAAATCAGAACCTTGGTTCCGTGCTTCTGTAGGAGGATTGGCTGTAGATGAGATCAAGGTAATGCTTCCAAAACTGGAAAGTGCTTTAAACAATTTAAAGTAATCTTTACATAAAATATAGGCTTCGACTCTGTCCGGCATGACATCGTTAAAATATATCTTTTAGTTTTAGCAATGTCACGCTGAGCGGAGTCGAAGCGTTTTTACACACCTTTTAAACCATGAACCTTCCACAGAAACCCTTTCTTGAGACAAAATATTTGTTTTTTTCAACACTGTCAATTATTGTAATAGTAATTTTAAGCGTTTGGCTTTCAGGGAAAGCTGATCATCGCTCACTGTTTTTGAATTCAATATTATCAACTTCTGTTCTGGCGGGAGCATTTTTCCTGTTTATCACTGGGGGGCTGTATTCTGGGTTAAAATTAAAAGATAATATCGGAAATATTTTAAACAAAGAAAGAATACAAAGATATGCTGATAAAACGCCAAAATTTGATGGTTTTGAGTTTGATCCACCAGCTGTTGGTGATGGAATAGGTGGTGTTATTTTATCAGTTCTTTTATGGATTGTAATTTCAATTCTACTTATTTTTCTTTCGTATTTTTTCGGACTTTTCTTTTGGTCTGCTGTATTCTTGTTGGGTGCAATTTTGTACTGGATATTTTTCAGAGCACTCAGATTGGTTTTTAAAAATTCAGGAAAATGTAAAGGAAAAATAGTAAAAAGCCTTGGACTCGGACTTTTCTATTCTTTTATCTATATTTCATGGATATATGGAATTATTTTTCTGATCCAATATTTGAATTGAAGCTGCGTTTATTTCTCAAAAAATTAAATAAATATTAAAAGTTAGATAACCGCTTTGCACTACATTCAACAAGGAATTATATTTGTGGCTTTTACACACCTGGATATATAAATCGAAAATTACACGATGAAAAAACTGAGATTTCTACTCTTACCGGTTTCAATATTGGTATGCTCACAAGAAGTTGATACATTGAAGGTACAAGAACTTCCCAAAGAAGCTGAGCTTCCAAAAGTACAAACCTACACCTTAAAAGACGGTTCCGTCCGGACGTATCCAAAACCTAAACTCCTTGACTTTGTCACCAAATTACCAAGAAACTTCATCAATACCAATAAAGATTTCGTAGCTAAAGATCATGCTTATTATCTGGGAGGTGCTGTTGGTGCTACGTTAATACTCCTGCCGTTTGATCAGAAACTGATTGATAATTCAAGAGAACTGGCTGAACAATGGGGAATGGATAAAGATAATAACTACCATAAAGTGGGAGGTGTATTTAAAATTCCTAAAGATGTAGGATCTGCACTGTACCTGATAGGAAATGGCTCTACATTAGTATTATTAGGAATTGGTTTCGGAACCTATGGATTGATAAAAAATGACTACAGAGCCCAGGCTACCGCCAGTGGTTTGATGGAAAGTTTAATTCTTTCCGGAGTTTTCACCCAAACCCTGAAAAGAATTACCGGAAGAGAAAGCCCTTTTATTGCAGAAGAATACGGACATAAAGGAGGTGCATGGAACCCTTTTCCAAGCTTTTCAGCATTCAGCAAAAACACCTCGAATTACGACGCAATGCCATCAGGACACTTAACTACTTTTATGGCTGGGATCACGGTAATAGCAGATAACTATCCGGATGCGAAATGGATCAAACCTGTAGGATATACCTTAGCCGGAGCGTTGTGCTTTCAAATGATGCAGAGTAAAGTTCACTGGGCTTCAGACTATCCATTAGCCCTATTAATGGGATATTTTATAGGAAAAACCATATCAAAAAGCAGATACACTTCTTCAGAAGGAACAATCGGAAAGACAAAATATAGTCTCAACTTCACTGCATCCCGCCAATGGGAATACAATATGGTAGGCGTAAAACTCTCTTTTTAAACTCTGAAATATTTGTTTTGTTTAGGAAATAAGATACTTTTCACTACATTTGGTCTCAGGATAAAAGGTGTATCCGGACTTTTATAAGTGTTGGGATGAAACCTCCTGATTTAAAAAGAATTACTTAATATTGTATTGAATGAAAATAATCGCTGTCATCCCTGCACGTTATGAAGCAAGCCGTTTTCCGGGGAAACTAATGCAGATTTTAGGAGAAAAAACCGTTATTACCACAACCTATCAGAATGTAGTGGAAACGGGGCTGTTTGATGAAGTATTTGTCGCCACAGACTCTGAAATTATTCTTGATGAAATCGTAAAAAACGGAGGAAAAGCCGTTATGACAGGACAGCATGAGACCGGAAGCGACCGTATTGCCGAAGCTGTACAGAATATAGACTGTGATATCGTCATTAATGTTCAGGGAGATGAGCCTTTCCTTAAGTTAGAACCTTTACGTCAACTGATAGAAGTTTTTAAACATGATCAGCAACAGGAAATATCTTTAGCTTCTTTGAAAATACAGCTGCGCGAAAAAGAAGAAATTGAAAATCCGAATAACGTAAAAGTAATTACTGATAACAATGGTTTTGCTTTATATTTCAGTCGTTCTGTAATTCCTTTTCACAGAGAAGTTTCCTTTGATGTAAGCTATTTTAAACATATTGGAGTATATGCTTTCAGAAAAGAAGCGCTGTTGCAGTTTTCAAAGCTGGCTATGAAGCCATTGGAAATCTCCGAAAAGATTGAATGCATCCGCTATCTTGAATATGGAATGAAAATCAAAATGATAGAAACCAATTTCGTAGGAGTAGGCATTGATACCCCGGAAGATTTGGAAAAAGCCCGAAAACTTATCTGAAATTAACAAATTGGTCTTCCTGAGCTTTTGCCTTTGTTGCAATTTTCCATAAATCCCCCTATATTTGAATTTATAAATAAAATTAATGAAGAAGTTATTATTAGTATTTGGACTGATATTTTCGCACGTGATATTCGGACAGACCGCAAAGGAAATTATTGACAAAAACATTGAATTATCCGGAGGGTTAACCAATTGGAAACTGTTAAACTCAGTATTGCTTCAGGGAAAAGTAGTCCTGGGTGTGAAAGATGAATATCCGATAAGAATTTTTCAGCAGCGTCCGAATCTTACTAAAACATTGATTACTACCGGAGGGAAAGAAACAGCTATTGAAGGTTTTGACGGTACCAAAGGCTATGCAATGAACTATGCGGCCAACAAGCTTCAGGAATATCCTGAATATGTGCCGGAAAGTTTTGATAATGATTTTATTGATTGGGAAAATAAAGGATTTGACGCCAAATATCTTGGAAAAGAAAAAGTAGGAGAGATCTACTGCCATAAGGTACAGCTTACCAAGAATGTAAATAAGAACATGTATTATTTTGATACAAAAACGTATATGCTGATTAAAGAAGTGAAAAAAGATGAGACACTGATTTATTCTGATTTCAAAAAAGTTGGAAACATTATAATGCCTTTCAGAATTGAGTCTTCAAGTCCTAAAAAAGACGGAGATTATGTGATGTTATTAAACAGAATCGATATCAATAAAGTTTTTCCGGCTAATATTTTTAAATTTTAAATCAACTGCAGCCTGCTGCATAAAATTATAAGAAATGAAAAAGATTTTTTTACTGCTGCTTTCTTTCATGGCATTCCTGCAAAGCTGCACCAACCAGAAAAGTGAAATTTCTAAAGCTAAAACCACAGAACTTATGGGAAAAACAATATATGACTTTAAAGTAGAAAGTCTTGATGGTAAAGAAATCAATTTTGCAGATTTCAAAGGGAAAAAAATTCTGATTGTCAATACCGCTTCAGAATGTGGGTTTACACCCCAGTACGCAGATCTTGAAAAGGTGTACGAACAATATAAAGATAAACTGGTTGTAGTAGGTTTCCCTGCAAACAATTTCGGAGGCCAGGAGCCTGGAACAAACACTGAAATTGGTGCTTTCTGCCAGAAAAATTACGGAGTAACGTTCCCTTTGGCTGCCAAAGTTTCTGTGAAAGGAGATGATACCGCTCCTATCTTCAAGTACTTAACAGAAAAGGAGTTGAACGGAGTAAAGAACACAACCATTCTTTGGAACTTCACCAAATTCCTGGTAGATGAAAACGGAAAACTGATCGATTCTTTTGTAAGTACTACAAAGCCTACTGATGAGGCTATTACAAAGTATCTGAAATAAGAAATATTTTTATAAGTGGGTGTTAACATCCACTTTTTTATTTTTAACTTAAATAAATGCTCCCTATGAAAAAAATAATTTTTACCCTTTGTATCCTGGCTTCATTTATGTTAGGATTTGCTTTTAAGGCCGTTACAGAAAACAAGTCTGACGATATGAAAAGAGTTACCGGCATTGGCGGTATCTTTTTTAAATGTAAAGATCCTGAGAAAATGAGAGAGTGGTATGAAAATCACCTGGGACTCAGTACCAATCAGTATGGAGCTGTATTTGAATGGTTTCAGGGTAGTGATAATTCTAAAAAAGGATTTAGCCAGTGGAGCCCTTTCAGTGAAAAGACTAAATATTTTCAGCCTTCGGAGAAAGATTTCATGATCAATTACAGGGTGGATAACCTTGAAAAACTTGTTGAACAGTTGAAGAAAGAAAATGTAACCGTTGTAGATAAGATTGAAACTTATGAATATGGAAAATTTGTCCATATCATGGATATTGAGGGCAATAAAATAGAACTTTGGGAGCCTAATGATATTGAATATGAAAAATTAGGACAGAAAATGGGCAGCAAGACCACAAAATAGGTAATAGATTACAGGTAGCAGGATTGGGGCTTAGATTTTAAGGGAATCAATAAGGAGGTTTTCCCTTTAACACGAAACATATTACTCGCATCCCAAACCGCGAATTACGCATCCCGAATCTTTTAACTATTCATTAGTCTTCTCTGCAAAACAGAAAATATTTCCCAGCTTGATACTGGAGTAGCCGTTACTTTTTATTTTCGAAGAATTAATCATTGCCTTTGCTAAAATATCTGTTGGCAGAGGTTTTTGACTTTCTAACAACCCAAGTTTATTCGCAAATTTAATGATGCGGCTTCCCAATACTTCTCCGGTTCTTTCAGAATCTTTTCGTTCCAGCATTCCCGGCTTAAAAATAGTGATCTTGTTGAAATGCAATTGTTTTACAGCTTCTTCCAGTTCGCCTTTCATTTTAGAATAGAAAATTTTAGACTGTGGATTTGCTCCGTAAGCCGATACCAGAATATAATCTTCCACTTCATTCTCTTTCGCTGCTTTCGCAAATTCATACTGATAATCAAAGTCTACTTTCTTTTGGGCTTCTTTGCTTCCGGCATCTTTTAAAGTTGTTCCAAGACAGGAAAATGCAACATCTCCTTTTACCATATTTTTCCATTCCTCGGGCTTCTCAAAATTCACCACATGAACTTTTAGCTTGTCATTTTGAATATCAACAGGCTTTCTGACAAAGATATCCACTTCATCAAACTCTTTGTCATTCAGTAACTGATTGACAAGATCTTTTCCTGTGGCACCTGTAGCACCTATTACCAGAGCTTTCATAATAATTGCGGTTTTGTGAGATTATTTCTTTCTTAAATTTACTAAATTTGAATCAAAGATTAAAGAATTAATTTGATCATTACCTATTACTTATCACTTATTACTTATATTGAACATGGATGCCAACGAAATTTTAGATTACTGTCTTGCCAAAAAAGGAGTTACAGAAAGTTTTCCGTTTGATAACGAAACTCTGGTGATGAAAGTAGACACCAAAATGTTTTTACTGATGGGACTTGAGAGACAGCCGTTGGCCATTAATGTAAAAACAGATCCGGAATGGAGTGCAGAGCTTCGTGAGCAATATCCTCAGATCACAGGTGCTTATCATATGAACAAAACCCACTGGAATTCCGTAGCAGTAGATGGATTGAAAAGAGATCTGATCTTTAAACTCATTGATCAATCCTACGAGCTGGTTTTCAAATCCCTGACTAAAAAGGCGCAGAATGAAGTCAATTCATTATAGTACATCAAATAAATTGAGGTACGGGATTTGTTATCTATTACTGGTGAAATAATATATTTGACATTAATAAAATAAATAACAAATGAGAAATCACCTTTTATTATTCGCAGCAGCCGGAACATTGATGCTGTCAGGCTGCACCAAGCCGGTAAATAAGAACACTACCAAAAAAAACACTTCTGCTGTATCAGCCTCTGAAAAATCTCCCGAAACTCTTAAATTAGAATTTTCAGGAACAGGCGCATTTACCATTAAAAATGCCCGACTGAATGTGAGCTTATATGGAATGGACGAAAAATTAGCTGATGCTCCTGCTACTTTAATTACAGAACAGGAATATGAACAGAAATCAATACCTTTCACCATCAATCTGCCAATACCTGAAGATGCTGAAAGCAAGATCAATCCAAAACCTGCAGGGCCTGCAAAATATTATGTAACCATAAGCTGGGACTCTGATGGAAACGGAAAAGCAGATCAAAAAGGAGATATCTTTATTGATTATGACAAGCAGTTCCCGAATGTGAAACTGAATAATGAAACCCAGAAAATCTACTTAAAAGTACTGAAATAAACAAAAAGGCTATTCTCACCGAATAGCCTTTCTCTATATTTAGAAATCAAATTTTTCTGTTATTCTTTTATCCTCATCCAGCCTTTCAATCAATTTGTCCAGACCTTCAAATTTGATTTCATCATGAAGAAAATCCCTGAAACTTACCGTAATCTTTTCTTCATAAATATCATCACCAAAATCAAGGATATAAACTTCCACAGTTAGTTTTTCTCCATTTACCGTCGGATTGGTTCCGATGCTCAGCATACCTTTATATTGGTTGCCTTTTACAAATACTTCTACAATATAAGCTCCTTTTTTAGGCAACAGCTTGATCGATTCGGTATCAATATTAGCTGTGGGATATCCGATGGTTCTTCCGATCTTTTTCCCATGAACTACAGTTCCGGAAACAGAGTAGGAGTAGCCCAACATTTCATTTGCTTCTTTAACATTTCCTGCTAAAAGCGCATTACGCACTTTTGTGGAGCTGATATTGTTTTCATGAATGTTGATGGCTTCCATCTGTTCTACTTCAAAATCAAGTTCTTTTGATAATTTCTGAAGAAGCTCAAAATTTCCGCTTTTGTTTTTTCCAAAAGAATGATCGTAGCCTATAATAAGGTACTTTACATTAAGTTTATTAACTAAAATCTGACGTACAAACTCTTCTCCGGTCAGATTTCTGAATTCTTCATCAAATTCTTTCAGGAACAAATTATCAATGCCATATTTCTCTACAAGTTGTTTCTTTTCCTCCAGTGTATTCAGAAGCTTTAAATCTTCATTCGGATTAAAAACAAATCTTGGATGCGGCCAGAAGGTAAGGATTGCAGTTTCCAGATTATTTTCTGTACCTATTTTAGTCAGTTCATCGATAATACTCTTATGCCCGAGATGTACCCCGTCAAACATTCCTAAAGACAACGCTAGAGGCTTCTGTGAGGAGTAATCTGTAAAATTCTTGAAAACTTTCAAAACGGAAAAATTTTGATTGCAAATATAAAACCTTTATTTTTAATGTAACGGAGAGAACCTGAAAATTTAAAAATGAAAAATTCTGAAAATATCCTGCATTATATTGTATGATAATAATGACAAAGTAATGAATTGCATATTTGCTGTTAAATATAATGATAAATATTGAATTTTACATAGTAAATGGTAAACTCCTTCATCTCTTCAAAAGCATGATAAAAATCTTTTTTTTACCAATTGCGGGTTTATGAAGAATCACTATATTTGCACCAAGAAAAAATTTAGCAATGGCAAACCAAATTAAAGGTAAAATTTCTCAAATTATTGGTCCGGTAATCGACGTTGTCTTCACAGATGTGGAAGCTGTTCCAGCAATCTATGACGCGTTAGAAATTACAAAAGAAAACGGTGAAAAAGTAGTTTTAGAGGTAGAACAACATATTGGCGAAGATACAGTAAGATGTATCGCAATGGACGCTACTGACGGTCTTAAAAGAGGGCAGGACGTAATTGGATACGGAAATCCTATTATGATGCCTATCGGAGAGGCAGTAAACGGAAGACTATTCAACGTTGTTGGTGATGCTATCGATGGACTTCAAGATATTTCTAAGGATGGTGGTCTTCCAATTCACAGACCAGCTCCAAAATTTGATCAATTATCAACTTCAGCAGAAGTTTTATTTACAGGTATTAAAGTAATCGACCTAGTTGAGCCTTATGCAAAAGGAGGTAAAATTGGATTGTTCGGTGGTGCCGGTGTAGGTAAAACAGTATTGATCCAGGAGTTGATTAACAATATTGCAAAAGGACACGGAGGTCTTTCTGTATTCGCCGGAGTAGGTGAAAGAACGAGAGAAGGAAATGACCTTTTGAGAGAGATGTTGGAATCAGGTATTATCAAGTATGGTGATGATTTCATGCACTCTATGGAAAACGGAGGTTGGGATCTTTCTAAAGTAGACTTAGAAGCTATGAAAGATTCAAAAGCTGCATTCGTTTTCGGACAGATGAACGAGCCGCCAGGTGCAAGAGCGAGAGTAGCACTTTCTGGTCTTACATTGGCTGAGTACTACAGAGACGGTGGAGAAAGCGGACAAGGTAGAGACGTACTTTTCTTCGTAGATAACATCTTCCGTTTTACACAGGCTGGTTCTGAGGTATCTGCACTTCTTGGTCGTATGCCATCAGCGGTAGGTTACCAACCAACGCTAGCTTCTGAAATGGGTGCGATGCAGGAAAGAATTACTTCAACTAAAAATGGTTCAATTACTTCAGTACAGGCGGTATACGTACCTGCGGATGACTTAACTGACCCGGCTCCTGCAACTACGTTTGCTCACTTGGATGCAACTACGGTACTTGACAGAAAGATTGCTTCATTAGGTATCTATCCAGCGGTAGATCCACTTGCTTCTACTTCAAGAATCCTTGCTCCTGAAGTTATCGGTCACGATCACTACAACTGTGCTCAAAGAGTAAAAGAGATCCTTCAAAGATATAAAGCACTTCAGGATATCATCGCAATCCTTGGTATGGAAGAACTTTCTGAAGAAGATAAAGCTGTTGTATACCGTGCAAGAAAAGTTCAGAGATTCTTATCTCAACCTTTCCACGTAGCAGAGCAGTTTACAGGTATCCCAGGATCATTGGTAGACATCAAAGATACAATCAAAGGATTCAACATGATTATGGATGGTGAATTAGATCACTTACCAGAAGCAGCTTTCAACTTGAAAGGAACCATCGAAGAAGCTATCGAAGCAGGACAAAAAATGTTAGCTGAAAACGCATAAATTATTAACAATTTGAGATTTGAAATTTGAAATTCGATGAGTAATTTCAAATTTCAAACATCAAATTTCAAATTTGTTTCTATGAATATAAAAATTTTAACACCAGAGTACGTAGTTTTTGAAGGAGAAGTAGACTCAGTATTGTTGCCTGGAAAAAATGGTGAATTTCACATCATGAAAAACCACGCAGGAATTGTTTCTTCTTTAATCGGAGGTGATGTAAAGCTTTTTGCTAACTCTATTGATGAGGCTTATGCTAAAAATTTCACTAAAGAAGCCGGAAAAGACTCTGTTTTTGCTTATGCTATCAAAAGTGGTGTTGTAGAATTTAATCATAATAAAGGAATTATCCTTTGTGAATAATTAAATGAAAAGCTAAATATATTTTCAAGAAAGTGTAACTTTGTGTTACACTTTTTTTATTTGTAAAAGTCTGATTGTATGAAGAGAGGCATAATCATATTATTTACAGTTCTGGGTGTTTTCCTCCATGCCCAGAATATCAAAACCAAAAGAGGAATTATTAATCTTGACGGTATTCCGGTAGCTAAGCTCTCCAACAAATCCAGCGAATATACGTTTATGGATCTTAAAGAGACCCCGATGTATACGATTAAATTCATTGATAAAAGCATCGTGGATTCTGTTCGCGACAGTTATATCATTGTCAACAGAGTGTACAACAGGGACAAAACCATCGAAATTGATTACTCGTCACCTTCTGCATTTTCCGGAGAAGAAAAATCTGCAGTCTTTACTTCAGTTAAAGATCTTAAAATTATTGATAACAAAGGGATCAATGTTAAAAACCTGGATGAGCTTTTTTCAAATGTCCCGAAAAGGAAGCTGGATGCTAAAACAAAAGATGCTTATGCGATCAGAAAGAAAATAGACAAGATGAATATTGAGGTCAATAAAGTAGGAGAGATCCTTAGTAATGGCATTCCGGTGGGGTATTTTACCAATCTGCCGGTAAGTTTTGGTTCGGAAGATACCATTATGGACAAAACACCTATTGATATTGAAATTTATGATGCTAAAAGTAAACTTATCGGAAGGTATATCACCACAACAAAACAGCTGAAAACAGCGGGAGGAAAGTCTTTTACCATCTACAGAGAAATGTCCGGAAGAGCTTCAATCCTGAAATTCCCGACCTACAAAGCATTGGCTGAGCGCATGGCGATTATGGATCCCAATTTTATCAAAATACAGGAAAAAGTAAACGTAGGTACTGTTTCAAAAGAGACCCCTAATTAATGTAATACAGATTTTATAGATAGGAACGGGCTTTAGCCCGTTTTTTTTATTATGGATCAAATTCATCCGGCTTTAGCCAAAACTTAACCACCCCGTCAAAAATTCTTTGAATTTTCGCCACCCCTCCGGAGGAGGGGAATATTTTGCCGTTTTATTTGTAGTAGTTAGAAATTTGGATTTATATTAAATAAATTCTTCCAAAATTAAAAAATACTTTATTCTCTCAAATCAAAATCTGTGGGAGATTATAATTGAATAGAAGCAGGTGTTATTCGTTCAGAAAGAATGACAAAAATTCTGCAATCACAAAAATCCCTGAGAAAAAAACGGAATTTTTTATAAACTTAAAATCACCCCGTTTTCCTTCAATTGCTGCATTGGTTTTGAGAACCAGAACAGCTCAAAATCATCGAAATTTTCTTCAAATTGAGTTTTAAGTTGTTGAATAGTAGGTTTTTTAGAATTTTCAACAGCATTTTCTTCCAGTACATTCATCAGCCATTCTGCTTTTTCCTGTTCCAGTTCCACCTTCACAATATTGGTTTTTAAGTGGAATGTAAGAAGCGTATACGTACCAGAATATTTCTTTTTATTTTTTACGCGATTCTCAGCGATTACATTTTTGGTTAAAAAGACAACTTTGGAATTGGTCTTCAACTGAAACTGCCCATCTTCCAAAAGACAGTCGTGAATATAATCCGGATGAATGGTTGTTCTTGGAATTTTAAAATCAAACCATTCCTGAAGCGGCAGTTCGAAATTGACTCCATGCATATAATTGAATAAAGATTTCTTTAATCCGAAGCTGAACCTGTTATGATCGATTCCGGTCTTATCTTTAAAATCTACATCGTTATTGGCAAACAGAATTTCCTGTTTTACCGGAACTACACCGAAATCTTCCGGGCTCATCCCGACAGGTGAGTGTGCGGTCATCGCAAACTGATGCCAGAAACCGCTTTGAAGAATTCCCATTTCAAACATTTGTCTTACCATTTCAAGGGAGTCTACAGTTTCCTGAATCGTTTGGGTAGGATAGCCATACATCAGATAAGCGTGAACCATAATTCCCGCTTCTGTAAAATTTCTTGTTACATTGGCAACCTGTTCTACAGAAACTCCTTTATCAATTAATTTCAATAATCGGTCGCTGGCTACTTCAAGCCCACCGGAAACAGCCACGCATCCTGAAAGTTTCAGAAGATAACAGAGATCACGGGTAAAGCTTTTTTCAAAACGGATATTGGTCCACCAGGTAACCACCAGATTTCTTCGGAGAATTTCCAGAGCAACCTCTCTCATAAGGGCAGGTGGAGCAGCTTCATCTACAAAATGGAATCCTGTCTCACCGGTTGTACGGATCAGTTCTTCAATCCGGTCTACCAGAATTTTCGCAGAAATAGGTTCGTAGATTTTAATATAGTCTAAAGAAATATCACAGAATGTACATTTTCCCCAGTAGCATCCGTGTGCCATCGTCAGTTTGTTCCATCGTCCGTCGCTCCATAAACTGTGCATCGGATTGGCGATTTCGATAACGGAAATATATTGATCCAGTTTTAAATCTGTATAATCGGGAGTACCTATTTCAGACTGTTTGAAGTCATGCCTTTTAGAATTATTCTTGTAGACAACTTCATTATTTTCGAGAAGAAAAGTTCTTTTAAATTCGCCTTCCCCGGCGGGAATTTCTAAATTTTGGTGAAGAAGTTCCAATGGAAGCTCACCGTCATCTAAAGTAATAAAATCAAAAAATTCAAATACTCTCTGGTCTTTAACTTCTCTTAATTCTGTATTGGGAAATCCTCCTCCCATCGCAATTTTAATGTGAGGATAATACTTTTTGATCCATTGGGCACATTTGAAACCGGAATACAGATTACCGGGAAACGGTATTGAAAAGCAAACCAGTTTTGGCTGTACGGTTTCTATTTTTTCCTGAAGAATTTTTAACGTAAATTCATCAATAAAGGTAGGCTCACCAGATAGTTTTGAATAAAGTTCATCAAAAGAATTAGCACTTTTTCCAAGGCGTTCCGCATATCTGCTGAAACCAAAATCAGCATCAATATTTTCTACAATATAATCGGAAATATCTTCCAGGTACAAAGTTGCCAGATGTTTGGCTTTATCCTGAAGTCCCATATTTCCAAAAGCAAATTCCATATCATCCAGCTGGTTGAAACGGGAAGCTTCGGGAAGAAAGTTCATGCTGCAGATCTGTCTTGCCAGTGTAGGTGTTTTTCCCTGTAGAAAAGGAATCACCTGATCTATCGTTTTTAAATACTCTTCTCTTAAGGCATAAATTCTCTGGGAATTTTCAGAGGTGTTCCGAAGATCAATTTCTTTATTGAAAACCTTGAGTATTCCGTCCTTTGAAAATAATTCCAAAATAACATCGATCCCCAAATCTACCTGATAACTGGAAATATTTTTGGTATTTAAAAATCCTTTAATATAAGCCGTTGCAGGATAAGGAGTATTAAGTTGGGTAAAAGGCGGAGTAATAAGAAGCAGGTCTTTCAACAGAAATTTTTTGCAAAGTTATTCTAAAGTTTTTTTAGAAAAAAATTTTTTCTCCTGATTATAAACAGTCCGAAAAAGTCTTCAGAAATAGCTTGCTTTATTACATCCTTTTTATCACAATTGTTTTATTTCCAATCTTGAAAATGGTATCTTAGAATAAATCAGCGGGTTTATTAAACAAAGCATCAGTAGCATTGTTATCGATAAAGTTTAGAAAAGCATCTTCATCAAAATATCCGTCCTCATCAAGAATTGCCGGATTTAATAATTCTATTTCACTAGGTTTTTCCAGGCTGATATTTTCAATAAACTTTCCGGTTTTGCCTGTGATCTCATTGTGAAAACTGATTAAGTATCTGGAATAAATATTACTTTCAGCAACAGTGTAATGTCCGTTTTCTGCAATAAGTGAAGTCATAATGCTTCCTCCGATGTAGGTTTCATTATCATTCCCCGAAGCACCAAACAATACTTTTGAGGTAACATTTCCAGCGCAATACAGCGAACCGTTGATGATGATATTTTCTGCCTGGATATTACCGGTAACAATAAGGATAATAAAATCTTCCACAAAAAGCTTCTCCGATAAGTGAAGATCACCATCGATAAGAATGATTTTATACCCTTCATCTTCGGAAGTAATCAGTTCCAGAGAAGTATTGCTGTCATTTTGTATAAGAACAATTTCAGGAGCATCATTTTCATTATTGATGTACAGGGAAGCGTCCTTTAACTTTTCTGCTGTTTCATCGTCCAGCATTTCGAGAAATTCAGTAAGACTTTCTTCATCTATGCCGCTTTCATTGAAAAAATTGTTTTCCAGGGCTTCGTGAGCAATGCTGTATAGATTTTCTGATTTTTCTTTGAGTTGTTTGTATAATTGGTCTTTGGTCAGTTTTTGCAATTCTTTCATCGGTTTTTAAAAGTATATACATTATCTATTCGGTGGGGGAAACACCTGTTAATAGACTGATGCAATATAGTCAGATAAATTGTGTTACGCCAGAAAGAGATGTATTTTTTCAAATATTTTTCTTTTTGATGATTTCCTGAGCTGAAAAATTAGATTATTTCATACAAAAACCGAACTCATCAAGAAGTCCGGCTTTTGTATTATTTTGTATATCAGTCAATAAAAATTTTAGATATGATTTATTTTCTTTTGGTCTCCAATCACATTCAGGGTAACTCCCAAAAGAATTAAAGTAATCCCGATGAGTAAATTCAGAGTGAATTTTTCATGAAACATCAGGACACTGATCAATACAGCAACTACAGGTTCCAAAGCTCCCAAAATAGCAACAGGAGTAGATCCGATATATTTAATAGCATATACCAGACAAAGACTGGAAATCACCGTAGTCAGAAAGGCAAAAATAAGGAAGTTAATGAAGATCTCTGTTGAAGGAATAGCAAACGATGCGTGTGCTGTGACCGCTTTGGACATAAAGAACAGTGAGGTGAAAAGCATTGAATAAAATGTAAGCTTGAATCCGGAAACCTTGATATTCGACTTGTTGACGATAACCATATATAAAGCATAGAACAGTGAACTGAGCATGACAATTCCCAACCCTGCAAAGTTGATTTCCAGTCCTTTTCCTTTTAAACATAAAACAATAACTCCCGCGAAAGCAAGAAGTAAAGAAGCTCCGGATAATCTGGTAAGCTTCTCCTTATAAAAGAAAAGCATGATCAATGCGACAATAATCGGATAAATAAATAAAACGGTAGAGGCAATTCCGGGGGTCAGGAAATCATACCCTAAAAAGAGAAACTCTGAAGAAAGGGCATAACAGATACCAAGGATGGCCAGGATTAAGACCTCTTTTTTATTGATTCTAAAACTCTCCCCTGAATACAGCAGATATCCTCCCACCATTAATGCTGAAAAGAAAAATCTGTAAAACAGCGTAATATCCATTGAAAAGTGCGCCTGTTTTACGGGCAGAATAAAAATCGGAATCAGACCATAGGAAACGGCCGACAAAATTCCCAGTGTGTAACCTCTAAGTTTCATGTGCATTATAGTTATTAAACAAAAAAACCACTGAATCAATCAGTGGCTTTCTTTATTTTTTTAAGATTAAATCGGTTTAAAACTTAATCCTTGTTCCTGCAGTAATTTTTCTTCCTGCTCTTTGTAGTAGCCACCTACTAATTTATCGTGAATAGCTTCAAACGCTGCCAGAGTTTCATTAATCTCTGCATCGGTATGAGAAGCGGTAGGAATCAGTCTTAAAAGAATCATTCCCTTCGGAATGACCGGATATACCACCACAGAGGTGAAGATACCATAATTCTCTCTTAAATCTTTTACCAATAGAGTAGCCTCTACCGGAGTTCCCTGCATCATTACCGGAGTTACACAAGTATTCGTGTCTCCAATGTTGAATCCTCTTTCTTTAAGTCCGTTCTGTAATTTGTAAACATTCTCCCAAAGTTTAGCTTTGATCTCAGGTCTTGATCTCAACAGTTCCAGTCTTTTCAGACCTCCGATCACCATTGGCATGGTAAGGGATTTTGCGAAGATTTGTGATCTCAGGTTGAATTTCAGATATCTGATGATTTCTTTGTCACCCGCAAGGAATGCTCCGAAACCAGCCATTGATTTGGCAAAAGTAGAGAAATACACATCAATCTGATCGTTGCAATCCTGCTCTTCACCCACACCGGCACCTGTTTTACCAAGTGTTCCGAAACCATGAGCATCATCTACTAAAAGTCTGAACTGATATTTGGATTTAAGATCGCAGATCTCTTTGATTTTTCCCTGCTGTCCTCTCATCCCGAAAACTCCTTCAGTGATTACAAGAATACCTCCTCCTGTTTCTTCGGCTACTTTAGTGGCTCTCTGAAGGTTTTTCTCCAGACTTGCCATATCATTATGCTTGTAGGTAAATCTTTTACCGGAATGAAGTCTTACTCCATCCACGATGCAGGCATGAGAATCCATATCATAAACAATCACATCATTTCTGCTTACCAAAGCATCAATGGTAGAAACCATTCCCTGGTAACCGAAATTCAATAAATATGCTGATTCTTTTTTTACGAAGTCTGCCAGTTCTCTTTCCAGCTGAAGGTGCTGGTCTGTTTCTCCGGACATTGCTCTTGCACCCATTGGATAGAACATTCCATATTCTGCAGCCGCTTTCGCATCCGCTTCTATTACTTCAGGGTGATTACACAGCCCTAAATAGTCATTGGCACTCCAGAAAATTACTTCTCTCCCCTGAAATTGCATTCTCGGGCCAATAGGTCCCTCTAATCTTGGGAAAATAAAATAGCCTTCACCATAATCTGCAAATTGTCCAAGTGGTCCTGGATTTTCTTTTATTCTTTCAAAAATATCCAACATTGTATCGTAATTTTTAAGTAATAAAGCCTTTTTTGTCTGAATACGCAAAAGGCTTTATTTATTTGTATCGTGATTTTATTCGTTCTTATTTGATAAACTCGGTTTTGAAAACTTCGTCATAGTTGTGAACACAATTGTTAACAAATCCCTGTTCAGCCATCCATTTGTCACTGTATACTTTGGTGATGTATCTGGAACCGTGGTCAGGATAAATCAAAACAACTACGTCATTTTCTGTAAGTTCATGAGATTGGGCATACTGCATCAATCCCTGGGTTACAGCTCCGGTAGTATAACCTCCCATGATGGCTTCTTTCAAAGCGATTTCGCGGGTTCTGTACGCGGACATTTCATCATTTACCCTTACAAACTCATCCACCTTGTCGAAAAGCAGGGCGGAAGGGATCAGGTTTTTACCCATTCCTTCAATCTGATAAGGATGTACATCTTCTTTGTGTATTTCTCCTGTTTCGTGGTAGCTTTTAAGGATAGAACCGTCTGCATCTACACCAATAATCTTGATATCAGGATTTTTTTCCTTCAAAAATTTGGCAGAACCAGACAGTGTACCCCCCGTTCCGGTGCAGGCAAAAAGGTGAGTGATCTTACCTTGTGTCTGTTCCCAGATCTCTGGACCTGTTGTCTGATAGTGTGCATCAATATTCAACTCATTAAAATATTGATTGATGTAAATAGAATTAGGAGTTTCCTGAGCGATTCTTTTAGCTACTTCATAATATGACCTTGGATCATCTGCCGGTACATTGGCCGGGCATATATACACCGTAGCTCCCAATGCTTTCAGATAAGCAATTTTTTCAGGTTTTGTTTTATCACTTACTGCAAGAATACATTTATATCCCTTAATGATACACACCATCGCAATAGAAAATCCGGTATTACCGGAAGTAGTTTCTACAACTACAGAATCTTCCTTTAAAAGGCCTTTTTTCTCTGCGTTTTCTATAATATGAAGTGCGATTCGGTCTTTGGTGGAATGTCCAGGATTATATGATTCTAACTTGGCATAAATGGTTGCTGGAATATCTTTTGTCACAGTATTTAGCTTCACCATCGGAGTGTGTCCTATCAGGCCAAGAATATTATCGTAAACATTACTCATTATTTGTTATTTTCAATAAAAATCTGACTGCAAAAATACAAAAAAATAAATAATTACTAAACTTTTGTTTGATTTCTGGGGCATAGTTTGTAAAAAAATATTTTCGTATTTTCAGTTTTGACACGAGTATAATCGCAAATACTGCGCCAAAATTTTTAAATTTTGTTAAAACCCGCATAAAATAAGATAAAAGCCTTATTTTCGCATAATTGATTTAATACTATGAAAAATTGGACTTTTAGGCAATGGAACACCGTTTCAGGATGGGTGATTTTCGTTATTGCTTTCTTCACGTACTTGTCCACCATAGAACCCAATTTCAGTTTTTGGGATTGTGGCGAGTACATTTCTTCTGCAGTAAAACTTGAAGTAACGCACGCTCCCGGAGCTGCTTTATTCCAGATAGTGGGTGCCGTGGCAGCCATTTTTGCATTAGGGAAAGGCGAAAACTATTCTATCGTGATCAACGCGATGTCTGCATTGTTCAGTGCGCTGACTATTTTATTTTTGTTTTGGACGATCACTCATTTTGTGAGAAGACTTTTAAACAAAGATTTTGAAGAAATTACAAAACATCAGGAAATCTCTATTTTATTTGCAGGAGCAGTGGGAGCACTTTGCTTTACGTTCTCAGATACGTTCTGGTTCTCTGCAGTAGAAGGAGAGGTTTACTCTATGGCTTCTATGTTTATTGCGCTTTTGGTCTGGTTGATCACCAAATGGGAGAATGAGTATCAGGCGGGAGACAGTGAAAGATGGATTATTCTTATTTTCTTCATTTTAGGACTTTCTGTGGGAGTACACATGATGTGTATGCTGGCAATTCCTGCAGTATGTCTGGTATATTATGCAAGAAATTACAAGTTTACCTGGAAAAACTTTATCTGGGCAAACCTTATTACACTGGGAATTTTGATTATCGTTTTCAAAATTATTTTCCCTTTAATTATGACGATGTTCGGAAGACTTGAGATTTTCTTTGTGAATGGTCTTGGACTTCCTTTCCACTCCGGAACCATTGCAGCGTTTATTTTAATGGTAGCGATCTGCTACTTCTTAATTAAATATGCAAGAAAGGCAAAAAGAAACATTTATCAGACGGCTGCATTATCTGTAGTTTTCATGATGATAGGGTTCTCCTGCTGGATGGTTATTCCTATCAGAGCGAATGCCAACCCGCCAATGAACCTTAATGATCCGGATACGGCAATCGGTATGCTCGATTATTATAACAGAGAGCAGTATGGTGACTGGCCTACTATTTACGGACAAAACTACACGGCATTCCTTGATGCTAACGGAATTGAGAAAAACGAAGACGGAAGTTTCAAAACAAAGAAAACCGGGGAAATCTATGAAAAAGATGAAAAAACCGGAACCTACAGAAAAACGGGAGACCGTTTCAATTATGTATTCAACAAGTCTCAGGTAAGCTTAATGCCGAGAATGTTTAATGAAGATAAGGATGTAATGGCCAACTATATTTCTATGTATGGCGCTCCTGATTTTACATTCAATTATTCTAATGAAGATGTGGCAGACAATCCGCAGGCAAAGCAGATCTTTGACGAACTGAGAGCAAAATATGAAGATAAATCAATTACCGCTTCAGATTATCTGAAAGTAAAACCTTATAACCTGATCAATGTTCAGAAGCCTTCATTCCTTCAGAATATGGATTATTTTATTACGTTTCAGAACGGATATTATTTTGTAAGATACCTCATGTGGAACTTCGTAGGAAGACAAAATGATCTTGAAGGAAACATGGAAAGCACAAAAGGAAACTGGATTTCCGGAATTCCTTTCATTGATAATGCTACGGTAGGAAATCAGGATAAAATGCCTGCTAAATTTAAGAATGAAAGTACGGTAAAATTCTTTTTCCTTCCATTAATTTTAGGATTGATCGGATTCTTCTTCCAATTGAACAGAGACTTCGGAAGATTCTATGCACTGTTATCTTTATTTATTTTAACAAGTGTAGGGATTATCTTCTACACTGGGGTAAAACCATTTGAACCAAGAGAAAGAGATTATGCAATGGTAGGTTCATTCTATGCATTTGCGATCTGGATCGGTTTGGGTGCCGGAGCTATTCTTTGGTTCTTACAATCTAAAATAAAATCAAACGGGGCTAATATTGCTCTGGGAGTGGTTTTATTAGGAGTACCATTCATGATGGGCTTCCAGAACTATAATGTTCATGACAGAAGCAACAGATATACTGCATACGACTATGCGTATTCAGTGTTAAAATCATTGCCGAAAAACGATATCCTTTTCGTTTACGGAGATAACGATACTTACCCGGTTTGGGCTATTCAGGAGACGGAGCAGTTCAGGGATGATGTGAAGGTGGTTAACTTTACCCTTGCCTCAACTCCATGGAATCTGGATCAGATCAAAAGAAGAACGTACAATGCGATGGGAATCCCCAGCCAATTGACGCATGATGATTACAGAGATGGTGTAAACGACCAGATCTATATGATGAAGAAGGAAGATTGGGAAGGTGTTTTCTCTATGTTGAAAGAACAGGGAGCTCCGGAAACAGAATTCCAGTCGTTCAGAAAATATCTTACTCAGGATTCTCTAACCTTGAAACAGGCGATTGAATTCATTAAATTCAAATCTCCTGAAAAAGACGAATTGTTGAAAATGTATTTCGGGGAAGAGAAATTTGAAAAATACAATATCCTTCCGGTCAACAAATTCATCCTTCCTGTTAACAAAGAAAATGCTTTAAAAGCAGGCATCATCAACAAAGAAGATCTTCCGAATGTTGCTAATCAGATCATGATTACTTACAAAGGAAATACGCTTTATAAGAATAACCTGATTTTGATGGATCTTTTAGCGAACTTCGACTGGAAGCGTCCGATCAACTTCTCATCAGGAGGTATTTATGACAGCGAAAATATTTTCTATCTGAACGATTACCTTCAGTTTGACGGATTCAGTTACAGATTGATTCCTATCCAGACGCCTCCGAGCGCTGATGGAGATATGGGAAGAGTAGATGCCAATTCTCTTTATAATGTAGTGAAAAACTTCAGATGGGGGAACTTCAAAAACTTAAATGCTCACTTTGATGAAACGGCAACTTCCAATATCATCAGCTACAGAATGTCAGCAAGCAGAGCGGCAGCAGCCCTAGCATTAAGCGGACAGAAAGCAAAAGCATTGGAAATTCTGGATCTTGCAGCCAAAGAAATTCCGGCAGAGAAATATAATGATCCCCGTTCATTAAGTTCAATTGTTTCAGGATACATTATTGCAGGACAGGAACAGAAAGGTCTTCAGATTGCTGAAGTACTTAAAAAAGGAATCTTTGAAGAGTATGATTATTATTTAAGTCTTTCCAAAGCAGATCAAAGCTATCTGAGAAGACAAATGAGAACAAAACCAATGGAATATTCTCTTGTGGTTTCTGCAGTAACAGATGCTTATACAAAGATCGGACAGAAAGAAAAAGCATATGCTTATCTGGTAAAATCCATAGAGCCGATTGACAAGAAGTTCAATGTATTTATCAAAGATCTTCAGGAAATGGGCAGAGATAAGGCGATGAAAGAGTCTGAAAATGTACAGGAAATTACGCCTTTCTATCAGTACTTATTTGATGTGATGGAGCCTTATGATTCTACCTATTCCAAAGAAAAGGAAAATCAGATTACGACTGCAATTATCAAAGCAACAAAATAAAATAAAACGGAACTTCGGTTCCGTTTTTTTATTATTGGGAATCCTGAATTTTAAGATTATATTTGTGAAAGTAAAAATACATAATGTCCGAAACACAAAATAACAAATTCCCAATGTATGCCGTCATTGCTACGGTTCTTTTTAAACTTCTTTTTTTATTAACGCACTATATCCAGGAAGATGCGTTTATCACCTGGAGAGTTGCCCAGAATCTATTGGATTATGGAGTAATCGGCTTCAATGGAGATACTAAAATTTCTGCATCTACAACACATCTGTATGTTTTTGTATCCTATATTTTCAATCTTGTTTTTGGAAAAGAAAATTTTATTGAGCCTCTTTTGATTTTTAATTCCATACTGTTTACCATAGGAACTTTATGGCTGTCTAATCTGGTTTTAAAAAATCCATGGCATAAGGCAATCTTTATATTTCTGGTCGGTATTTTACCGCCCGCCATTAAAATTTCAATCCTTGGTATGGAATATGGAATTCTGTTTTTTCTGGAGATGGCATTGCTGTACTACGGATTTAACAAAGGGAAAAAATGGGTTGTGACACTTCTTCCCGTTTTAATCATGTTTACCAGAATTGATACCGTCATATTCCTGGGAATTGTATTCCTTGTAGATTTATTCTGGAATAGAAAAATAAGATGGAATTATATTTTTGGAGGAGCTTTTGGAGTTTTATCAACAGTTGCTTTCAACTGGTTTTACTTTGGTGAACTGGTGAACAATACCATTACCGCAAAAAAATTGCTTTACAGTGAAAATTTTACGATCCAGCAGCATATCGGGTATTTCTTTAAAAGCTTTGGAAATTTCTGGGGAATGCTGAAAGTTCCGGGAGATTTCAATCCGCTGACTATCGTAGTTTTGGTTTTTGAATTGCTTTGCTTTATTTATCTGATCAGACAAAGGGAAAAAAGAAACTACTTTTTGTGGATGATTTTCCTCTTCGGATGGGCAAAACAAATCATATTCATTTCTCAAAAAAGCTTATTCGACTGGTATTACTGGGTGCCGCAGCTTTTACTTTTTGTTCCTGTTCTTATTTTCGTACTGGAACAGAAAGAGAAGAAAAACCTATGGCTTTCATTATTAATTGTATTCTACATTTTTCCGATGCTTGTTTTCCAGACTGTTCACTGTATTGCAACAGGAAACGGAGAATGGAACTACCGCAGAACAATTGGTACCTTCTTAAACCAATATGAAAAAGATAAAAACCAGTGGATTTTATTGGAGCCGGCAGGGTATGTTCCTTATTTTTCAGGATTAAAAACGATTGATGAGGTAGGATTGGTAGATAAGCAGATTCAGGAGGAAATTAAAAAAGATAAAACAAATTACTGGATCAACACGGTAAAAAACAGAAAACCGAAATATCTTCTTTCCTATAAAAACCTTTATGAAGGTAATAATGCCAATTCAATGTATTACCAAACCCATTATAAACTTTTGAAAGAATTCCGGGTGAAAGATCATCTGAATAGTGATCATAAGATTCTGGAAAAAATATACCATCTGAAACCTTCCGGAACAGACTATAATTTGTACATTAGAATTGATTAAAAGATTTAAAAATTGAAAGAATTCAGAAAAAAGTTTTATAATAACTCTTTCACTCTAATACTCTCAAACCCTCCGACCCAACAATCACTGCAACCTAATATCTAAAACCTAATACCTGAAAAAATGAAATACTGTGCTTTTCTCCGCGGCGTCAACGTAAAAGGAACCAATATGAAAATGGCGGAAGTCTGCCAGGTTTTTAAAGATGCGGGGATGAAAGACGTAAGTTCAATATTGGCGTCCGGAAATATTGTGTTTTCTTCAGATAAAAATGTGAAGGAGTTAAAGACCATTCTTGAAAAAGCGATGTCTGACCATTTTTCTTACGAAGCTTTTTTGTTTGTGAAAACTCAGGAAGAAATAGAAGTGTTCTGGAACAGTATTCCTTTTGAAAAGAACGATACATTTCACATCTATGGCTTTGTAGGGATTCCCGGAGTGGAAAACGTTTTGATGGAGGAGTTTCAGAAAGCCACTCAGGCAGAAAATGAGAAAGCGGAGATCATCAATGATATATTTTACTGGCAGGTTCCGAAAGGAAATACCTTAGATTCTACCTTCGGGAAAGTATTAGGTAAAAAGAGCCTTAAAGATCAGTTTACCACCAGGAATGTGAATACTTTTGAGAAGATTTTGAAAAAGATGAATTAAAATACACGAATTACCCTTCGGATATAGCTTATCCAGTTATATTATAACATTTATTGGAAATTCAATAGGAATGGGCTTTAGCCCGTTTATCAATAAAATTAACAGTCATTGGCTTCAGCCAAAACCTATTTTATTTTTATAAATTATAGTAGAGTTTCCCACAGATTTTGCTGATCTACGCAGATTCTACCTTTGGAAAGTACTGGGCAAAAAAAGTCTTAAAGATCGTGCAGGAAGGTGAAAAGGCATGAGAAAATTTAAAAAAAATTCTAAATAATTATCCCAATGCTTCGACAGGCTTAGCATGACACCGCTAAAAAATAACGTTAATGTAACGTGACCTCGATGTGTTTGTACATTGATGGTTTATACTTTGTATTATGATTTTCACATTAATAAAACAGCTAGTATTAGAGTTGTCATGCTGAGCCTGTCGAAGCATCCATCAATAAATAATCAGAAATCCAAAAGCCAAAAACGATTGCAGCCATAGCCTGTTAAAGCAATCAAATAATTTCCATTTGTGAAACTTTCTCAGTATTTTTACTGAACTTTTTAATTACAACAAAATGATTCAGTATTTAGATAATATTTCGCACAAAGATTCAAAAAACTTTTTCCTTATTGCCGGACCTTGTATTATTGAAGGGGAAGATATGGCATTAAGAATTGCTGAAAAAGTAATCAGTATTACAGACAAATACAATATTCCCTATATTTTCAAAGGAAGCTTCAAAAAGGCTAACAGAAGCCGTGTAGATTCTTTTACAACCATTGGTGAAGAGAAATCTCTGGAAATTCTTAAAAAAGTAGGAGAGACGTTCAATATTCCTACCACAACAGATATTCATGAGAATGAACATGCAGCATTAGCAGCACAGTATGTGGATGTTTTACAGATTCCGGCATTTCTGGTGCGCCAGACTGATTTATTGGTGGCTGCAGCTAAAACAGGAAAATGTGTTACCCTTAAGAAAGGTCAGTTCCTTTCTCCGGAGGCGATGAAGTTTGCCGTTCAGAAAATTACAGATTCCGATAACCAGAAAGTAGCGATTATTGAAAGAGGAAATTCTTTCGGATATACGGATCTTATCGTGGATTACAGAGGAATTCCTACCATGAGAGAATACGCCCCTGTGATTCTGGACGTTACACACTCTCTGCAACAGCCTAACCAAAGTTCAGGCGTTACAGGCGGAAGACCGGATCTTATTGAAACGGTTGCCAAAGCAGGAATTGCAGTGGGAGCAGACGGAATTTTCATCGAAACACATCCTACACCGGAAACCGCATTATCTGACGGTGCCAACATGTTAAGATTAGATTTATTAGAAGATTTGTTACAAAAATTGACAAGAATTAGAGAATCGATTTTGTAATTGTTAAAAAAACATTAATTTTAGAAATTCTAAAACATTTCTTTTGAAAAAACTAGTTTTACCGCTAAGCCTTATGGTCCCTGTATTGTTTTTCTCCCAACAAAGGAAAAAAGATACAGCGACCACTAAAGTAACCGATATAGAGGAA
>NZ_QGTV01000011.1:0-143036 GCF_003182335.1 Chryseobacterium sp. AG844 | reverse complement strand
AAAGCACAATATACTTCCTGAGTTATTTAGCCAAAACTGTTCTCTCACCCCTTTTGCTTTGTATGTAAATTTATTCTTTTGCAAACATAGGAGCCAAAACTTAAAAAAAAGTATCAAACAACCATCTGTAGAAATCCGTGTTATCTGTGGTAAAAAAACAATAAAAACAACAAATTGTCACAACACTAAATCTTTTCCTACTTTTGTAAAGAATAAATCTTGAGTTGTAAAACTGAAATGCTATTAAAACTTCCCACAGAACCTGTTTCCATCCAGGAAATTCCCATTCAGAAAAATATTAAACTTTTCATTAAAAGGGAAGATCAGATTCATCCGTTGATTTCAGGAAATAAATACTGGAAGCTTTTTCACAATGTCAATAACTATCTCGAAAAAAATCAGAGAAACCCTTATATCATTACTTTTGGAGGTGCTTTTTCCAATCACATTGCTGCGGTTTCTGCCGTAGGGAATAGGGCGGGTATTCCAACACTAGGAATCATCAGAGGGGAAGAACTGGAGCATAAATGGCGCGATAATCCAACCTTACTTTTTGCGAAAAGAAATGGGATGAACCTGAAATTTGTCACTCGCGAAGAATACCGTCACAAAGAAAAACTTACAGAATTCCTTCAGCAGGAGTTCCCTGAAGCTTTGATAGTTCCTGAAGGAGGAACCAATAAAGAGGCTGTGGAAGGGGTAAAAATGATGCTCAACGAACAAACAAAAGATTTTGACTATCTTTGCACCGCAGTTGGAACCGGTGGTACTATTGCTGGAATTTCAAAATTTTGTGAAGAGAATCAGAAAGTTATAGGATTTAAAGCTGTTGACGATGCTTCACTTGAAAATAAAATTTTTGAATTAACTTTGAGACAGAATTTTAATCTAATAGATTCATGTTTTGGAGGTTATGGTAAAATAAGTGATGAAAACGTCCGTTTTATCAATGATTTCAAGGAGAGATACGGTATTCCTCTGGAACCGGTTTATACAGGGAAAATGATGGAGAAGATTTTTGAACTGATAGAAGAAGAATATTTTCCTGAAAACAGTAAGATTTTGTGCTTTCACACTGGTGGATTACAGGGGATTGAAGGAGCTAATCTGCTGTTGGAAAAACAGAATAGAAATTTAATTATATAAGTAAAATTGAAAAACATGAAACACTTAGTGTTCCATCTTTCATTTTAAAACAATAAAAAATATAAGATGAAAAGACTTTTTCTATCCATAAGCCTTTTAGTTTTATCAAAATTTTCAGCCCAGACTTGGGCAACCGAAGATCAGTATATTCAGAAGTTTGCTAAATATGCCGTAGAAGAAATGGAAAAATACAAAATTCCGGCTTCTATTACCCTTGCTCAGGGATTATTGGAAACCGGGGGCGGACAGAGCAGACTGGCACAGGAAGGTAAAAACCACTTCGGTATAAAATGTAAAGAAGACTGGACCGGTAGAACAATGAAGCATACCGATGATGCACCCAATGAGTGCTTCCGTGTATACGATGATCCGAGACAGTCTTATGAAGACCATTCTATATTTTTATCTACAAGAAAATATTACGCTAACCTTTTCAAATTGGATATGAAAGATTACAGAGCGTGGGCAACCGGCTTAAAAAAAGCAGGATATGCTACCAACCCGCGCTATGCATCCATTCTTATCTCCAAAATTGAAAAGTATAAATTATATGAATACGACAATACCAATTCCAATGAAGTATTGTATGCTGTTCTTAAAATGTACCCGGATCTGAAAGACGACAGAACTTTCATGGCACAGCTGGAACCTTCAAAAGCAACCAGAAAAGTGAAAGAGCCGGTTACGGTAGAAGTTCCCTATAAACAGACTTCCTATGCCCAACAGCAAAAAAGAGTGGAGAGAATTAAAACGAAAGCTGAAATTCTTAATTCTATTCTGATCAAAAGTCATCCGAATGACGGTTTGAAATATATTATCATTCCTGAAGATACCGATGTAAAATTCATTGCCAATAAATTCAAAGTAAGCGAAAGCAGGCTGATGAAATGGAATGAACTGGAAAATGAAACGTTGAAGAAAAATGACATCGTTTTCCTTGAGTCTAAAAATTCTACCGGAAATACAGCCACCTATAAAGCTGAATACGGAGAAGATATGCATGATATCGCACAAAAATTCGGAATCAAGTTAAATAAATTATATGCTAAAAACAGAATGGATGAAGGACAGCAGCCATCTGCAGGACAGCTGATTTATTTAATAGACAAAAAACCACGAAACTAATTTAATTTTTTTGTTGAGAGTCTACCGTTGACAGCTAAATGCCAACCAGCAACTGTCAACAGCAACTAAGTATATATGAAATATCAAAGAAGTTCGGCTTTATTTGATGAAGCCTACAAATACATTCCGGGAGGCGTGAACTCTCCGGTAAGAGCATTCAAATCCGTAGGAGGAGTGCCTGTTTTCATGAAATCGGCAAAAGGAGCTTACCTTACCGATGCAGATGATAATACTTACATCGATTATATCAACTCATGGGGGCCAGCCATTTTAGGACATACGCATCCTGAAGTATTGGAAGAACTGAAGATACAGGCAGAGAAAGGATTCTCTTTCGGTGCTCCTACAGAGCTGGAAACAGAAATTGCAAAATTCATCATTGAAAATGTCCCGAATATTGACCAGATCAGAATGGTTTCTTCAGGAACAGAAGCATGTATGAGCGCTATCCGACTGGCAAGAGGGTATACAGGAAGAGATAAAATCGTAAAATTTGAAGGCTGTTATCACGGACATTCAGATTCATTCCTGATCAAAGCAGGAAGCGGCGCCGCTACATTCGGAAATCCAAACTCTCCGGGAGTAACTGCCGGAACTGCAAAAGATACTTTGCTGGCCCGTTATAATGATTTTGAACAGGTTCAGGATTTATTCCGCCACAATCCGGGGGAAATTGCAGCTGTGATTATAGAGCCAGTTGCTGGAAATATGGGTTGTGTGCTGCCTGAAAACGATTTCTTACAAAACCTGAGAAAGATCTGTGATGAAAACGATGCTTTATTAATCTTTGATGAAGTAATGACCGGTTTCAGATTAGCTTTCGGAGGTGCACAGGAACTTTTCAATGTAAAAGCAGATTTAGTGACTTACGGAAAGGTAATCGGTGGAGGTCTTCCGGTAGGAGCTTTCGCTGGTAGAAATGAAATCATGGATCACCTTGCACCAAAAGGAGGGGTATACCAGGCGGGAACATTAAGCGGAAATCCTTTAGCCATGAGAGCAGGATTAAAAACCCTTCAGCTTATTAAAAATGATCCTGAGTTTTTCAACAGATTGGAGAAGACAACAGAAACATTGGATTTTGAGATCGGAAAAATATTAAACGAAAAGGGAATTGCTCACAGAATCAACAGAAAAGGTTCTATGATGTCTGTATTCTTCCATATTAAAAGTGTTTCCAACTTTGATGAGGCACAGGAAGCTAACCACTCATTGTTCAATAATTTCTTCCATCAAATGTTACAGAATGGAGTATATCTTCCGCCAAGCGGTTATGAAACTTACTTCATCAGCGATGCCATCAAGGATAAAGAAATTGATAGGACATTGGAAGCAGTAAGAAAATTTGAATATTCAAATAAATAAATAAAAATAAATGAAGCCGGATTTTTTAATCCGGTTTTTTATGCAAAAGAATTTCATGTTTCTTTGGATAAAGAGCTTGATAAAATATCCATAATCTTTGTCACTCCGTAAACAGCATAATATGAATTCCTACGGAATGACAAACTATGTGTATTATTTTTATACTAGTCGGAATTACTAGTCTTAGTTTTATACAAAAAGTAAAGGCTGTCCCCTTTGTCACTCCGTAGGAGTCTCAGCAACGTAAAAACAGCATAATCAGGATTCCAATGGAATGACAAGCGTTGTGGGGTTCTCTTTTTGTTGTAGAAAGATAAACTGACAATTCTCCCAAATAATTACCACAAAGTATAAATCATACAGATTTTGTAATAAACCATACACCTCATTCAAGGGGCTTCTTTTTAATTTTGTCTTAAATAGATTGGAAATGAAGACCTCAGACAATACCATCTCCCGTAAAGATTTTATCAGGAATTCAGCGTTGGCTGTAGCGGGATTAACTTTAATACCTAATATCATGACTGCATCGCCTTTCGATGAGAAAAGTCTTTCAGCAAAAGGAAAAATGAACCTTAAGAATGTTCGTCTGGAAACAGGATTTGAATACCAGGATGGGGAAGTGACTTCTACCAAAACGGATCTATTTTATGTTGAAGTTGGGAACGGAAAAATTATAAAGATTTCACCCAATCAACCGAATGCTAAAGCGGTAGATGCAAAAGGTCTGTTGATGCTTCCTGCATTTAAGGATATGCACATCCATTTGGATAAAACCTTTTATGGAGATCAATGGCAGGCCGTTAGAAAAAGAACAGGAGGGATAAAAGGAATGATAGAACTGGAGCAGAAAATGCTTCCTGAGATGCTTAAAAATTCCACTTTTAAGGCTGAAAAGCTAATTGAACTGTTACAGTCGAAAGGAACTTCCTACGCGAGAAGCCATGTGAATATTGAACCTACTTCAAAACTTCAGTCATTAAAAAATCTGCAGAAAGCTTTAGAAAATAAAAAGAAAGGCTTTGGAGCCGAGCTGGTGGCATTCCCACAGCACGGTGTGTTCTATACGGATTCTGTACCTTATCTGAAAGAAGCGGCGAAGATGGATATTGATTTTATAGGAGGAGTGGACCCGTTTAACATAGACGGAGATATCGAAAAAGTGGTAGACTTTACTGTTCAGCTTGCGTTGGATCATAAAAAAGGAATAGATATTCACTTACATGAAACCGGAGATTCGGGATTGAAAACGGTAGAATATCTGATTAAAAAAGTGAATGAAAACCCTGCTCTTAAAGGAAAAACATATGTAAGTCACTGTTTTGTTCTTGGAAAATTAGAAGCCGCAAAACAGGAAGAAATTGCTGAAAAATTGGGTGATGCACAAATTGGAATTGTTTCTACAATCCCTTTCGGAAGGCTGATTATGCCAATACCAACACTTTACAAGCATAATGTAACTGTTCTCACAGGAAATGACAGTATTGTGGATCACTGGAATACTTTCGGGACAGGGAGCGTACTTCAGAAAGCCAATTTAATGGCACAATTGTATGGATATTCAACAGAGTATTTATTATCAAGAAGCTTAAAACTGGCCACTGGAAATATCCTTCCGTTAGATGATAAAGGAACTCAGCAATGGCCAAAGTCGGGTGATAAAGCAAATTTTGTATTGATCAAAGCAAGTTGTTCTGCAGAAGCAGTATCAAGAATTTCAGACGTGGAGTCTTTAGTTCATGAAGGAAACGTTGTTTTTTAATGTAGAATAAAAGGATTAAATAAATTAATATATAATCTAGTTGTGTTTTTTCAACCATAAAGGGGATGAAAGTTTACAAAAAGTCACGAAACGAAGATGGAAAATGAAGATGGCGTGATACAATAAAGCTTTTGTTCCTTTTGTGGTTGTTTTAGTTTTTTCTCTCATAAATTTTAGTAATTTTAGGAGAAAATCAGGCAGAGTGGCTTACCATACAGATCATTTTCCTATTTTGGGAATTCAGGAATTTAGTGAGAATCAGCTGAAAGGCTGTAATCTGCTGTTTAATGAACTTTCCGGAGCGCGCTCCATTGATGATCCGCACAAACATGATTTTTTTATCATCAATCTTTTTGAGCACGGAGCAGGATCACACACCATCGATTTTACAGAATATCAGGTAAAAGATTATCAGATTCACCTTGTTTTTCCCGATCAGGTACACCAATGGGTGATTGAAAAAGAAACCATCGGGTATCAGCTGATGATCAGCAGAGATTGGTTTGAAAGTTTTCTGCCCTCATTAAGATTTTCTGCCTCATATTACCAGAACCATCCGGTGATCAATCTTTCCAAAGAAGTTTTTGAAACTTTTCTGTATGAATTTCAGGCCATTCAGAAAGAACTGAACGGACAAAAAGTCTTTTGGGAACTGATTCAAAAAAGAAGTGAATTGATCGGTTTGCTGGTGAGTCAATCTGTGGAAGGCGCTTTTAAAGACTTTGAAATCTATAATTCAAATCCTATTATTTCAAAATTTCTGCATTTGATTGATGAATATTTTAAAACAGAAAGATCTGTATCATTTTATGCCGATAAACTGAATATTTCTGCCAACTACCTGAATATTGTCTGTAAGAAAAACCTCAATGCTTCAGCTTCTTCACTTATTCAGAACCGCATTTTACTGGAAGCCAAAAGACTGCTGAAAGTTTCCGAAATGTCTGTAAAAGATATTGTTTATGATCTTGGCTTCTATGATCATGCCAGCTTTTCAAAATTCTTTAAAGCACAAACAGGAATGACTCCTTCCCAGTTCAAAGAATAATCTGTACAAAACAAGACATAATTGATACACCGGTTTTACTCTCAGGCCGGCTTAACTTTGTATTGTTAAATTTTAAATTATGAAATTTCCCTATCAATTAACTGCAAAAGGAAACTATTCCCTGAAAAATGTCCGTCTGGAAACAGGTTTTGAATACGAAAATGAAGAGGTTACCGGAACAAAAACAGGCCTTTTCAGTATTGAAATTGAAGATGGAAAAATAAAAACAGTAAAAGCCAATGATCCTGCTTCCAATGCAATTGATGCAAAAGGTTATCTGATGCTTCCTGCTTTCAGAGACATGCACATTCATCTGGATAAAACCCTGTATGGTCTTCCATGGCAGGCACTTTCTCCGAAAAGAAAAACGGTGAAAGATATGATCGCCTATGAACAGGAAATCATTCCTGAATTGTTGAAAACTTCGGTAAGCAGGGCAGAACAGCTGATCAGTTTACAACAGCATTACGGAACGCATTTTGTAAGAACGCATTTCAATATTGATCCTACATCAGGACTGAAATCTCTGGAACATCTTGAGCAGGCTCTTAATAATAAAAAAGATTCTTTCAAAGCTGAACTGGTGGCCTTCCCGCAGCATGGAGTTTATTATACAGAAACAGCTCCATTGATGAAAGAAGCAGCACAGCTTACAAGTGTGGGATTTATTGGCGGACTGGATCCTTTAAGTATTGATGGAAGCATTGAAAAAGTAATGGATTTTACGGTTCAGCTGGCTTTAGATCACAACAAAGGAATTGATATTCACCTGCACGAAGCAGGAGAATCCGGAATGAAAACGATCAATTATCTGATTGATAAAGCGATCGAAAACCCGGTACTTCAGGGAAAAACGTTTGTGAGCCATGCATTTGCTTTAGCTCATCTTTCTCCTAAAGAAACTGAACAGATTGCAGAAAGACTGGCTGCCGGAAAAGTAGGAATTGCTTCTTCCGTACCTTTTAAAGGAAAGATAATGCCTATTCCGACCCTGAAAAAATACGGAGTAAACGTATTGATTGGAAATGACAACGTACAGGACTACTGGAGTACCTTCGGATCCGGAAGTATGCTGCAGAAAGCGAATCTTATTGCTGAACTGTACGGTTATACTACAGAATATGCCCTTTCAAGAGCTTTGCAGTTTGCGACTCAAGCCATTCTTCCTCTGGATGAAAAAGGAAAGCAGCAATGGCCAAAAGCCGGTGATGAAGCAGCAATTGTTCTGACAGATGCTTCATGCTCTGCAGAAGCTGTTTCCAGAATGTCTGAAATAAAAGCCCTGATGAATGACGGGAATTTATTCTGGAGAAATTAATCTGAGTATATATTTTTTATACACTTGTTTTTTGTAACTGCCATCGGAAGCTTTTCTGGTGGCTTTTTTTGTATGGGGTGCGGGATTCGAGGTTTTGAGATTCGTGATTCGTGATTCGTGATTCGTGTTTTGAGATTATGATTATAAATTTCGAGATTATTTATATTCAATAGGAACGGGCTTTAGCCCGTTTGAATGGAAAAAAATATACCTCAGGCTTTAGCCAAAAATTGTGAAAGAATATCTATATTCAAACCCCAAAATTACTGTTCATATTCCCTTTTTATATTTTGCAATGTGAACATCTATTCATATTCAAAATTCCTACTATTTGTAATATCACGTAATAACGATAAAAAAAGCCCCCGGAAATTACTTCCGGAGGCCTCTATTTGAAATTAAATCTAGGTACTTATATGATGATGTTATAAGTTAAAGTTAGTCCATCCTGCATACCATGTATCCGTAGCATCTTTTACAGCACCTCTGTAAGTAACCTGCGTAAACCAGGTTGCTAATTTAGCGTTTGTAAATGCTCCACCTGTTAATAATGGAGAACCTGAAGTAGGGGTAAAGTTTGGAGTAGTTCCTGCAGGAGCCCAAGCACCGGCAAGTTTTACATCAGCTGTAGACGCAAGGATAGTGTTTCCTTTAGCATTGAACCATGTAGTAAGGTCAGCTAACGTATACGTAGTCGGAGTAGAAGTTGATGGCCCGAATTTTAAAGGAGTTGTAGTTCCAGCCAATATGTTGTTTTCGAAGAATAATTTGTTACCAACAATATTGTTATCTGTTGGAGAACCTTTCGTAGCATCGATGAATAAACCAACCGGGAATCCTGTGAATACAGAGTTGAATACAGAGATAGAAGAGTTTCTTCTGATCTGTAGTGCATTCTGGAATAGCGCATTGATTGATCCCGGAGCTGCAGAGTTGATCGGCCCGATAATCGTCATGTTAGAGAACGTAGCGGATGTTTGAGGGGCTAAAGTAGAACCGTTGGCATCATTATCAGATTCAAATGCGTTAGAACCTGAAACGTCTGCTACCTGAGAATCTCTTACTGCGATACCAAACTGTACCTTTCCTGAATAGCCGTTGTCAGTATCGAAATCGTCATCAAGACCTTTGTAAGAAATAAGGTGAGAACAGTTTACTGTTCCTCCGAACCACTCAAAACTGTCATCGTTAGCATAAGCAACTTCTACATAATCCACTGTAGTTCCGCTACCTACACCACCGAATGTAATTCCGTTAACCTCTTTATCTGGTAAAAATGCATATCCAGCATATTCTATTCTTACATATTTTAATACACCACTGTTATCAGCAGCATTGGTTCCGCCATAAAGTCCAAGACCTTCAGAGTTGTTGATTCCTCCTTCAATTTCTCCAACTCCGTTTGCACCTCCGAAAGATGCATTGGTAGGAGCGTTTCCTAAAATAACTAAACCTGCCCAGTCTCCTCTTTTAGGACTTGGTTTTTCTGAAGTGAAAATAATAGGGTTGGCAGCAGTACCTTCTGCCATGATTTTACTTCCTCTTGTAATGATCAAAGCTCCGTTTTTATCAGCTTCACCTACAATCTTTGTACCTGGCTCGATCGTTAAAGTAGCTCCGTTAGTTACATATACCAGTCCTCTCAGCTTATAGATTTTATTGGCTTTAAGTGTAGTATTGGAAGTGATTTTTCCTGAAAGAATAAGGTTTTCAGTTTCTCCGTTTCCGTTACCTCCATTTTGAATAATGGTAGGTCCATCTTCTTCTATATTTCTACATGCGGTAGTTGATACTAGAGCGCCAAGCATTAAAGAATATAAAACGAACTTTTTCATGTTATAAAGAATTAAATTATTTATTAGATTATTTGTTGAGTGAATTAAAAATTGTATCCCAGTGTTAAACTGATATTGGTTCCTGTAAGTCTTTCAATAGCAAGAGCATCTTTGCTGTCATACTTGCCATTGTCGTTCAGGTCATGGTAGAATTTGGCACGACGGTTCAGGATGTCTGAAACATTCAGCTTGATCTCTCCTTTGTTGCTCCATAATTTTTTAGAAAGCTGGAAATCTAAAAGAGGTCTTGGTGCTTCCCAGATTGGTGGAACCTGATCGTTTCCTACATAAAGAATTCTTCTTCCGATCATGTTGAATAATAGCGTTGAAGACCATCCTGATTTTTCAGTATCGTACTGAAGACTTAAATTGACCGTGTATGGAGATTGCCCCTGCATTGGTCTGTCAATATTGGTAGCTTCGTCTGTTACTCTGTTTTTAATTAATGCTACGTTTCCACCCAACGTAAAGTTTTTAAGAGCGCTTACAAAATCCAGTTTTTTTCTGGCTTCCACTTCCAGTCCGTAAGCATCAGCTTTATCTACGTTAAGATAGTTGAAGGTGTTACTCGTTCCTACCCCTGATTGGTTGAAGTATAATTCGATCGGTTTTTTGAAGTTTTTATAGAAACCGGCCACGGAAATAATTTCCCCGTTTCTTGGGTAGAATTCCCAGCGAAGGTCGGCACTCGTAATTTTGGTTCTTTCGATAGATTTGTTACCGATTACAGTTGCTCCAAGGTCAAAATCATAATATGCCAAAGGAGAAACTTCTCTGAATTCCGGTCTTACAACAGTTTGCGAACCTGCAAGACGGATATTCATTTTAGGATTTACCTTGAATGTTAAGTTAACAGCAGGTAAGAAATCTGTAACACGAGTGTTTACAAAACGGTCATCGCTTTTCTTCGTGCTTCCTACCAACTGGTCAAAGTTCTCCACTCTTAATCCCCAGACAGCTCTTAACCATGGTGTGAAGTTATTGTCAAACTGTAAGTATCCTGCGTTAAGGATGGTGTTGGCAATATATCTGTACTGGTTTCCTGCAATTTCATCAAATGTGAATCCACCGTTAGTTCCGAAGTTACCAGGATTGAAGATGGTTTCAAAAGGCTGGGAAAGTAATCCCTGATTGAAGTTTTCAAGTCTTACAGAGAACGGTCTTGAGTTGTATATTCTGTCTTTTACCTGGAATAAATAACCTCCTTTGATTGTTTGCTTCTGTCCGAACATCGTAAATGTCTTGGAAACGTCACCTCCTGCATTATATAAATAGTCACTTAGGGTGGAGTAGAACACACTTCCTGATTTTTGAGAAAGACCATTAGAAATTAATGCTAAATAAGGACTTCCCGGCATATTCGTATATTGATTATACTGTAAACGTTGCAGCAAAGGAATGTACTGATCAAGGATCCCGAAGCTTCCGTACCAGTTTACGGTAAGACCGCCAAGAACATCAATTTTATGATTACCGGAAAGGGTGGAGTTATAGAAAGTTGTTTCTTTAAACCCGATTTCCCTTGCCATGATATTGGTCCCGTTAATCGGATCAAATTCAAAGTCCTTTCCTGTTCTGAAGGACATGTGATTTACCGTATTGTTGGTGATGATATTCTTTAAGGAGATTTTATTATTGTTGTTCAGCTTTAAAGAAAGGTTCAACATCCCTCCTAAAATAATATCATTGCTGTATTTTTCTGTAAAATAATCGAAGTTGGTATCAGCAAGCTGGTCGTTGATAGTAAAGAAACGGTTGGTAGATTCGGTTCTTCTTTTGTTATTACTGTAGTTTAAAACAGCAATTACTCCTAAATCTTTTCCGAATACTTTCGTGTTGAAACCTCCGTCTAATTGTAAACTTAAGTTTTCAGGATAACCAATGCTGTTGTATCCCAGATTCTTGGTATATCCTTTACCAATCTCTGTTTTTTGTGCTTCAGTCAGAATACTGAAAGCATTTTTCGCAGGCGTATTGGTTGGAAGTTTTCTGTAGCCGTCATCAATTCCTAAAAAGTCCCATTTTCCTCCTTTCTGCATATGGAATTCCTGTCCCATAGTAGCAGTGTTTCCACCTACACCTACCTGTACATTGAAGAAGTTTTTATTAGGAATATCCTTCGTATTTACCTGAATCAAAGCACCTCCCCATTCTCCTGTATATTCCGGAATGAACGTTTTATTGATAACAAGGGTTTCGATAACGTTGGCAGGGAAAAGGTCAAAAGAGAAAGTCTTTCTGTCTGGCTCTGTACTGGATAACTGAATACCGTTCAGCATCGCCTGGTTGTAACGGTCTGATAAACCTCTTACTACAATATATTTTCCGTCAAATAAACTCACCCCTGAAACTCTTTTCAGAACTTCACCGGTGTTTCTGTCCGGACTTCTTTTAATCGCTTCAACACCGATAACCTGAGAAACTACACCAGCATTCTTTTGTAAACCGATGGTAGAGGCTATGGTTTCTTTTCTTGCATTTGATTTTATGACAACTCCCTCAATTTCTTTCTCTTTGGTAGAGGGCTTATCCAGAACGATATCAAGATGAGTGTTACCTTCATTTTTGATAATAACTTCACTGATCTCTTTTCTGTTATATCCGTTGGAACTTACGGTTACAATGTAATTGGTGCCAGGGGAAAGGTTGATAGAGTAGTATCCGGAAATGTCAGTGGTTACTTCCTGACCATTTACTTTTACTTTTACACCTTCTATTGGAGTATTATCTTTCTCGTCCAATACCCTACCTTCCAAAACCTGACTTTGTGCAAAAGCATAGCCAGCAGAAAACAAGGCAAGTAGCATGATGCTCTTGTGGAGTTGTTTTTTCATTATTACTTCTTTTACTTCTTTTTCAAGGGCAAAATAAAGGCTTAGTTTTTAAGAAAACTTTAGGAGAATCTTAATTAATTATGAAGTTTGTATTAACGAAAGAGCAGATTTTATACTTATCGATGTTTAATTTATATAATTATAATTTTTGTTTTAATGTTAGTTATTATTCCTTATATTTGATTTGTGTATATTTATTTATTGATTTTTTTATTGATTTTGTAATTAATATGTAGAATGTAATTTTTTAATAATTAGTTAACATTTGGCGGATAGATGAAATCAATTGAAATAATTAATTTTGTGGGAATTCTTAAACTAGAAGATGAGCAAAAAAATTCTTTTAATAGACGATGAACTGGACATTTTAGAGATTCTGTCTTACAATTTGGAAAAAGAAGGGTATGATATCTATACCGCTACCAATGGTAACGAAGGTATAGAAAAAGCGAAGGAAATTGTTCCGGATCTTATCTTATTAGATGTCATGATGCCTGAAAAAGATGGTATAGAAACCTGTCAGGAACTTCGTAAAGTGAAAGAACTGCAAAAAACACTTATCGTGTTCCTTTCTGCAAGAAGTGAAGAGTTTTCTCAATTAGCAGGTTTTCAGGCAGGTGCTAATGATTACATTGTAAAACTGATCAAACCGAAAATCCTGATCTCTAAAGTGAATGCACTATTACAGCTAACCTCTCAGGTGTCTGACAATGCTAAACTCATCGAAATCGGAGACCTTGTTATCGATAAAGATAACTTCAGAGTTTCCAAAAGCGGACAGCAATTTCTTCTTCCTAAAAAAGAATTTGATTTGCTTTACCTTTTGGCTTCCAATACGGAGAAGGTTTTCAAAAGAGAAGAGATCCTGGAAAAAGTCTGGGGTAATGATGTGATCGTAGGAGAAAGAACCATTGATGTTCACATCAGAAGACTAAGAGAAAAACTGGGAATCAATACGATTCAGACATTGAAAGGGATTGGGTATAAACTGATCGTTTAATTATTTAAAAATCCTAACTTTACGTTCAATCCTTAAAACGTTGTAAAATTGAAATTTTACAGACTTACCCTCGTTGCCTCCTGTCTGCTGACACTGGTAATGCTCCTTTTAGTAGTCGTATTCGATTCGCTGAAAGATATCTATTATGAGACTCCTTTGTTCAAAACGGGTCTTTTCATCTGTATTATCCTGATCTTTATGATCAACTGTGTAGTACTGGAGCTACTGTTTAATTATTACGGAAGAAAGCAGGTAAAAGGTCTTTCCGGAATCCTTCCTCAGGAAATGGTTCATGATAATGATGAAAATATAACCATTAAAGAATTAGGAGAAAGATTTTCAGACCTGAATCAGCAGAGAGCTTCCGAAATTGATATGATGAAAGAGATGGAAAGTTACCGTAAAGAATACATCGGAAATGTTTCCCATGAGCTGAAGACTCCTCTTTTTTCTATCCAGGGATATGTAGAAACCTTGAGAGACGGCGGCGTGGATAATCTTACGATCCGTGACAAATATCTGGAGAGAATCGATAAATCGGTAGAAAGACTGATCGCTATTGTGACAGATCTTGATATGATTAACAGGCTGGAAGCCGGCGAAATCAATCTTACCGTTTCAAAATTCGATGTGAACCTTCTGATCAAAGAGATTTTTGACCTTCTAGATCTTGAAGCTGAAAAACGAAATACAACATTACAGATTCAGACCCTTCATCCGCAGATTTTTGTGGAAGCCGATAAACAGAAAATTTCCCAGGTTTTTATTAATCTGATTTCCAATGCTATTCATTATGCCAACAGGCAGGAAGCAAAAGTGATTGTAAAAACCAGTGTCCTTAAAAATAAGGTACTGATCGAAGTGATAGACAATGGAATGGGTATCAAATCTGAAATTCTTCCAAGAATCTTCGAAAGATTTTATCGTGTGGAAACCAGCAGAAGCAGAAGAGAAGGCGGCTCCGGACTCGGTCTGGCTATTGTAAAACACATCCTTGAAGCTCACAACGAAAACATTACCGTAGAAAGCGTTTACCTTGAAGGGACGAAGTTCAGTTTTATGCTTGAAAAAAGTAAATAATTCCGGCAAAATGTAAGAAAAAAAAATATTTTAAAAAATCCTGAAATATTTTTTTGTCACATGTCATTTATTATATATTTGCAACAGAGATTTATCATAATTATAAAGGCAAAAAGTAATTTAAGAAACTGATATGGTTTACAAAATCCGCGTAATATTAGATGCGAAAGAGGATATTTTCCGTGATGTCGAAGTTAAGGGAAAACAAACGTTATGGAACTTACATTTAGGAATTAAAAGTGCATTCAGTCTGCAGGGAGATGAGCTTTCTACTTTTAATCTGTTGGAAGATGACGGAACGATCGTAAAAAGTGTCCCATTGGAAGATATGAGTGATGATGGTGATGGTGAGATCATGTCAGATGTTTACATTGATGAAGCTTTTGAAAATGTAGGTGACAAAGCGCAATTCCAGTATGGACTTCTTGATCTTTGGGAATTCTTCTGCGAGCTTGTGGAAGTAATTGAAGAAACAAAAGGCGTGAACTATCCGATCACTGTATACAGATTTGGAAATGTTCCATTAAAAGCTCCAAGCAAAAACGGAAGTGCCGGAGGTGGCAAAAAGAAATCAGCAATGCCATTGGTAGATGATGAGTTCGGTTTTGATGATGATTTCGGAGCGGGAGGAAACTTTTCAGACGAAGATGATGACAGCTTTGATGATGAGGAAGAAGAAGACTACAATGACGATGTCTTTGATGATGAGGATGACAATGATGATGAAAGATAATCATACAATATACTGGCCCCGGATTTAGATCCGGGGCTTTTTTATGGAGTTTTACTTATGCTTTTTTTACAGAATTTCTTTAAACTTTTATTTTTTGAAACATTAAGATTGGTATTAAGTTGTTAATATAAGCTTCGCTTTAAGCTTAAAAATCAGAATGATTCATCTTAACTAGACTTTATTTCTTAAATCCTTCTTAATGGTTTTAATAGATCCAGCATTTTTTATAAGTCTAAATACTACTTATCCTTTTTCTCCAAAAACAATCCTTACTTTTGTTAAAAATAGTTTAATGAAAAAATTAATTTTGTTAGCTGTAATTGGTCTGGGAATTGTTTCCTGTACCACTCAAAAAAATAAGCGGAAGATGACAGAACTGCCAAAAGATTGGAAACATAATACAAATATTTACGAAGTAAACATAAGACAATACACTCAGGAAGGAACTTTCAAAGCATTTGCAAAAGAAATGCCCCGACTGAAATCTATGGGAGTAAAAACACTCTGGTTTATGCCTGTTACTCCGATTGCCCGGCAAAATAAAAAGGGAAGTCTGGGGAGTCCTTATGCCGCAGCAGATTATACTTCCATCAATCCTGAATTCGGAACCCTGCAGGATTTTAAAGATATGGTGAATGAAGCTCACAGGTTAGGATTCAAAGTCATCATCGACTGGGTAGCCAATCATACCGGCTGGGATCATCTATGGACAAAAACACATCCTGAATTTTATCTTAAAGATCCGGATGGAAAATTCCATATTGCTTCCGGAATGGATGATATTATTGAATTGGATTATAAAAACCAGGAAATGCGCCAGGCAATGATTGATGCTATGAAGTTCTGGGTACAGGAAACCAATATCGACGGATTCCGGTGTGACCTTGCCTCATGGGTGGAAGTCGATTTCTGGGAACAGGCACGTCCTGAAGTGGAAAAAATAAAGCCTCTTTTCTGGCTGGGAGAATTTGATGAGCTGGAAAGTCCGGAATATGGTAAAGTTTTCGACGCAAGTTATTCCTGGAAATGGATGCACAAATCTGCCGACTATTACAAAAATAATGAACCTCTTCAGGAATTAAAAGATCTTCTGAGACAATACTCCAATATCGGAGACGCTTCAATGAGAGCCTGGTTTACCACCAATCACGATGAAAACTCATGGAACGGAACAGAATATGAAAAATACGGAGTCATTACAAAACCTATGGCAGTATTCTCTGCAACATGGAATGGCATTCCGTTATTATATTCCGGCCAGGAACTTCCAAATATGAAGAGATTGGAATTTTTCGAAAAAGATGCTATCAAATGGACCAATACCTATCAGGCTGCAGATTTCTATAAAACATTATTGGATTTAAAAACATCAAATCCTGCATTAAGAGGAGGTGATTCCAATGTGACCACCTATCTTCTTAATACGACAGCCAATGATAAAATTCTTGCTTATGTAAGGAAAAATGGGAAAGATGAAGTGCTGGTAGTCCTGAACATGTCAAAAGAACCGCTTAATTTCTCCATTGAAGACGAACATCTGTCCGGAACCTTCAGAAATGTTTTTGATAAAACCAAAAGAGATTTCAGCAATGGAAAAGATTTTAGTTTTAAGGTATCTGATTTTGCCGTATTTGAAAAGTAATATTTAAATCTTTGGCTTTATCTTAATGCATAGTCACTAAGCAGTACCTAATTCCCCTCCGCTGGAGGGGTGTCAAAATCTATGATTTTGACGGGGTGGTTTATCTGCCCGCAATAAAAAAGATCATCCAATGAACAAACAGGAAATAATCAATATCATTAAAGCAAAAGCCGCAGATAAAATCCGGTATTTTGAAAATCTTATTGCAGAAACACGGGCTTCCAACAATGACACCAAAAGCTCGATGGGTGATAAATATGAAACCGGAAGAGAAATGCTTCAGCAGGAAATCAATAACCTGCAGAGGCAGCTCAATGAAGTGTTGAATCAACAGGCTGTTTTGCAGAAAATAACTTCTGATCCTTCGGAAAAAGTTCAGAACGGAACATTGGTGAAAACCAATAAAGGAATGTTTTATGTTGCGGCGTCAATGGGAGAGATTATTGTTGAGAACCAGAAAATCATGACGGTTTCTGCAGAATCTCCTTTAGTGAAGGCTATGTTTGGCAAGAAAATGGGAGAGACATTTACCATCAACAATATCAGTCAGGATATTGAGCATATTTGGTAATAATCTTTAAAATAATATGAAAATTAAAAATTTATTTTTCCTTGCCTTTTTATTGGTAGGTTTGGCGGTCAATGCACAGGTTCGTGCCTCCGTTTCGTCAAAAACGTATGATCTGGAAACAGTTAAATTTACTGTAGATGGTTTTGTGTTTACACTTAATGCAGACGGGTCAATTGCTGATTTTAATGCTCCTGACCTGAATGGCAAGCTGGAATACTATGATGATCAGGTTTTTGATAAAGTGAAATATGGAAAACTTAAAAGCATTGGAAACGTTAAAATAGATTACTGGGAAGATTCTACTTTCACTAAGGAAAAAGCCGGTAAGCTGAAACGTTTAGGGAATATTTCCGTAGACTATTGGGAAGATTCTGCCTTTACTGAAGAAAAAGCAGGTAAGGTAAAGAAAATAGGAAATCTTGCTATAGATTATTGGCCTAATGATATCATAGATAACAGCAAGATGGGCAAGCTGAAAACGATAGGATCTATTGTGATAGATTATGGAGCAAAAGACGTGATTGATCAGAGTAAGTATAAAAAGCTTGTAAAATTCGGTCCTGTGAGTCTTGATTATTATACTGATAGTTTTATAGACGAAAACAGAAACGGACAGCTGAAATCCATTAACGGAAACAGTGAAAAAATTAGTGTCTCTGTATTGTAATCCATCTGTTGTCTTAATTGGCTGAGAGTGTAGTCTATACATTCATTTATCGAAAAAAACATAAATCTCTTATAAAAAGTATCCATAGGCAGGATGCTTTTTTTTTACTAAATTTGGTCCATAAATTCCTTATCAAAATGCAAAACTACCTGGACCTTTTACAGCATATTTTAGACAACGGAACTGATAAAACAGATAGAACAGGCACCGGAACAAGAAGTGTTTTCGGATATCAGCTGAGATATGATCTGTCTAAAGGATTTCCCTTGGTAACGACGAAAAAAGTGCATTTGAAATCCATTATCTATGAGTTGCTTTGGTTCCTGAAAGGAGATACCAATATTAAGTATCTTAATGATAACGGGGTAAGCATCTGGGATGAATGGGCAGATGAAAATGGAAATCTGGGACCTGTTTATGGTGCACAATGGAGAAGCTGGAATGGAGCAGACGGAAAAGTAGTAGACCAGATTACAGAAGTAATTGACCAGATCAAAAAAAATCCGGATTCCAGAAGACTTATCGTATCAGCATGGAATGTTGCAGAAATTCCTAACATGGCTTTGGCTCCTTGTCATGCCTTGTTCCAGTTCTACGTAGCTGATGGTAAATTATCGCTGCAGCTGTATCAGAGAAGTGCAGATGTTTTCCTTGGTGTACCGTTCAATATTGCAAGTTATGCATTGCTGCTGATGATGGTAGCTCAGGTATGTGATCTTGAAGTAGGGGATTATGTTCACAGTTTTGGAGATGTTCATATTTATAACAATCATTTTGAACAGGTAAACAGACAGCTTGGAAGAGAACCACGATCACTTCCTACAATGAAATTAAATCCTGACGTTAAAAATATCTTTGATTTCGATTTCGAGGACTTTACGCTGGAAAATTATGATCCGCATCCGGGGATCAAAGCTCCTGTAGCCATTTAATTTTTTATATCTTTTTATTTTTTAAATTTACTTCTATTACTTTCATGTGAATAGATGATATTGTCTGTGGTCATAAGTCAGGGAATTAGAATATAAATCCTTTACTACGTTTTCTTTTGGCAATAGTTTCTTACATTTGGAAGAACAATGCCCGTTCACCGGATTTCTTTTGTAAGATGATCCGCTGGGAGGCAATATATCATAAATGTCAAATGCTTAAGAACAGATTATGAAGTATTTAAAAATTAATATTGAAGAAAATGCAGATATTGAAGTACTGAAAAATGCTGTACTTCAGCTGAAAGGTGTGGCATCCGCAGAAATAGTGGATGACGAAAATCCGGAAAGTGAACTCAAAAAAGCGTTTGCAAAAACGAAGGAACAACTTAAAAAGGGCGACTATGAAACCCTTGTTAATGATATTTTCGACATCATCATAAAAAAATAATTCTAAAAAATAATAAAGCAGACCGATGAGAAAGGCCATTTTATCAATTGCTATACTTGGAATTTTATTTTCCGCCAATGTATCAGCACAAACTGAAACTTCAGGAAGGGAAAAAGTATACAGAGCTACCCACACGAAAGTAACGGAGCTTAAGCACACAAAACTGAAAGTGAATTTCGATTATCAGAAAGAACAGATGAATGGGGAAGAATGGCTTACCGCTTCACCTTACTTCTATGCCACCAATGAGCTTACCCTTGATGCAAAAGGAATGCTGATTCATGAAGTGGCTCTTGATAACAACGGCAAAAAGTCTCCTTTAAAATACGAATACAAAGATGATGTTCTAAAAATTACGCTGGATAAAACCTATCAGAGAAATCAGGATTATACCGTTTACATCAAATATACCTCACGTCCGAATGAAGTGAAACAACAGGGAAGTATGGCAATCAATGATGCGAAAGGTTTGTATTTCATAAACGCTCAGGGAACAGATCCCAACACACCAACACAAATCTGGACACAGGGAGAAACAGAATCTTCTTCGGCATGGTTTCCTACTATTGATAAACCCAACCAAAAGACAACACAGGAAATCTATATGACAGTTCCTGATAAATATGTAACGCTTTCCAACGGTCTTATGAAAGATTCTAAAAAAGAATCCAACGGACTTAGAACCGATCATTGGGTGATGGACAAGAGACACTCTACTTATCTTTTCTTTATGGGCGTTGGAGAATATGCCATCGTAAAAGACAAATGGAAAAACATTCCTGTTGATTATTATATTGAAAAGGAATACGAGCCTTATGCTAAACAGATCTACGGAAATACTCCGGAAATGATCGACTTTTTCTCCAAAAAACTGAATTATGACTATCCATGGGCGAAATATGCCCAGATTTCCGGAAGAGATTATGTAAGTGGTGCAATGGAAAATACCACAGCCACTCTTCATGGAAGTGATATCCTTCAGAAACCCGGTCAGCTTATCGATGAAAATACATGGGAAGATACCATTGCCCATGAACTGTTCCATCATTGGTTTGGAGATCTGGTAACGGCAGAAAGCTGGAGCAACCTTACTGTCAATGAATCCTTTGCTAACTATTCCGAATACCTTTGGAATGAATACAAATACGGAAAAGACCAGGCAGATTATCACCTGATGACGGATGTGAATAATTATCTTCATAATCCGTCCGATTTTAATAAAAATCTGGTGAGATTCAATTACGAATCCCGTGAAGATGTTTTTGATCTTGTGACATACCAGAAAGGAGGTGGCATTTTAAATATGCTGAGAAACTATCTTGGAGATGATGCCTTCTTTGCCGGAATGAATGATTATCTGAAAACCAATGAATACCAAAATGCTGAAGCCCACCAATTAAGATTGTCTTTTGAAAAAGTTTCCGGGAAAGACTTAAACTGGTTCTTTAATCAATGGTATTTTGGAAGCGGAAACCCGAAGATTAATTATTCATCCACCTTTGAGCCGGTAAAAAAACAGGTTGCTGTAACCATTAATCAAACTCAGGAAAAACCATTTGAATTTCCTCTGGCTATTGATGTCTATGACAATGGAAAACCTAAAAGATATAATGTCTGGGTAAATGCAGAAGCAAAAAATACATTCAGTTTTGATGTTTCTAAAACACCGGATCTTGTCAATATCAATGCAGACGGAGTGTTACTGGCTGATATTACGGATACTAAAACTCCGGAACAGAATCTGATGCAGTTTACCAACTCCAAGGAATTTAAAAGCAGATATCTGGCTCTAAACGGAATTAAAGATCAGGCCGGGAAAAACCCTGCCGCTGTAAAATTATTGGCTGCTGCATTAAAAGATCCTTTCTTCAGAGTAAGGATAAAAGCATTAAACTTAATAGATCTTACCAATCCTGAACAAATGAAAGCATTGGGTGCTGAAGTTGAAAAACTGGTTTCCAATGATCCAAAAACATTAACTCAGGCTGCGGCTATTGCTGCTTTAGGAAAAACAAAAGACAAAAAATACCTTCCTTTATTTGAAAAAGGTGTAAATGCTGTTTCCAATGCAGTAAAAGGAAGTTCAATGGGTGCGCTTCTTTCTATTGATCCGTCAAGAGCAAACAGTCTTGCTGATAAAATTGATATGAAAGGTGCTTCAGAAGAATTGCAGGCACAATTGCTTCCTGTTATTGTAAAGAACAGAATTACTTCACAGATAGAAAATATTGCACCTCTTGCCACTTTTTATCCATTCATTAAATTCCAGAATCCGGAATTGGGAAAAGCAGCAGAAGACGGTTTCAACTGGATCATGACTTCCGATAACCTGAAAGCTACTGAAAGTGTCACTAAAATAGCAGGATATGCCAAAAACCAAATGGCAGGCAATCCACAGGCTAAAATGATGATGGTTCAGACGCTGAAAGATGGCTTGAGCAAAAAAATGGAACTGCTGAAACAGAATCCGCAAAACGCCGCAAGTATCAACAAGCAGATTGATGTCATCAATAAAGCAATTGAAAATTATAAGTAAATAGATAAAGCCGGCAAATATGCCGGCTTTCTTTTACTGTTAAAGGTTTCTGGATTACTGTATTATATTTTAAAACGCATTGGTTTTTAATGATGTTGCAAAAATTAGCATTTTTTACCACTGTTTTTTGCATTATCTTTCATAAATTCGTTTAAAATTTAGACAATTATGAGTTTTGGAATTGAAGCAGCGGGTTATTATGTGCCTGGTTTATATTTGGAGATTAAGGATTTAGCAGAAAAAAGAGGGATAGAGCCGGCGAAATTGGAAAAAGGCCTGGGTCTTCATAAAATGGGACTTTCTGATGTTCACGAAGACGCTGCCACTTTTGCAGCAGAAGCATTACTGAAGCTTATAAAAGATTATGAGATCAATCCTGAGGAAATAGCAAGAGTATATCTGGGAACAGAAAGTGCTGTAGATGCGGCAAAACCTACAGCTTCCTATGCTGTACAGATGGTGGAAAAAGTATTGGAAGAAGAATTTGGAACAAGATGTTTCAGAAACTGTGATGTGCTTGATATGACTTTTGCCTGTGTAGGGGGAGTAGATGCGTTACACAATGCTCTGGATTTTGTGAGGGTAAATCCTGATAAAAAAGCAGTTGTGATTGCCAGTGATTATGCAAAATATGAATTGGCTTCTTCAGGAGAATATACACAGGGAGGTGGTGCGGTAGCCCTTTTGGTTTCATCCAAACCGGACCTTCTTGAAATTGAAAATAATTGGGGAGTTGCTTCAGAAAGTGTTTTTGATTTTTTCAAACCCAGAAGATCATATAAAAAAGAAGACTTGAATGGCGCTCCGGAAACATATCCTGAAAAGATTGAAATTTTTACAGATGAGCCTGTTTTTGACGGACAATATTCTAACCAATGCTATCAGGATAGAATAAAAGAAGCTTATTATCATTATAAAGAATTAACAGGACAGGATAGACCATATGAAAACTGGGAGTATATTATCTTCCATCTTCCTTATGCCTTCCACGGAAAAAGAGTTTTCACAGAAATCTACAGTCTGGAGAATGGCCTTTCCTATGAAACTGCAGATGAACAGAAAGCAATCGCTAAGTCAGAAAATTATCTGAAATTAATCAATGATAAAATAGAAAAGACCCAGAGAGCTTCTTCTGAGATCGGGAATATGTATACCGCTTCTATTTTTATGGCATTTCTTTCTGCTTTACAGACATCTTTTAATGAAAATGAAGAACTTTCAGGAAAAGAAATTGGCTTTGTGGGATATGGAAGCGGATCGAAATCTAAGGTGTTTGCCGGAAAGGTATCCGGAAACTGGCGAAAAGTAGTAGAAAAATGGAATTTATTTGAAAATTTAAAGCAGAGAACTGCTGTTGATTTTGAAACCTATGAAAAGCTTCACAGAAAGCAGCTGAAAGATTCTGTAAATAAAAATTACAAAGGCTTTGGACTTGTTTCTATTGAAGAGGAAAATCCGGTTTTAATTGGGGCAAGATATTATAGCTTTAAGAAGTAATATTATAGAGTATGTAAAAGAAGCACCTCAAATTTTGAGGTGCTTCTTTTTTTTGAATACTTCTATGATATATTTTTATCATTTTGATGCTTCTAAGTGAATTTTTATTGCTTGATTTTGAATTTTTTTCAAGTTAAAATTCTTATTCTGTTAATTTCCTATGCTTTTTTTTAAAATAAAGTTAAACCTTGTGGTTTTTTTTCACTTGTTAAAATATAGCCAAATCTCTATTTTGATTTATTTTTTTTAATTAATAAGAATAATTCACGATCTGGGATGATATTTATTAATCTTTATTAGGGATTAAATTCTTTTTAATATCTTGTTTTACAGCGTTTTGCGAATTGGATCTGTTAAGAATTATTAACATATTTGCTCCATGTATTAAAAACTGTTAATATGAATGTAAAATTACGAGTTATAAGTGCTGGAGCATTGTTCTTTATAGGACAGGTAATGGCGGGACAAAAGTTGAAAAAGGATACTGTAAAAGTAAGTGATATTGATGAAGTGGTTGTTCTTGGTTACAGGAGTATGACCAAAAAGAACGCTGCAACTTCAGTGGCTACTATTGATAGCAAAACTATAGAAAACAGGCCAAACGCCAATGTAATGAATATTATACAGGGACAGTTGGCCGGAGTAAATGTTACAGCGAGCACGGGGCAGCCTGGTGCAAAACCTACGGTTGTTATTAGAGGAGTAGGTACATATAGTGGTAATTCAGACCCTCTATATGTGATAGATGGATTTCCTTCCAACAGTGATAATTTTAGGTCAATTAATCCCAATGACATTGATACATTTTCTGTATTGAAAGACGCAGCCGCTATTGCGGAATATGGATCTCGGGGATCAAATGGAGTTATATTGATCACTACTAAAAAAGGTAAATTTAACCAAAATATGCGTGTCAGGTATAGCAATCAGTTTGGTATTTCATTTTTACAAGATCCGAAATACAACTTGTCTGACTCTAAAGAATTTTTAAGCCTTCAAAAACTATATGGAGTAGGTGCTGGGGCTAAAATGACTGATGAGCAGATTGCAAGCTATAATATAAACACTGATTGGAAGAAAGTTTTCTTTAGGCCTGCTATTACTCAGAGCCATAATTTATCATTAGAATCCGGGGGACAGAATATCAATTCCTATACATCTATTGGTTATCTCGAAAATGAGGGAATTTTAAGAACAACTGGATTAAAGAGATTTACCGTAAGAAATAATATTAACGGCAAGAGTGAGACTGAACGCTTTAAGTACTCATTGGTAACAGGGTTAGGATTTTCAAAAAATAATGAAGCTATTCTTGATGCAGGAGCTGTTAACAGGAATTTTATTCTAGGTGCATACCGTTCCGCTCCACACTTATCTCCCGATTTATACCAAAATGGACAACAATTGTTTGATTTATATAGTAAAGATGGAACATTGTTATATACTCCTTTAATGCTAATGGATAAGTTAGTGAATTATAATAATCTTACGGAGGAAATGAGACTGGACATGGCTGCTAATTTATCTTATAAGATTACAAATGATTTAACGGTGAAAGCAAGAACGTCCGGACAATATCTTAATACCTGGTTTAATCAGGCAGAATATCCGCTTTCTTTTAATGCATTTTTATTTAAAGGAGCACAGGAGTTTTCAGGTTTTGAAGATATGAATCAAAGACGAGAGTTTTTATTTAATAACCTATGGCAACTGGAATATTTCAAAGTACTTGGAAAGCACACCTTCACTCTGCAAGGAAATGCGGAATATAACTATTCGCAACTCAATACTAATAATAACAGACAGAAAGGTCTGGATCCAAAGACATTTGTTCCTGGAACGGGAGCCGGATATATTGCAGATACCTCAAATAATGATTTTTATGTGTCAGCAACAAGTGCTTCGAAGTTAAAATGGGCCATGATCTCATATTTTGCATCTTTAGATTATGATTTTAATAAAAAGTACGGAATTACTGGAGTTATTAGGAGAGATGGAACCAATAGATTTTTTGGAGATAAACAATGGGGTACTTTTTGGTCAGTTGGAGGGAGATGGAATGTGGATGAAGAAAAGTTTATGCAGGACATAAAATTTGTGGATGCATTTAAAATCCGGGCCTCTTATGGAACACAAGGTAATCAGAGAATTGTTGACGGAAGTATTTATGCAGGATTAAACCCTCCGGGATATACTAATATATATTCTGTAACCAATAACACATATAATGGTAACCAAGGGTATGCTATAGCTTTTGGTGATAAAGAGTTGAGATGGGAAACAACAAAACAGTATAATATTGGATCTGACTTCGAATTCTTTAAAAGGAGATTAAGAGGGTCATTTGATTATTATGTGAAAGATACTCATGATTTATACATGCCTGATCCGACAGCGCCAGTGTCAGGTACATTAAGTATTGTGAGAAATACAGATGTTGTTTTACAAAATAAAGGTATAGAAGTAAATCTGGCCTATGATGTAATAAGAAATAAAGGAAATGATATTTCATTAATTTTTAGAGTAAACGGGTCAATCAATAATCAAAAAATAAGTGGTATTCAATCCGGAAATGGAAGGATATCTGACGGGCTGGTAGTAACTGAGAATGGTGGCCTTCTTAGAGAATATTTTTTGTATAAATATTTAGGGGTAAATCCTTCTGATGGTAATTTATTGTTTGAAGATGCTGATGGAAACCCTACAGAAAGTCCAAAAGATTCTGACAGGAAACTTATGGGAGTGAATAGATTGCCGAAATATCAGGGAGGATTTGGATTCGATTTTAACTACAAAAACTTTTTTGTTTCGTCTACTTTCACATTTGTTGCTAAACTTAAGCGCTTTGATTATGATATGTCTGATTTATATAATCCTAATAATTTAGCTTCGTTTAATGTAGATCGGGATCTTTTAAATGCCTGGACACCTTCTAATACAAATACAGACGTACCTTCTCTAAAAGCAGCCAATGTTGGATTGCAGGGGAATTCTGATAGATTTCTTGTAGATGCTTCTTATATCAGGCTGAGAAATGTTCAGTTAGGATACAGAATTCCTAAAAGACTTCTGAAGGACACCTTTATCAATGACATGTCATTTACATTACAAGGCGAAAACCTATTAACATTTACAAAATGGCGAGGGTATGATGTGGAAAGTCCAAACGGAGCCGATCAACAAAGGTATCCTTCACCTCGAGTTGTCACATTTGGTTTTGATGTTAAATTCTAGTTTAATAAATTAAGATAAATTGCAATGAAAAAAATATTTAAATATATCGTAATAACATCGGGAATATTACTTACTTCCTGTGATGATGAGCTGATAAGTCCTTTTACTCCCGGGTCCTTAACTGAAGAAATAGCTGTTACACAATCCTCAGATCTTCAAAAACTTATGAATTCTACATATAATCTCTTTTCTAACAGATCAGAAGCTGTTTTTACTTCTGTTTTTACTGACGAAGTTGGAATTGGATATGCAAACGGAGGACAGGGAATATCTCAAGAATATATCTTTTTATCGATTCCTTCTTCAGGTCTTTCTGGAAATATTTGGGTTGGCACTTATACAGCATTAGCAAGAGCTAACAGAGTAATTAAATATGCTGACAGTGTACAACCTGTTAATGCCACCGATGCTGCATTAATCTCCCAATTGAAAGCTGAGGCACTTACTATGAGAGCTTATGGACATTTAAGGATATTGGCTTATTACTCAACAAATTTAAAAGATGATAATGCACTGGCGGGAATATTGGCTGATAGAATATTTGAACCTGCTGAAAAAGAAAATCCAAGAGTTAAAAACGCAGACTTTTATGCACTAATTCATAAGGATCTGGACGCTGCATTAACAATTTATAATGGTTTGAGCGGGTATACTCCAAACAATGGTTTTGCCAATAAAAACTTTGCAAAGGGTTTGAAAGCCCGCGCTTATGCCTATAAAGGAGATTTTGTCAATGCCGAAAAGTGGGCGGATAATGTAATAAATACATCTGGAGTTACATTAGCTAATCAAGCTGACTACAGAAAAGTTTTTTTTACGGATAATGAACTAGCCAATAAAGAGGTTATTTTCAGATTAAAGAGAACAGCCCAACAAAATTCACAAGCAACTAATTTACATAATGGATGGTGTTCTGTTGCTCCCAATTTAAATGGTTCTCCTTACTACGAAATAAGTCGAGCTTTGTTTAATATTCTGAATCAAAACCCAAATGATGTGAGGCGAAATGTAATTGTAGCACCATCTTCTGTTATTGATCCCAACTATGCAACCTCTGCTGATTACAGAAACACAGATAAGCTAATTATTCAGAAACATGGTGGGACTGAATCAGGTACTGTTACTGCTGCTACTACAGGAACGAATGGTTTTAATAATGATTTTAAAATAATGAGGATTTCTGAAATGTATCTCATTAAAGCAGAAGCAAGAGCCGCTGCTGGAGATTTACTTGGAGTAGGGCAGGCATTAAAAGCTATTTTGGATGCTAGGTTTCCTGTTGCACAGACTCCTCCTGTATTTACAAATATTACCACTGCCTGGGCAGGTATTTTGAAAGAAAGAAGATTGGAATTAGCCTATGAAGGACACCGTTTTATAGACATAAAAAGATTGGGAACATTAGCTAATGTTACTATTGATAGGGATCCAGCAGATTATTCTTCAAGTTCTGCTAATTATCCTGCGGCGAATCCGGTCAATCTTCCTAATAACAGTTATAAGTTTGCTTTACCAATCCCCCAGGATGAGCTAAATGCAAACCCGGGAATTATTCAAAACCCAGGATATTAAAGGCAAACTATTATTATAAACTGAAAAATCAAAAGATTTCAACAGATTGAGAGATATACTTCTTATATTAATCAACGCAAGTCCCCTATTTAAAAGAGGGACTTTTTTGCTTTTACAGGTATAATTTTTATATAAAAATTAAGAAAATAGACCGATTTTTCTCCGATTTACTAAAAATTATGAATTGGTTGGTTTTAATTTTTTAGTCAAAAAAATGCTTTAAGTTTATTTTTTTAATCATTTATTTTAAATTAATGAAAATTGATTTTAATTTTAAAATTTATTAAAATTCCGTTAATATATAAATTGACTTATTTTTTGTTAAATTTTTAAATATTTTCAAAATGATTCCTCATCATTTTTTTAAGATGAATGTGAATCTCTCCGTTCTGGAAGCATGTTTTCAGCATTCAGCGAATTGATGTTATAGATATTTATCGACATATTTGTCGCTTGAATATATTAAAATCTGTTAATATGAATGTGAAGTTACATGTATTAAGTGCAGGAGCTTTGTTTTTTTTGGGACAAGCTGCTTTTGCGCAAAAATCTAAGAATGATTCTGTTCTGAAGGAGAATAAGATCGATGAAGTAATCGTTACTGGATACCAGAAGAAAAAAGCAGATGAAATTACCCAGGCTCAGGCTGTTGTTGGTGGTGATGAAATCAGAAGAAACTCTCCTACAACATCTATCGGTAACTCTTTACAGGGTAGAGCTTCAGGGGTATTTGTACAAAGTACTACCGGGCAGCCAGGTGCTGCTGCTACCATCCAGGTAAGAGGGATTGCCGGTGTTGGTGGTTCTTCAGAGCCTACTTATGTAGTAAACGGGATGTATATGACTGCAAGACAGTTCAGCGCAATCAACCCTGCAGACGTAGAGTCTATTTCAATTCTTAAAGATGCCGCTGCTACAGCACAGTATGGTGCGAGGGGAGCAAACGGAGTAGTGGTAGTAACTACTAAAGCCGGAAAAGCCGGAAAAACTCACTATTCATTCGAAACCAAGTTTGGTTTCAGTGAAAAACTGAGAGACAAAAACTACACCATGATGAACTCCAGAGAGCTGATGGATTTCCAGAATCAATTGGGATACCTTGGATTTAAACCAAGATCTCAGGAAGAAATGGATAGATTGGCTGCTTATGATCACAACTGGCAGAAAGATCTGTTGAAGCCTTCAAGCATCCAGTCTTATTTATTCAGTGCCCAGGGTGGTTCCAGAGAGAGTACTTTCTATTACTCTTTAGGGTATGATTCTGACAACGGAATTATCAGGGACATTGATGGTCTTAAAAGATATACTGGTAACTTTGGATTTACCAATAAACTGAGTGAAAAATTAAACGTAGGTATCAACCTTGGGGTTCAGTATCAGGAAACGCAGAATTTCAGAGACAGAAACAATACACAGAACCCATTTGGAGCCATGTATAAATATGCTCCATATGAGCCGGTTTATAATGCAGATGGCAGCTACAACCAAACCATGAGAGCTGGTTCTAACGTTGTTGAGCAGATCCGTAACTACAGATTAGACGACCAGAGACTAAGAATTCCGGTAACTTTATTTGCTGAATATAAAATTATCGATGGTCTTAAGTTTAAAACAAACTTTAACGGACTTTTCGATTGGTATATGGGAACTCAATGGCTGAAGAAAGGTTCAAACCTTGATATCACAGTGAACAAGGTTCCTACAGGTTCATTGAACAAAAATTCATTCTATACATTTAACTATACCTGGAACAACTCCATTAATTATAAAAAATCATATGGAGGCCACAACTTTGATTTCTTAGGATTTATCGAATATAACGATAACTACAACGAAACAATGAATGGTGGAGCTTACGGACTGAAATCTCCGGTAATCAATGTTCCATCAATTACAACACCTTCTGACAGAAATACATTTACAGGGGTTAAAGTAAGAAATACCCTGTTCAGTTTAGCGGGGATGTTAAACTATGATTATGAAGGTAGATATTTGGTAACAGGATCATTGAGAAGAGATGCTTCATCAAGATTTGGTGCCAATAACCAAAGTGGTATTTTCTGGTCTGCAAGTGCAGCATGGAATATCGCGAAGGAAGAATTCATGAAAGGAGGTTTTATTAATGATTTAAAACTTAGAGGATCTTACGGTACAACAGGTAACGACGGTACTTTACCGGATTATTTTAACGTGAACAATATCAGCTACGGCTTATATGGTACTAACGGTACTTCATATCCCGGAACATCTTCACAAGGCTATTATATCATTGGTAACAGCAACCTGAAATGGGAATCTAACGCAATTACCAACTTAGGAGTTGATTTCACAATGTGGAACAGAAGAGTTCGTGGATCCGTAGAAGTATATCAGAACAAGAGAAAAGATTTCGTACAGCTTGTACCTTTGGATAAACAGGAAGGTGGATACTACCAGTATATCAATGCAGGAGATATGTCTCAGAAAGGTCTTGAAGTTGAACTTAGCGTAGATGTGATCAAGCAGAAAGATTTCCAGTGGAATCTACATGCTAATATCTCTTTCCAGAAGTCTGTTCTTGACAAGTTAGCAGACGGGCAGACTGAAAGAAACTTAGGAGATACTTATTTAAAAGTAGGAGAGTCTCCATACGTATTCTATAATGTAAGATTTGCAGGAGTAGATCCAAGTAACGGAAAAGCTCTGTATTATGATAAAGAAGGTAATGTTACTGATGTTTACAGTGCATCCAATGCAGTTCCTCTTACGGATAAATCTCCGTTCCCAAAAAGTTTTGGTGGTTTCGGAACAACAGTTCAGTACAAAGGACTTGATTTCAGTGCAGATTTCTCATTCAAGCTAGGTGGTTATACTTATAACAACATGTACGCTGCTGCTGTTGATCCAACATTGGCTGTTGCTGGCAGAAATATGGCTCAAGCTGCTGCTCAGGTTTGGCAAAACCCTGGAGATACAGGAGTATTCCAGAAAGTTGACTCAAACGGTATGCGTGATTCTGATCAGTGGATTGAAAAATCAGATTACTTAAGATTAAGATCACTTACATTAGGATATACATTTGATAAAGCGTTCCTTGGAGAAGGATCTCCAATCAATAAGCTTAGAGCATATGTACAGGGACAAAACCTATTTACAGTGACTAAATTCCACGGAGAACCTGAAGTTTCAGTAGGATCCGGTGAATCTACAGCATTGTTCGTTCCTGGAGCATATAACCTTTATACTTATCCTGCTGTAAGAACAATCCTGGTAGGACTGCAATTAGAATTTTAATATTGAATAGCTTTATGAAAAGAAATATAATAAAAATAAGTTTAGCTGCGTTAACCATGTTTGTTTCGTTAACGTCTTGCGACAGAAATTTAGATCAAATCTCATCAATCAATGAAGATCAGGAGCAGGCCATGACCAGACCTGAGACCTTCAGACAGGCTATGGACGGTGCTTATACAGCGCTTAAAGGAGCCGGGTATTATACGAGTGATACAGGAAACCAGCTTATCATGGGGGATCTTACCACTGATAACCTTGTTCGTACAACTACAGGTAGAAATACCAATTTTGCTGCTTCGAACTTTGAATTCTCATCCGATAATTCACAGACGACAGGATTATATAGTGCTGCTTACCTTGTGATCAGCAGAGCTAACTTCGTTTTGAAATATATCAATAACGGTGTATTATCCGGAACGCAGAAAACGAATCTGGAAGCTGAAGCAAGAGCATTAAGAGCAATAGCTCATTTTGATATTGTAAGAGCGTATTCTAAGATCCCGACTCAATCTGCAGATGCAAAATCAAGTGTGGGGATTTATTACGCTGAAAAATATGATCCTCTCAACAATACAGGTTCCAGAAATTTAACTGTTGAGCAAGTGTATGATAAGATTATAGCTGATTTATTATTCGGTGCTGATAATATTACGCAGAATGATGCTGATAAAGGAAGACTAAGTAAAGCTGCTATCTATGGATTATTATCAAGAGTATACCTATACAAAGGAGACTATGCTAAGACTGTAGAATATGGAGAGCTGGCATTAGGACTGTCACCAGGCATTACTGAAAAGAAAAATTTTACTTCTCTGTGGAAAGAAGAAAATAATGCTAAGAATGTGGACGGAATTTTATTCCAGGTGTTAAATGCGGCATCAGAACAAAATACAGTAGGTGTTGCATATAATCAATCAGTTCCGGCCCTAAGATCTGAATTTGTTGTGGATTATGATCTGTATACCTCATATACAGATAATGATGTGAGAAAACCTGTTTATTTCACTACCAGTGTATACAGCAAACAAAATTATAATCATGTAACAAAATATTCAGGAAACGGAGGTCCTGCCAACATCGTTTCAATTAAATATTTAAGAGGAGCTGAAGTATTATTAAATGTGGCTGAAGCACACTATAGAACCGGTAATGGTGCACAGGCTCTTGTTTTACTCAACAAATTAAGAGCTGAAAGATATAATTCATTTACTCCTGGTACAGAAACAGGGCAAGCTCTTTTAGATGCTATTTTAAAAGAAAGAAGATTGGAGCTTGCATTTGAAAATGACAGATGGTATACATTGAAGAGATTAAATCTTCCTGTTCAGAGATCTGGAAAAGGAGACCTTTCTGATGGTACCGGTACACCTTCTGTTGCACAGACTCTTGCGACCGGAAGCTACAAGTGGCAGTGGCCAATTCCTATCAGCGCTATTCAGGCGAATCCGAATATTGAACAAAACAAAGGTTACTAATTGTGTAATTACTGTTTTTAATAATAAGAGCTCCATTAAATGGGGCTCTTTTTTATACATTGATATGAATTACCGCAGAACCATTTTATCCTGATAACTTTTCGGAGTCACTCCTTCCAGTTGTTTAAATACTCTTGTAAAATAGTTTGTATCTGAAAATCCCGTCTGAAAAGCGGTTTCTTTGATGCTGGTCTGGCTTGCCAGCAATTCCTTCGCTTTGCTGATTCTTTCCTGCAAAATGAAATCATTGGGAGATGTTCCCAACTCATCTTTGAACATTTTAAAGAAATTCGACTTACTTACATAGGCCAGCTTGGCGATACTGTCAATAGACAATTTCTGATGCAGGTTTCTTTTAATATAATTCACCGCAAAACCTATCCTGGATTTATTTTTTACAATATTCTTTTCCACCATGCCTCTTGCCTGAGTCTGCATCAGCCTTATCAGAAGTTCTTTCAATGCAAAATCAGCCATGATATCTTTTTGAGAATTATCATCCATGGCAATTCTCATAATATTGTTGGTGGCAGAAGCAAGTGCTTTATTATTAAACAGAAAATACTCATCAAGCTGAATGTTCCATTGCGAAGTTTCATCTGCTTTGGGAAGATGGTAATTCAGGTAGTTGAGAGAATCCTCAATAAAATCAGGATTAAGGCTTAAAGAAACACATTGGGTAGGAGTTTCATCCGCCTCAGGAAAATCAATCACCATTGTTTCTCCCGGGGCTACCAGAATGCTTTCTCCCGGATAATAATCAAAGTAACTGGTCTTATTATCCAGTTTCATATGTTTTTTACCCCTCAGCATTGCCGTAAATGCAATGTTTTCAAAATGAAGTTTTACATCAAAAGCGGCCTTATGAGTCTCATAAATGCTGAACTCACAATTGTTTAGATTGAATTTCGTCTGGTTTTCAACAAGACTCAATAGCTGGCTCTCCTTTCGTAATTCAGGAGTGTTTAATAAAATCTTACTATTGTTATTCATTTCTAATTTTTTTTGAAAAAGAGGTAACTCAAATATAGAAAATTTGAGTGTACGTTGCTGTTAATAAAATACTAAAATTGAACCTCTTGCACTATTTTCCACTTTTTTTATACGATTGTGCTATACTCTTTCTGGCTTCTCAGTGTAATTTGGCGTTATCGAAAAATAAAAACAATACTAATATGAGCACTATTACAGAACCAAGATCAACAACGCTTTTACAGCGCCCGGAGTTTAAAAACAGATACGATAATTATATTGACGGGAAATTCACACCACCCGTTAAAGGACAGTATTTTGACGTGGTTTCCCCGGTAGATGGCAAAAACTTCACTCAGGTAGCACACTCGTCCAAAGAAGACCTGGAACTGGCTGTTGATGCAGCTGAAAAAGCATTTCAAACATGGAAAAATACTTCTTCTACAGAAAGAAGCATCATCCTGAACAAAATTGCAGACAGAATGGAACAGAACCTGGAATACCTTGCTACAGTAGAAACAATAGATAACGGAAAAGCTGTAAGAGAAACACTGGCAGCAGATCTACCTTTAGCTATTGATCATTTCAGATACTTTGCGTCTGTGATCCGCGCAGAAGAAGGATCTCATAACGAACTGGACAAAGACACCGTTTCCTTAATTGTTCACGAACCTCTTGGAGTAATCGCACAGATCATCCCATGGAATTTCCCGATCCTGATGGCTGTCTGGAAGCTGGCTCCGGCATTGGCAGCAGGAAACTGTGTTGTTTTAAAGCCTGCAGAAAGCACTCCTGTTTCCATTATGGTATTAATGGAGCTTATTGGTGACCTTTTACCGGCAGGAGTTATTAATATTGTCAACGGATTCGGAGCAGAACTTGGAAGAGCGCTCGTTACCAATCCGAAAGTTGCCAAAGCAGCATTTACAGGTTCTACCGCTACCGGACGATTGGTAATGCAATACGCTACAGAAAATATTATTCCGGTAACGTTGGAATTGGGAGGAAAATCACCCAATGTTTTCTTCAATTCTGTAATGGATGCAGATGATGAATTTTTAGATAAAGCCATAGAAGGAGCTGTTCTTTTTGCCCTTAACCAGGGAGAAATCTGCACATGTCCTTCAAGATTACTGGTTCAGGAAGGAATTGCAGATGCCTTTATCGAAAGAGTGATTGAAAGGGTAAAAGCCATCAAAGTAGGAAATCCACTGGATAAAACCGTAATGATGGGAGCCCAGGCTTCGCAGATCCAGAAAGATAAAATCCTTTCCTATATCCAGCTGGGAATAGATGAAGGAGCAGAAGTATTGGTGGGTGGAGATGTCAATCACCTGGGAGAAGATCTTGAAGACGGCTACTACATTCAGCCGACTATTTTCAAAGGAAACAACAAAATGAGAATTTTTCAGGAAGAAATTTTCGGGCCTGTGCTGGCATTTACCACTTTCAAAGATGAAGAAGAGGCCGTGAAAATTGCCAATGATACGATCTACGGACTGGGGGCAGGTTTATGGACCAGAGATGCCCACCAGCTGTACAATATTCCAAGACAGATTGAAGCAGGTAGAGTATGGGTAAACCAATATCACTCTTATCCGGCAGGAGCTCCTTTCGGAGGTTACAAACAATCAGGAATAGGAAGAGAAAACCATAAAATGATGCTCGATCATTACCGTCAAACCAAAAACATGCTGATTTCTTATAACAAGAATAAGCTAGGTTTCTTTTAATATTATTATTTAGGACGTGCCCGATTGCCTTGGCTTTATCCAGGGCAAAACGGTCGGGCTATCCAGGGCTGCACTTCGTTTCGGTGCTCCATTGCATTGCGCACCGGCTCGTTCCTCGCCGCCCTTCCTATCCCTCACGCAGGGAAATTAATAGTTCAGAAGCAGAGATAAAAACTGATAACGTGAAATAACTCAATCCAAAAAAGAAAATATGATTCCAAAAACAATGAAAGCGGCGGTAGTTCAGGGCTATGGCCAACCTTTGAAAATAGAAGAAGTACCTGTAAGAGAACCCGGAAGATATGAAGTGCTTGTTAAAGTTATCGCCTGTGGAGTTTGCCACACAGATTTACATGCTGTGGATGGCGACTGGCCTGCAAAACCTAAGATGCCGCTTATCCCCGGACACGAAGGAGTAGGGATCGTGGTAGCCTGCGGACCGGAAGCTTTTGTGAAAGAAGGAGATGCGGTAGGAGTTCCATGGCTGTACAGTGCTTGCGGATGCTGCGATTATTGTATTACAGGATGGGAAACCCTTTGTGAAGCACAGAAAAATGGCGGTTACAGTGTCGATGGTGGATTTGCAGAATACGTCATTGCAGACTCAAGATATGTGGGACATTTGAAATCTGATGTTAACTTTTTGGAAATTGCCCCAATTTTATGTGCCGGAGTCACAGTTTACAAAGGATTGAAAGAAACAGAAACAAAACCCGGCGAATGGGTAGCCATTTCAGGAATCGGTGGACTGGGACATGTAGCAGTTCAATATGCAAAAGCTATGGGAATGCATGTTGCTGCTATTGATGTAGCAGATGATAAGCTTGAACTGGCGAAAAAATTAGGTGCAGACCTTGTAGTCAATGCAAAAAACACAGATCCTGGAGAATATTTGCATAAAGAAGTCGGCGGAATGCACGGCGCATTGATTACTGCGGTTTCACCTATCGCTTTCAAACAGGGAATAGATGTACTGAGAAGAAAAGGAACCATTGCTCTGAATGGCCTGCCTCCCGGCTCTTTTGAACTCCCTATTTTTGAAACGGTTTTGAAAAGGATCACCGTGAGAGGCTCTATTGTAGGAACCAGAAAAGACTTGCAGGAAGCATTGGATTTTGCCAATGAAGGACTGGTAAAAGCCACCGTTACTCCTGCAAAACTGGAAGATATCAATGATGTATTCGATAAAATGAAAAAAGGACAGATTGACGGCAGAATCGTTCTGGATATTGCCGGCTCAAATTAATTTGATGATGTATAGATGATCCCGGTTAATTTATTGTACCGGGATCTTTTGTCAATATAAGGTTTACATTAAATCAAAATAAAAACAATGGAAACAAAAATATCAAGACTTTCCGCTACTGAGCAGGCACTTGAAGTAATTGACAAGCTGGAAGATCAATACGGCCCCCTGATGTTTTACCAGGCAGGAGGATGTTGTGAAGGGACTCAGCCGCAATGTTTTGAAAAAGGAGGCTTCTTTCCCAGAATGAATGATGCCATGATAGGAACCATCAACGGACATGAGTTCTGGATAGACCGCGATTTGTTTGAATACTGGAAATATTCACATTTTACCCTCGATGTTACAGAAGGTTTCGGACCTGGTGGGTTTTCACTGGAAACTCCTTTGGGAAAAACGTTTAAAGTTCATTACAGGCTATTTACCCCGGAAGAATATGAAAACCTCGAACCGGTAAAACGTAGTGAATAGGGTCTTTAACAAAAAAGTCAGACCTTGACAAACCGGTTGACAAACATAGCCGCCACGATATCTCCTACAGCGTTCAGAACGGTAGCCAACGGATCTACCAATGTCCCGATGATCATCACCGCAGGAATTGCTTCCTGGGGTAGTTTATAAACAGAAATCATCAGCATTTCCCCAATATATCCGCCATTAGGAATTCCACCCGCTACAATACTCACAAAAACAGTAATCCCCAAAGCTAAAAGCAGATTGGCAGGATCAAAAAAATCTTTTCCAATAATTAAGAATGCCACATAGATCTTGATAATCGAAGACATGGAAGACCCGTTTTTATGCAAAGTAGTCCCGATAGGAATCACCAGATTGGCAATAGAATTCGGAATCCCGATTTTGGAAGCCGCCTGTAAATTAGCAGGCATTGTTGCAAAACTGCTGCATGTGCTTATGGCGGTCAAAGTAGGGTAGATCGCATTTGTCCAAAAGCTTTTCACTCCTTTTTGCCCATTCGCCATAAACGCATAGATGGAAAAGAACACAAGGAAATAAATAACTCCTGCAATATAATATAACCCTAAAGGTTTAGCATAAAATCCAAAAAGTTGTGGCCCCAAAGTAGCGACCTGATAAGCAAAGTAGGCTCCCAAACCAATAGGTGCCAGTTTCATTACCAGCAAAAGAAGTTCTTTCATGACTTCATATCCTGAAGCGATAAACACTCTGAAAGGCTGTCCTTTTTCTCCTGTTTTTCTGGCTGCAAATCCTGTCAGGAAAGCAAATACTAAAAGAGCCAGCATATTCCTTCTTGAAAAAAGCTCTGTAAATTCTCCCACGGTAAAGAAACTTACAATTCTGTTGCCCCATGTATCCTCATTGGCCGCTTCTGTTATCATCTCAGAACTTCCAGAGACCCCTGAAACCGGAAAAAGATAGACCGCGCAAATTGTGAAAACAGCTGCTGTGAGAATAAAAAATAAGAAAGTAAGAGCCATTACAAGGATGATCTTTCCAAATTTAGACTGCTGCTCCAGAGAGGCAATAGAATTGGATACCGCAAAAAATACCAGAGGAACCACACTCACAAAAAGAAGATTCAGAAAAATATCTCCCAAAGGTTTAATGTATTCCACAAAACCGGGTGCAACAATTCCTATGATGCTTCCAACAATGATTCCTAAAAGTAAAAATATGATTCCAGAGTAGTTTTTCAATACATCTTTCATGTATGGGTTTTTATCAAAGATAGGTTTATTTTTAACATTCTGTTATACAATTTTCAGACCTAAAATTCATAAATTTGAGTAAACCTCATTTCTATGGCTTATATAGATTATTATAAAATTTTAGGCGTAGATAAAAACGCAACACAGGATGATATCAAAAAGGCCTACCGGAAATTGGCAAGAAAACATCATCCCGATCTCAACCCCGGAGACAAAGAAGCAGAAAAGAAATTCAAAGAACTGAATGAAGCGAACGAAGTGCTGAGTAATCCGGAAAACAGATCAAAATATGACAAGTACGGAGAACACTGGAAGCACGGCGAAGAATACGAAAAAGCCCAGCAGCAACAGCAAAGACAGTATCAACAACAAAGTTATAACGGAGGTTATTCCGGTGCAGACTTTGGTGGAGGTGAAGATTTCTCAGATTTCTTCCAGGATATGTTTGGCGGTGCAGGCGGTGGATTTGGCAGAAGTTCCAGAGGAAGAGCCTCTGGCAAGTTCAAAGGACAGGATATTCATGCTGAACTGAACTTAAATTTAAGGGACGCCGCAACTACTCATCCGCAAACTTTTGAAATCAATGGTAAAAAAGTAAGAATCACGATTCCTGCAGGAGTATATGACGGGCAGCAGATCAAGTTAAAAGGACATGGAAATCCAGGCGTAAACGGAGGACCCAATGGAGATTTATACATTACCTTCAATATCCCGGCTGATCCGGATTTTGAAAGAATCGGCGATGATCTGAAAACCAAAGTCACCATTGATTTGTATACTGCTGTTCTGGGCGGAGAAGTAAAAGTACATACGCTCCATGGAAGTGTAAACCTTAAAGTGAAACCGGAAACCCAAACCGGAATGACGGTAAGACTTAAAGGAAAAGGTTTTCCAGTCTATAAAAAAGAAGGAGAACACGGTGATCTTTTTGTAACTTATGAAGTGAAACTGCCAACCAACCTTACCGAAAAGCAGAAAGAACTTTTTGAACAACTAAAAAATTCCTAAGCTATGAGTGAAAGAATATCACGGGAAGAACTCGTAAAAATCTATAATATAGAAATTACTTTTTTTGATGAGCTTGTAGATTACGGGCTGCTGAATATTCAGATTGAAAACAATATTCATTATCTGATGTATGAAGATCTGCCTGACCTGGAAAAATTTGCCAACTGGCATTATGATCTCGAAATTAACCTGCCCGGCCTTGAAGTGATTCATAATATGCTGAAAAAACTGGATGCTCTGAACCGCAGAAACAGAGAACTCATGAATAAACTTTCTGCCATAAGTGATCAATATGAAGATATTTAGTTTAGTTTTGTAGCTTTTTAAAGCAAACTCTATAATTATGAATGAAGAAAAGGTGATTACACTAAAACCGGACAGGAAGATTTTTGAAGATATTTATTTTAGCGGTAATCAGGGAAGTCTGCTTTTTTCACCGACTACAAAAAGTAAAACGATTGCCACCATTGCAGCAGCAGTAGTTGTTTTCATTGTTTTTCTTTTCAAAGATCTTTTGAGTAAAGAAAGTGTGGGGATTTTATACTTTTTAAGCTTTATATTTCTGCTTTGTGCTGTTTTTTTATCCGTAAGTGTTAATAAAGTTTCAAGATGGAAAAAACAGGTGAATCATTATTTAAGCGGGCTTGAAAGATGTAAAGTATATGAAATCAGGTTGGATAAGAACTTTTTCACCGTCAATATTGACGGCGATAAAGAAACCAGCGAATGGAAGGATTTTGAATATTTCGACAGCACTCATGAATTTATTTCTCTGGAAGGAAAATACAGCTATATGTTTCCCAGAAAATCAATGAATGAGAAAGAATACAGCTTTCTCAAAAATACATTGAAAGAGAAAGTTAAAACCGATTAATAAAAACAAAAACGGAGCAAAATTTTGCTCCGTTTTTTATTATATACAAGTTAGCTTATTTGTTCTCTTCCAACCATCCCATTTCCTTCATCCACTCGTCATTGTAGATTTTTCCTACATATCTTGAGCCATGGTCATGAAGTAAAACAACAATGACATCATCTTTTGTGAACTGATCTTTCATCTGAATTAAAGATGCAATAGCACTTCCGGCAGAATATCCACAGAAAATACCTTCCTCTTTCGCCAGTTTTCTGGCATAGATAGCACCGTCTTTATCCGTTACTTTCTCAAAGTGATCAATTACAGACATATCATAGTTTTCAGGAATAATGTCTTCCCCGATTCCTTCTGTAATATAGGTGTAAGCATGGTCATAATGCAGTTCACCTGTTTCGTGGAATTCTTTCAGAATAGAGCCATAAGTATCCACTCCGATTACTTTGATATCCTGATTTTTTTCTTTGAAAAATGTTCCGCATCCGGTGATTGTACCTCCTGTTCCGGCTCCTACTACAAAATGAGTCAGTTTTCCTTCTGTCTGTTCCCAGATTTCAGGAGCGGTAGATTCATAATGAGCAGCTCTGTTAGATAAATTATCATATTGGTTGACATACCATCCGTTTTCCGTTTCTTTTGCCAGTCTTTTGGAAACTGAATAATAAGATCTTGGATCGGTAGGTTTTACGTCGGTAGGGCAAACAATTACTTCAGCTCCTACAGCACGAAGAATGTCACATTTTTCTTTTGACTGTTTTGAATTAGTCACAAAGATACATTTGTATCCTTTGATGATGGCAGCCAGTGCCAGTCCCATTCCTGTATTTCCGGAAGTTCCTTCAATAATGGTTCCTCCAGGTTTTAATCTGCCGTCTTTTTCGGCATCCTCTATCATTTTAAGAGCCATTCTGTCCTTTACGGAGTTTCCGGGATTGAAGGTCTCTACTTTTGCTAATACCAATGCCGGAAAATCTTCACCTAATACTTTGTTAAGCTTTACCAGCGGTGTGTTACCTATCGTTTCAAGGATATTTTTTGCGTATTTCATAAATGTTTTATAAGCGGCACAAAGATACGGCTTTTAAAATTATCTTCATTGTGGATAACATGTGGATAAGTTGTGGATAATACTGAAATCAACTGATACACAATTAATAACTTTTAAATATCAAATATCAAATATCAAATATCAAATATCGTATTAGTTGTACTTAATCGCCTTCACCGGAGAAATCTTACTGATCAGGTAGCTCGGAATAATCAAAGCCAGTCCTGAGATAATAAGAATTCCTACTGAGATGGAGACAATAGCAATAGGGTTAAGATCTACCGGAACGGTGCTTACATAATAATTTTCAGGATTCAGCTTGATAACTCCAAAGAATTTCTGGATTAAAATCAATCCCAATCCGATAGCATTTCCGTACAAAAGCCCTGGAATCATAATAATCAGGGTATAATTGATAAAGGTAGCTCTTATCTGTGAATTGCTTGCGCCTAATGTTTTGAGAAGACCAATAGAATTGGTTCTTTCGATAATAAGGATCAGCAAAACCATAATGATATTGATGACCACTACGATAAGCATAATAATAATGATCAAAGCAATATTGGTATCAAAAATACTGATCCAGTCTGTAATCTGCGGGAATTTTTCTGTCGCTTTCTCAGCATAATTTTTATACCCGATCAGTTTCTCAATGTCAGGAAAATCTTTGTCGATATCATTCACATTCTTCAGGAAGATATCGATTCCGCCAATTTCATCAGGTTTCATATCCTGAATTTTTCTGGCATGATTGATACCGCCGATAACGAATTGCTCGTCAATGAGCTTGATATCCGTTCTGTAAATTCCGATAACTCTGAACTTACGGTAAAGCGGTTTCTGATCAGCTTTTAAAAATACGGTTACAATGCTGTCATTCAATTTAAGATGAAGGTCATTGGCTACTTTCTGAGAAATCGCTACATCACTATTGAATCCTTTTTCTGTTACCTTCGGAGTTGTTCCGGCTATAAGGAATTTTTTAAATCTTAAACTATCAAAATCCTTACCGATTCCTTTAAATATAATGCCTGCGAAATTGTGCTCATTACGCATAATTCCGGTAACTGTTACATATTTTTGAGTGCTTTCCACATCGGGAAGTTCTTTTATCTTGGCAATATTCAGTCCCTGATTGTCCAGTACAGAAGTATTGTATGAAGAATTGGATCTTGTAGATCTTACGGTAATATGTCCGCTGAAATCAGCCAGCCTTTCTTTGATAGCTTTTTTTGAACCAAAACCGGTGGCTACGGTAATGAGGGAAACAATAATTCCCAAAGCTACGGAAAGCCTGCCAATGAAGATGATAACCCTTGAAAGGTTATTTTTGTTATCTTTGGAAAATGCTATTTTTCTAGAGAAATATAAAGGAAATTTCAAGCTTATGAATTTAGATTTCAAAATTAAAAATTTACTTCTGATTTGCCTAATTTTTTTAGGAGTATTCAACCAATATTATTCTCAGACTCAAGTTCAACCGGATTTTAAAACGGGTGCCGACCAGCCTGAAATCTACCTGCCGTTGTTAAAGAATAAAACAATTGGGGTGGTAACCAATCAGACAGGTTTAATGATTGATAAAACCCATCTGGTTGATTTTCTGGTAAAAAACGGAATTAAAATCAAGTCTATTTTCGCTCCTGAACATGGATTCAGAGGAGATGCAGATGCAGGGGCAAAAGTGAAGAACGGAGTAGATGTGAAGACCGGAATTCCCATTGTTTCATTATATGGAAATAATAAAAAGCCAAAGCCGGAACAGCTTTCCGGAATTGATGTTGTTGTTTTTGATATTCAGGATGTTGGAGTGAGGTTTTATACGTATATATCTACATTATCCTATCTGATGGAAGCAGGCGCTGAAAATAATGTGGAGATCATGGTTTTGGATCGTCCCAATCCGCATGACGGATATACCGACGGTCCTGTATTGAGGAAAAAATGGGCAAGTTTTGTCGGACTTCACGAAGTTCCCGTGGTATATGGGCTTACAATAGGAGAGTATGGAAAGATGGTAAACGGAGAGAAATGGCTTAAAAATCAAGTACAGGCGAAATATACGCTTGTTCCGATGAAGAATTATCATAAAAAGCAGCGTTACCCAATACTTGATAAACCTTCTCCTAATTTACCCAATGATAAAGCGATTAATTTATATCCGAGCCTTTGCTTTTTTGAAGGCACCCAGGTTTCTGTAGGAAGAGGAACAGATCTTCCTTTCCAGATTTATGGTTCTCCATGGACGGAAAATCTGCCTTATCAGTTTACGCCAAAACCAAGCTACGGAGCTAAAGATCCATTCCTGAACGGGAAGTTGTGTTATGGTGAAAACCTTTCCAGTTATCCTAAGGATCTAAGAGAACTGAATCTTGAATGGGTAATCAAAGCCTATCAAAACTATAAAAATCCACAGCAGGATTTCTTCCTGAAAAATCTGTGGTTTGATACTTTATCCGGAACTGATGAATTGAGAAAACAGATCATCGCAGGAAAATCAATTCCGGAAATTAAAGATTCATGGAAAAAAGATCTGGAAAGTTTCGAAAAGATCAGAACCAGATATGTGGTGTACGAAGATTAATTAATCAAAATTTTGGGGCGGATTTTTATCATTTCTGCCCTTATTCAATATAAATAGTCCGATAGTTAATCCAACAACTCCTGCAAAAGCCGTCATTAAGGCTCTCTGTAATTTATCAGGTAAATCATTCCCGATATAATTCATTAAAAAAAGAATCACAAAAGTGATGACTGAAATGATAATATGATTTCTTCCGAATGGTTTCATTGTATTATTTTAATTTATAAGAAATCATGACACCGCCTCTGTATGGGATGATTTCACCGCTTTTATTGAATTCCTTGGCAGAATCGTAACGTCTTCCTGTAGATTTGTCGTACCCTTTATAAAACCCTTGTGATGTTCCGATTGTTCCGTAAATATCAAGATTCCAGCGCTCGGATAATTGAAACTGGTATCCGGCTGTAACTCCCAGCATTACAGAAAATCCTTTCTGGTACAGGTTGGAGTTTTTAAGGATTTCTTTATTCCAGTTTTCAAAGGTATTGTCATTCCAATAACTCCATTTTGTGGCATTGTAAGCAGCAACAGCTACGTTTGCACCTACATACCAATGTTTGAAAGCTTCAGTAAAATAATATCTTCCTTCTGCAGAGACAGAGTAAAACTGTAGTTTGTGTCCTGCAAATGATTTCCATGGTGAAATGAAAACATCTCCCTGAAGGGTATATTTCGGACTGATCTGTTTTTCTATTCCAAGGTTTAAAATCCCTATCGGAGCAAATAAAGCATTCCCTTTTATGTATAAACTGTTATCCTGTCCTCCTTGTTCCTGTTTCTGAGCGCTCAACGTAGCTGTAGACAGGAAAGCTAAAATGCCTGCTGCTAATAATTTATATTTCATCCGGTTTATGATGTTTATTTTATCTGCTTTAATAGTTCATCTGCCAGTTGAGAATCCTTATTGCCCTGAACTGTCATATTTTTAGACATTTCAGCATAGTTTTTTGCCATCTCTTTATTTCCGGTAAGGTGATAAAGCTTGGCAAGAATATAAGTGTTTTCCGAAGTTTCGCTTCTCATAACAGATTTTTCTGCCCATTCTGTAGCTTTCTTTAATGAAGATGGAGTTTTCACATGATCTGCAAATATCCATGCTGCTCTCAGGAGCTCATTCGGATCAAAGGCATCAGAATTTTTATAATAATCTAAAGCCGCTTTCTCGTATTCAGGAAAATTACTGTTCTGTTCATAATAGCTGAGTTTAGTCTGATTCAGCTTTTTAACAGCAGCTTCTTTCCCTACCAATGGTTCGGCAGCTTTCATAAAATAGTCATCATTGATTTTTTTATTTTTATCATCAATAGACTGTTCTACTATTTTTCCCAGTTTCAGCTGGGCATCAAATTCATTGTAAGTTTCTTCAGGAAGGAATTTAATAATCTCTGCTTTTCTGGATGCAAAAACAGGATAGTTGGTATCTTCCGATGATTTTACGAAGTAAAGAAGAAATCCGATTTCATCCTTTGACAGTTCTTCGGTTTTCTTTTTGTTCTGGAAGTATCTTTCTGAAGCTTTTTTGGCAAATTCATAATCTGAGTTGGCATTAAGCTTCATAATATTGATCAGGAATTCCGGGTCTTTTTCCCCGCCGGCAAAGCGGTCTTTAAGAGATCCTTTTTTGTTTCCCGGTGAATTGATATCCTGAGCCATTGCCACAAACAGGCTTTCTTCCATATATCCTGTATTTCGGGAAACAAGCTCGCCTTCACCGTTCAGGAAAAGATAAGTAGGATAGGAGCGTACTCCGAATTTCGAAGCAATATCTCTGCCTTCTCCTTTTTCCATATCAAATCTCGCATTAATGAAGTTGGTATTGTAATAATCACTCACGGATTTCTGTGTGAAGACATTTTTTTCCATCATTTTACAAGGGCCGCACCAAGATGCATAGGCATCAATAAAAACCAATTTCTTTTCTTTCTTGGCTTTGGCAATAATGTCCTTGAATGGCAGTTCCTGAAACTGGATGGCTTCCTGAGCTGAAATAGCGATGGCACAAAAAATAGATATCCCGGAGATGATCTTCTTCATTTTCAAATAAGATTTGTAGGCGAAGATAATTAATTTTCAAAATATAGCGTGATGAATAGGTGGTCTCAATGACGATATTAACGAACTTTAAGACTTAGGCGTATCTGATTTTTGTTTTTTGCTTTAAAATATGAAATCTAAATTTAATTCACTTTACAGTCCTGAAATCTTTGTTATATCTTTGCAAACGAATAATTTATATGTAGAGGAATCCATAATTTAGAGAATTTGATTATTAATTTTAAGCACGCCTTATCCAAAAAATCCATTTACATCACCGCTTTATCTGCCTGCCTGATCGCAGTGGCAGCATTTGCTGTTTTGAGTCTTTTGATCACAGAAGACAGTCGTAAGAATACCGATGATTTTGCAAAGAAAACATTCTTCCGAAAGTATGAATCGATAGAACATGAATTCAGGAATATTGAGGATTATCAGTATCTGCTTCGCGCACTGATTCAAAAAGACGGACTGAAGAATTACAAGGATTATTCTTCGGTTTTAAATGATTTAAACAAAAAAAGAAATCTGCTCCCTTACAGCTGGTATTATTATGAAAACACCACTTCAGGAAAAACAGATAGTAATAATCCTTTATCCGGTATTTTCAGGAAGACAGATCGTAAAGAAAATTCTATTGTGATAAAGAATAACGGACCGGGACATTTTAAAGACCTTTTGCTTACCAAAAAGGACAGCATGTATTGGATTAGTTACGATTCTTTGATACTACCTGATAAAAACAAATTGTACTATGGCTCTACCGTAAGCCTGGATGATCTTCATCAATATTTTATCAACGTGGATAAAAGTTCCAATACGTACGCCTACGTTTTTACTAAAGAAGGAATTTGTATTACCCATCCGGAAAAAAAATATATCGGAAAGAATATTTTTGACTTTACAGATATTAAAGCTAATGATACACTGACCAGCAAAACTGAAGCAGGATATACTAAAGGAACAGCCGTTTCAGAATATCTGGGAGTGGAGGTAACACGCTTTATAAAACCATTGAAGACTGATAATTTTGATGGATACACGGTAGTGAATCATGTAAATTTTATTATTGACGAAAATATCAGCAAGATAAAAACCTATACTGTTTACATTTTTCTGGCAGCGTTGTTTCTCATTGTAACGGTATTTATATTGTTTCAGAGAGCAACCAGCCTGGCTTATCAGGAAAAAGAAAAAATACAGTCTGAAAAGAATTTATTGTTGGTAGAAAACGAAAAGATGCATAAAGCAGAAGTGATCAATCAGCTTCAGCAGCTTAAAAATAATATCAATCCCCATTTTCTTTTCAATTCATTGAATTCCCTTTATATGCTGATCGGGATTAATAAAGAAAATGCACAGAAGTTTACCATGAATCTTTCCAGGATTTACAGGTATCTTATAGTGCCTCCAAAAGATAATATTGTTCCTGTTTCACAAGAAATTAAATTTATACAGCAGTATATGGAACTTCTGAAAAGCAGGTTTGATGAAGAACTGAAGTTTGAATTGATTATTAATGCTCCTGAAAGTCTTGAAAAAAGAATTCCCTATTTATCCCTTCAGATAGTCACGGAAAACGCGACCAAACATAATATTGCAACGATGGATCAACCTCTGGAAATTATCATTATCGTTGATGAGGACGGGATCACGGTAAAGAATACCTTGCAGCCTAAGACGGAAACGGTACAGGGGGAGAAATTCGGAATTGAATATTTGAATCAGGTTTATGGATATTTTAAGAATAATCTTCTTCATATTTCTGTAGATAGTGAATATTTCGTATGTTTTTTGCCTTTAATGAAGTAAAATAAAAATCCATTCACTCCCGAATTAGCACCATTCACTCCCTAATATTATATATATGATTCATGATATCTATAGCTTTGCTGGCTGAAACTAAGATATTTACTATTTGGAATGAATCGGACTATTTTAATGAAGAATTACAGACTTGCACTGTATCTCGGTCTTGCTATGGCCTCACCAATGGCAATAGCACAGAAAAAAGATAAAGATACGGTAAAGGTCAACAAAGAAAAAACAGATAAGACAGAGGCCTCTTCCTCAAAGAAAACAAAAAAAATTGAAGACCTGATCAAAAAGGGAACCTATAAAAAAGGACTTTTTAATACCATTCAGGTAAAAACGGATATTTATTTTGAAATTCCTGACAGTTTGATGGGACGTCAGTTTTTGGTGGTCAACAAGCTTTCTCAGGTACCCATGCAGGTCAATGAGGCAGGTTTAAACAAAGGAATGAACTATGAGAATAAGGTCATCTCTTTTTACCGTGATCCTGTAGCTAAAAAGGTATGGGTAAAAACGGTGGTTCCTAAAGTGTCATCCCCTAAAAATGACGCCATTACAAAATCTGTGAAAGATAACTTTTCAGAATCTGTGATTGAAGTCTTTGATATTGAAGCACAAAACAACGACTCTACGGCTGTAGCCATTAAAGTGAACAAAGTTTTTGACGGAAATCAGAAAAGTTTTAATGATGTTTTGGCTAATGTAGGATTGGGAGGATCTGTGAAGTCAAGTCTTTCTTATATAGAAGGTGTGAAGACATTTCCCAAGAACCTTGTGGTGAAGTCCCAATTGTCTACTTCTGTCAATGAAGGCGGGGTAGATCTTCCGGTAACTTTAGGCGTTACAACCAATCTGGTTCTGCTTTCTAAAATACCGATGAAACCAAGAGTAGCTGATTCAAGAGTAGGATTTTTCTCCGAAAAACACTGGTCGTTCAATGACAATCAGCAAAAAATGGATGAGAAATTCTTTATTACCAAATGGAATCTTGAACCCAAAGATGAAGACAAAGAAAAATATTTAAAAGGTGAGCTGGTAGAGCCTAAGAAACCGATTGTTTATTATATCGACCCGGCAACACCGAAACAATGGCGTGAAAAGATTATCGCCGGAGTACATGACTGGCAGGCGGCGTTTGAGCAGGCAGGATTCAAAAATGCAGTGATTGCGAAAATGCCGGATGAGAAAGATGAAGATTTTGATATTGATGATGTAAGATATTCTGTAATTACTTACGCCGCGTCGCCAAAGTCAAATGCAATGGGGCCATCAGTAGTAGACCCGAGAAGTGGGGAAATTATCGAAGCAGATATCATCTGGTGGCATAATGTAATGACTTCTCTTCATGACTGGATGAGAATTCAAACCGGACCTATTGATCCTAAAGCAAGAGGAAATAAATTCAGTGATGAACATATGGGAGAAGCGATCCGTTTTGTTTCATCTCATGAAGTAGGACATACTTTCGGACTGAAGCATAATATGGGAGCATCTTTTGCATTCCCGGTAGAGTCGCTTCGTTCCAAAGAATTTACAGACAAAATGGGCGGTACGGCACCTTCCATCATGGATTATGCCCGTTACAATTATGTAGCTCAGCCGGAAGATGGCGTTACAGCAATCACTCCGAAAATTGGTCTTTACGATAAATATGCCATCGAGTGGGGGTACCGTTGGTATCCTGATGAATTCGTAGAGAAAAAAGCGCTGAAAAACTTAATTGAAAAACACGAGGATGACCCGATGTACTTCTATGGAGAGCAGCAGAGCTACCTGGAAACCATTGATCCACGTTCGCAGTCTGAAGATTTAGGTGATGATGCGATGAAAGCCAGCGAGTACGGAATCAAAAACCTGAAAGTGGTAATTAACAACCTCCTGAAATGGACGTATGAAGATGGTAAAGAATACACAGATGCCGGAAAACTGTATCTGGGCGTGATCGGGCAGTGGGATTTGTATACAGGTCATGTGATGGCGAATGTAGGAGGAATTTACCTGAACAATACTGTTTTTGGTAACAAAAAGAAAGCTTACGAAGCTGTACCTGCAGAAATTCAGAGAAGAGCAGTTGATTATCTTGTTAAAAATGCCATCAACCTTCCGGAATGGTTATTCTTTAATCCGATTACAGAAAAAACGTATCCGGTTAAGGATTCACCAATGGGACCATTCGAGCAGACACCATATACCATGGCAAGAGGAATGCAGTATGCAAATATCTATTCTTTGTTTATGGATGACAGATTGTTGAGGTTACTTGAAAATGAGCTGAAACATCAGATGTCTGGCTCTAAAGAAGAAATCTATACGGTTGAGAATTTATTTGATCAGGTAAGAACTGCCATTTTCAGTAAAAAAGGAAGCCTTACGATGCTTGAGAAAATGACTCAGAAAAATTATGTGGATGCTTTGATTGTCTCTGTGAACAAATTATTTGAAAAAACAGCAGTGAAAGGATTGAAAGTAGATGATACTTTGAATATGCCTACCATCTGTAATTTTCATGAAGATGATCATGGTTTGAGGAATATCAATTATTCATCCATGAAAAGAGTATCTGAAGTGACAACTTACAAGAGAGCAGAACTTCAGAAAGTTCTGGATTTACTGAACAGAACAAGGTACAGAGGTGATGATGCTTCCAGAGCACATTACACAGATTTAATAATTCGTATACAAGAGGCTTTAAACAAATAAACGGCAATGAAAAAAACTCTAATACTTTTACCTCTTTTGGCTGCTAATATAGCAATGGCCCAGCAAAAGAAAACCATCACCGGGAAAATAGAAGACGGAAATACTTCTCAGACTATCAGCGGTGCATCTATAAAAATCGAGACCCAATCGGTGTCTACAAAAACGGAGTTGGAAGGAATTATCGAAAGTGTATCAGTAGGTACAGTAACCGATAAGGACGGAAAATTTACATTGGAAATCCCTGCTGATACAAAAACGGTATTGGTAAGTTATCCTGGGTATGAATCCAGAGTCATTCAGCTGAATGAAGGGCAGACCAACTATACCATCAGACTGACTTCTGAGATTTCGGATAAAAATAAAATCCAGGAAGTTATTATCACAGGGTATCAGAAAATTGAAAAGCGTAAGCAGACTTCAGCGGTTTCTACCGTGAAAATGGACAACATCAGCCAGGCTGGTGTTGCCAGTGTAGATCAGATGCTGGCAGGGCAGATTGCCGGTGTGGCAGTAACTCCTGAAACGGGAGCTCCGGGAAGTCCGGCGAAGATCAGAATCAGAGGGACAGCTTCCCTTTCCGGTCCCCAGGATCCGCTATGGGTCATTGACGGTCTTCCGTTAGAAGGAAATGATGTTCCGAATTTTACGGATAAAGACAATATTGATCAGCTCCAGAACTTCTCTATCGCAGGCTTAAACCCTAATGATATTGAAGATATTACCATCCTTAAAGATGCCGCAGCAACAGCTATTTATGGAGCAAGAGCTGCAAATGGGGTAATCTCTATTACCACCAAAAAAGGAAAGAAAGGAAGTCTGAAACTGAACTTCTCAGCAGACACTTTCGTTACCTCTCGTCCTGATTTTGATAAATTAAATCTTTTAAATGCTTCTGAAAAAGTAGACCTGGAACTGATGCTTGCCAAGCGCGCAGATCTTACGTACCGTGCCGATAAAGGAGAAGTAATGAGAATTCTGACTCAGAATAACCAGCTTGATGCTTTCAGAAACGGAGGTTTTGATGCATTGAACTCATTCACACGCCAACAAATTAACGGTTTAAGAAATAACAATACAGACTGGGGCAAACTGTTGTATAGAAATGCCATCAACAAACAATACGGATTAAGTGTTTCAGGAGGAAGTGACCGCGCAGATTACTATTTCTCCCTGGGATATTATGATGAAGAAGGAACAACTATCGGTACAGGTTTTAAGCGTTATAACCTTACTTTAAAAAACAATTACAAATTAAGCGATAAGTTAAATGCAGGAATCTCTATTTTCGGAACACAAAGTGAACGTACATCTTTTGTAACGGACGCTGATGCTTCAATAAACCCTGTTAACTATTCAAGAAATGCCAATCCATATCTGAAGCCTTTCAATGCAGACGGAAGTTACAACTATGATAGAGATATGGATGGTTTTGAAGACCGTTATATTCCTTTCAACTTCCTCGAAGAAAGAGAAAATACCAACTATTCACTGAAAAATAACTCTTTGAAAGCAATTTTAGATTTAGAATACAAAGCTTCAAAAAGTTTAAGATTTACTTCTCAGTTGGGACTTCAGTATGATGCTAATAAAACAGAGAAATTTGCAGCAGAGAATACTTACTTCACCAGAAAAATGAGAGAAAATACCCGTTATTACAAAGACGGTAAATACAATTACTTTCTGCCGGCTGGTGCGGTAAAACAAAATTGGGATAATGATTTCTTCCAGTACAACTGGAAATTACAGGCGGCGTACAGCACAAAGATCAATAAGCATGAGATTGATCTGATGGCAGGAACAGAAATCCGTAAAACAGAAGATAATACAACCATCACGAGAGCTTTCGGGTACGATCCTGCAACAAGAAGAGCCACAGCAATTGTTTTCCCGAATTCAAGTTTTGCAGCTGATAAAAGATATGAAACCTACCGTGAAGCAGCTCCTATCGAGAATGCCTATGCATCTATGTTTGCTACAGCTTCTTATACGTATGATCAGAAATATACATTCTTTGGAAGTGTGAGATATGATGGTACTAACCTCTTTGGAGTTAACAAAAAGTATAAATACCTTCCGATATGGGCCGTTTCAGGATCATGGCTGGTAACGAAGGAAGACTTTATGAAAAATATTTCTGCTGTATCCAACCTTAGATTGAGAGCATCTTACGGTCTTCAGGGAAATATCGACAGAAACACCTCACCATTCTTTATCGGTGAATATAATGATGCCACCATTCTTCCGGGAGGAAAAGAATCCATTATCAATGTTCTCAGCCCTCCTAACGATAAACTGAGATGGGAAAAAACAACCAATACCAACTTAGGTCTTGATTTGGGATTGTTCAATAATCGTGTAAGCCTTACCGCTGATGTCTACAGCAGAAAAGGTACGGATATGATCAGTATGAAAGAAACTCCTTTGGAAACAGGATTCGAATATACGATGATGAACTGGGGAAGCCTTACCAACAAAGGTTTTGAACTGGCGATATCTACCAGAAACATCAATCATGATAATTTCAAATGGACGACTACCATTAACTTTGCACATAACAAGAGCAGAGTATTGAGTGAGCAGCCGCGTGATAATGCATTGCTTCCATCAAGAGAAGGACTTCCGGTAAATGCTGTTTTTGCTTTGAAAACAGCAGGAATGGATGAACAGGGAAACCCATTATTCTGGAAAGGAGATCAGAAGGTTTCAGCAGCAGAATTCTTTAAGTTATATGATGTGTATGCAGATTTCCTGCCAGGGCAGCTTGTTGATACCAAACTTTCAAATGCTGAGCTGAGAAGCCTGTTTACTTATGTAGGAGACAGAGATCCGAAATTTACCGGAGGGATTATCAACACCTTTAAAGTAAGTAATTTTGACCTTACCATCTCTGCAACATTCAACCTGAAGCAGACAGTAATGAGAACTCCTTCTTACCGAGGTATGGAGTTAGACAGAGGAAGAAACTACACCAGAGATATTTATGAAGCTGGAAGTTCGCTTCCGGGAATTACAAGTCCTGATATGGAAGCTAACCCGGACGGATGGATGGCCAATAAATGGTTTACAGGAAACCGTTCCAATGCCTACAGCTTACTGGATGTATGGGCAAAAGAAATCAGCTATATCAGAATCAGCAGCATCCGTTTAGGGTACACACTTCCTAAAGAATTTACAAATCCTATGGGGATTTCGAGCCTGAGACTGAGCGTTGAAGGACGTAACCTGTTTGTATTCAGCAACGGATACAAAGGATATTTCGATCCGGAAACGTATGGTAATATTTATGCACAGCCTATCACCAAGTCGGTGACCGTAGGATTTAATGTTTCTTTTTAAAACTTGAGAAAAATGAGAAAAATTACAGCAATCATAGCTTTTGCAGCAATCAGCTTTATCAATATCGGATGCGACAGGTTTTTAGATATTCAGCCGGAAGGAAAAGTGATTCCTACGACTACTGAAGACTATAGAAAAGTCCTTACATCTGCGTATTCAAAATATCCTGTTCACAAATCACTGGTAGCCCTTCGTACCGATGAGGTGAATATCGATGATAATTCAACAGATTTTATTTCCTATCGTGAAATTGCGATGTGGAAAGACGCTAATAATGATCAGGCATCTACGGAATTTCCATGGGTAAGCTTTTATTCCGTGAACTTTTATCTGAATCAGATTATCAATGAAGGAAGCAAAACCATGCAGGATTCTCCTGAAAAGAATCAGATTTTAGCAGAGGCGTATGCTCTTCGTGCTTACCTGTATTTTGATATGGTGAATTTATATGGTAAACCGTACAATAGCGCTACAGCTTCTACTGACAGAGGAGTCCCGATCAGTCTTGAAATCGATCTTGAACAGGTATTGAAGCCATCATCAGTACAGGAGGTGTACAATCAGGTTCATGCAGATCTTAAAAAAGCTGAGGATTTGATGGTTGAGCAGAAGCAGCCGCTGGGAGTTAATTACAGGTTCTCAAAAACAGCATTGCTGGCTTTTGAAGCAAGAGCAGCGCTATATGAAGGAGACTGGAACAAGGCTTTAAACTATGCAGATCAGGTATTGGCAGTAAAAGGAGATCTGAGCAATTTAAATACGCTAAACACACCACCTAACCATTATGCTTCCCCGGAGTCAATCATGGCTTTGGATAATACATGGGATAATTCAATCAAAAATTTATCTTTTGCATCTCCGGAACTGATTTCTTCATACAATTCTACGGCAGATAAAAGGTTTGGCATGTATTTTGAAAAAAATGGTAGTAAGTATAAAGTCACTAAAGGAGGAAGTTTAGAATTCAAAGTGTCTTTCAGAACAGCGGAGCAGTACTTTATCAAGTCTGAAGCATTATTAAAGCTGAATAAACTGGCTGAAGCTAAAGAAACATTACTGAAAGTATTAAAAAACAGATATACGCCGGAAGGATATACTTCAGTACAAAATGCAGTAAACACAATGGATTCTGCTGCGTTTATGACATTTATTCTGGATGAGAGATTCAGAGAATTTGCTTTGGAAGGACAAAGATGGTTCGACTTAAGAAGAGCAAATCAGAAAAAGATAAGCCACACCATTAGTGGCAACGAGTATATTCTTCAGCAGAATGATCCGCGATATACCATTGAATATCCAATGAGTGCGAAGAAGAATAACCCTAATTTATAGAACTTCATATCAAATTCAATACAGAGGAAACCGCTTGAACTTAATTGTTTCAGCGGTTTTTTTGTACTTTTGCATCGTTATGAAAATTGCCATTATAGAAGATGAACTGCTGGCTGTGAATTATCTGAAAAATCTTTTGGATACACAGAGCATAGTCCCTGTTACAGAGACTGTTATTCTTCGTTCCAAAAAACAGGCAATCGATTTCTTTGAAAAAGATTCGGCAGATCTTATTTTTATGGATATTCATCTTGGGGATGGAATGAGTCTGGAAATTTTCGAACAGATAGAGCTTTTTACCCCTATTATTTTCATTACTGCATTTGATGAATATGCCATGAGGGTTTTCAGACATTTTACCATTGATTATCTTCTGAAGCCTTTTGAAGAAGAGGATCTGCATAAAGCTTTGCAAAAGTTTATCTCCATAAGAAATAATTTTGATCCTGAACCGGTTCTTAAATCTATTTCATCACTGCGGCAGGCAGGCGATGAGGTGATGAAACGTTTCATGGTAAGAGAAGGAAATAAACTCAAATCAATAGACGAGCATAACACTGCCTACTTTTTTGCCTCCGGAAAGTACCTTTTCCTGACTACTAAAGACCATCAGACCTATATTTATGATGATACCATTAAAGATATTATTCAGAAGCTGAACCCTGAAATTTTCTTTAAGATCAACAGGAAATTTATCATTAATAAAGACGCGGTTTCCGAAATTATCAAGCATTCCAGCCAGAAAGTAGAGCTTAGACTTTCACCGGAACCGGAAGTGAATGCTGAAGTTTTTATCAGTAAATTGCAGATTACTGAATGCTTGAACTGGCTGCATAGTTGATTTACTTATTTACTACATCATCGTACTTCTAGTCGTGCTAAGAAGGTTTAAGATTATGATCAGGCTTAAAAAAATCATTGAAATTGATCCCACATTGGTTTAGGAAAATAAGGTAACAAAAAAACCTCTAAAATAAATTAGAGGTCTTAAAGTGGTTTCTCCAGGAATCGAACCAGGGACACATGGATTTTCAATCCATTGCTCTACCAACTGAGCTAAGAAACCATTATGTTTTCGTTTATTACTTCGTTGTTTTAAAGTGTTGCAAAAGTATAACATTTTATAATACCACGCAAGTATTTTGTTTTATTTTTTCAAATAAATATCCTGCTAAAGCTGGTTTCAGTATTCAATGTACTGTTCATCAGTATTTTGGTACTTTAATTTTTTCTGTTTTTTTTTAACGTTATTTTCAAAGCGTTTTATTAAAAGATTTTTTGCCCTGGTATTTAAGATTTTTCTTACAGTTGCTTTTGGAATATAGTTTTGTTTCTTTAAACAGTCAATACAATCATCCGATTTTCAGTGATAAAAAGCAGCAAACACCTGATTTATAAGAGATAATTTACCTAACGGGTGTTAGTCGTATTATTACTACACTTTTCGAAATTTAATAATAAATGTAATTTGCTTTTTGTAAATACATCTATATTTGGTGATATAGAAAGCAAACAATCACAATATATTAACCATTAAAATTTACAATCATGGCAGAAAGAAATTCAAGAGGAATTTTAAAATTCAACAACGGTGAAGGGCAAAAACTGTTAAAGCTTAACTACAGTGTATCAAGATCTACGGACGTTTCAGGGCGTGTGGCATCAGATCCTTCCAATGCTCTTATCAAAATCACAGTAGAAGCTACTGAAAAATCAGACATCCTGGAAAGTTTACTGAACGGAAAATATAAGCCTACAGTAGGAGAGATCACTTTCAACAAATCTCACGAAGAAGGAACATTAACAACATTGAAGTGGAATAACGGTTATGTAATCCAGCATGAAGTAGATTTCGATGCTGTGGATGACAACAGTATGTATATCAGTTTTGTGGTAAGTGCAGAACAGATCGATCTGGGGAATTCATCATACTTCGGAGCATGGCCTTCTTAAGCAAATTCAGAATTTAAATATCAGGCAGAATAGTACACCCGTTTCAAGGGCTGCTGTTCTGCCTTTTTTAACCTTATAGAACGACTGTTTATTCCAAATAAAGTTCTGAAAAAACCTAATCACTATGAATAAAAATATCTCGAATTCAGATAAGATTTCTGAGAATCATATTCCCGGAATCAACCGTGTGGTGAAACTGGATATTGTGATTGAAGGCAAAATTATCAAACACTTCAAACATTTCCGTCTGCAGCAAAGTGCCAGAAGACACCACAATTTTGAGCTGATCTTAGCTCATGATTCTCTCGGGGAAGCTCAAAACCATACGCTGGAACAGGCACGCCAGTTTTTGGGAAAAAGAATCACCATTGTTTTCAAATACAAAGATTACGAAAGTGAAAGCCCGGAAAGAACTTTTGTAGGAGTTATCACCAAAGCTGCATTCAGCCAGGAAAAAATGAGCCTTGGAAATATTGTGCTGAGAGGCCAGAGTCCTACCATATTGATGGATGCAGCTCCCCATACTCAAAGTTTTGGAGGTGATCAGGCTGTGAATACAGGAATTATTGCCAACAAAATACTTAAAGAAGCCCTGGGATCAGAGAAATTTGATTTCAGAGTAGATACACAGAATAAAAGCTATATCAATTATAGCTCACAATATAACGAAACCCATTATAACTATCTTGTAAGAACAGCCGAAGCCTACGGAGAGCAGTTCTACTACGATGGCGAGGTGCTTCATTTCGGAAAACTTCCCCCTTCAGAAAAACCGATCCGGCTTGTATACGGAAGCAACGCAACAGATGTGCAGGTAGAACTCAATGCGGTGCACACCAATCCTGAGTTTTTCGGCTATAACAGCAGCAGCCATACCAAAATGGAAGGCTCTGAAAATAATATCAGACATTTGGGTGAAATACCCTCCAAAGCATATGAACTGAACAATAATATCTTTAAAACCCGTTCACTTTCTCCGGCTCCCATTAATGCCAATATGTTTGTGGATGTAAGTGATTCTCAGAAAAGTGCTGCAGGCAGTGCTGCTGTAGAAGTATTTACGGTTTCAGGAAATACAACTGTTCCGTTTTTATATCCGGGATGCCTTGCAGATATGGAAATGCGGAAACCGGATACCAGCCAGACTTCCTATTTTACAAAACTTACAATTACCGAAGTTTCACACGAAGTCAATGCCAGAGGATATTATACAGGAAGTTTTGAAGCTATTGCTGAAGGCACTGGCTTTATGCCGAAACCGGATTTTAAACAGCCTAAAGCCGAGCCGCAGGTGGCTACCGTTATTTCCAATACAGATCCGCTTAATCAGGGAAGAATACAGGTGAGATTCGACTGGCAGCAACATCCTGATACCACTCATTTTATCAGAATGATGAGCCCCGATGCAGGAGGAACAGATATGGTCACTCAAAACAGAGGTTTTGTTGCTGTGCCGGAAGTAGGAGATCAGGTAATGGTAGGTTTTGAATACCATCATCCCGATTTTCCGTTTGCGATGGGAGGAATGTTCCACGGACAGGTTGCATTGGGAGGAAGCATTAATAACCATCTTAAATCTATTCAGACAAGAAGTGGAAATAAAGTGATTTTTAACGATCAGGAAGGAAGCATCTTCATTGAAGATCCAAGTGGTAATACTTATCTCATGGATGGAAAAGGAAATATTGTGGTGAATGCTCCAAAAAATATCACCTTCACAGCCGGGGAAAATGTGCAGATCAATGCAGGTAAAAATATCATTGCTTCTGCTCAGAGGAATGTCAATATTATGGCTGGGGAAGATATTACAGAAACAGCCAATGACGACTACAACCTGACAGCAAGTAATATCATTGAAACAGCAGAAGCAGGCAGAAAATCTACAGCGAAAAATATTACAGAAAATATGGAATCCGGCTCTTACATCAGTACAAAAGATGCCATTAATGTAGAGAGTGCCAGGGAAGTGCTTATCAATAGCGGTAAACAGGTAAAAATGCAGTAATATGGCAGGCGAAGGCGGAAATATTATAAGAAATGTCTTTGGGAAATCCTATAAGGAAGCAGAACATATCATGAAAGATGCTTCCAAGGGAACTCTGGATTTTAAATCTCCTCAGGAGAACACCTTTTATGGGAAAAAAGGTGGGAAAAAATTTGATGAATACCAGGGGAAAGGCGAAACTCAGTCATTACTTGTGAAGGCAGTGAAATGTTATGAAGATATAGAATGTACAAAAGAAGTTAAGATTATAAAAAAGGGAGTTAAGTATTATTTTAAAGCAACACAGTATAGCAGAACTCCTTCGAAATCAGAATTAAAAGCTCTTAAGTGGGCGATACAGTATGATGATACCCCTTTAGCAAATGCTTCTCAGGTAACAGGTGAAGAGAAGATATCTTATATTGTTCCTAAGGATCGGAAAATATCTAAATTAAGAGTGTATGCATTTTTTAAATTTCCTGAGCAAAACGTAAGAGCAGAAGTTTCATTTAAAGTTCTGGAGCCAATCATTATTTATATTTGTGGATACTGGAATAAAAAAATGCCATATGCAGGCAGTGAATGGGGAGAACAATATTGGGGTATTGGGCTTAAAAGCAGTGCTAAGAAGTATTTTAAATCCACAAAAGAATATTTCATAAATGGTGCCGGTACAAAGTTTTCATCAGGAGGAGATAGATATAAACAAGGTAAAGAGTTTGCAGAAGCCAGACTTAAAAATCAGGCATCAAAATTTTATCAGGAAATATTTAAGGAAGAGCGTCGCATAATGGTGGTTTCCCATAGTATGGGAGGAGCTTTCGCAGAAGGAGTTTTAAGCGTGTTAAAAAATCAAAAACTCAATATTGAAAAAGTTGTTCATTTATCTCCGGCAGACACATCAGGTTTTGGTGTTACATTTCCACAAATAACTTACCAGATAGATATTGATTGGGATCCTGTGCTTATGTATAAAAATGCAAATGATTCCTCTATAATAAGAGGTGTGAAATTCAGCGGTATATCAAAGAATCCGAAAGGGGATAAATTCGGACATATGTATACAAAAGATGAAGCTTTTGTGTGGGGATGGTTTGAAGATCTTGAGCTTATAGAGTTCCAATTTGTAAATCAGGAAAATAAAACCTACTCAACACCTGGTAGCGGAATGGGATATGGAGGAACGTCTACAACTGTATTACAAAAGAATTTTAATGCTTTAAAAGTAAAAAGTCCAACGCCTTTTTCAAGAGTATATAAAAATTCTAAATTTTACTTTTATGATGAAAAAACAAAAAAATATTATACAGAAAATTAATGAAGAAATATTTAATAATAGGAATTATTGCAATACTGTGTCTTATCATTTATAGATATGGTTTTCTCATTGTATTTTGGCTTACAACACCTAAGGAAGGCACTTTAAGTTCATCTGAAAAAATGCTTTTAGAAAAAATAAAAACAGAAAATCATGCAAAAGAGGTATTAAGAGAACCTAAATATAATGTTGATCAACCTAAGGATACAACAGTTTATAAAATCATTGTCAATAAAATACCCTGTACATCTGATACATTAATGTTAAAAAATAATGCTTCTTCAATAAAAAAGAGGTTGGATGACATTAGTTTACATCAGAATTATTATAAATATCAGATATTTTATGAATGTACTGATGGTAAAGAATATGTTTACTCTTTTATGAGAAAGTAACAGGTTGAGTGGTTAAATAATATCCGAACAAATGTGGCTAAAATAAAATTATTAACCTGTAAGCATAAATAGCGCAGTGTATTTTTCTAAATAATAATCCCATATGGTAGAAACAAGAGTAAAACCTTTTCAGAAATATACTTCAGAAACCCACCAATATCAGGTGGAAAATGCTCTTGAGATACAGTTTGGAGAAGCAAAAGGATTCTATTCATCTTTTAAAATTACCCTTCAGGAAAAGGTAAATGAGGACCATACAAAAAACTGGGAGATAGAGAAAATGGAAGATTCTCCTTTCCCATCAGAAAATAAATTTATGGAAATCCTACATGTGCTGGAGCAGAGTTCCTATCCTGTGGAAATAAAAGTGGATGAAAAAGGTAGTTTTCTTGGCGCTGCAGATCATCAGAAAAATATTGAAGACTGGAAATTCAAAACAGCCGGACTTCAGGAAAAATACCAGAATGCAGATGTTTTCAGAAACCAATATCTGACCGCGTTTGAAGATGAAGCCGTCTTTTATAAAAATAAACTGAAAGAACCCTTTTGGAACCTCCTTTTATTTGCTCCTTATTATGTAGACAATGGAGGAAAAAATGAAGAATCCATTGTTTGGAATATCAAAGGGATCGGGGATGTAGAATGTACCGGAATTATTATTGCCGAACAGAGAGAATATGGATTTGAAGCCTTTTTTACCTCTGAAATCAAAGTTCCGGTTCATATAAAAGAAGAATTGGACAAAAAATACCTGTATCAGACGGGATCGTATCAGGTAAAATTAAATATACAAATGGAATATAATTCCCGAAAAAAACAGTATTCCAAAAAGAGCGCTGACTTTATATTGTCAGATGGAGAAAAAACAGTATACCGGGAAACGATCACAATGACTTAATCTTTATGAACAAATGACATGGCGGATAAAGGATACATCATTATAGAAGGAGCCACTGCGTACTGCAGCAGCTCTGTAACCAACAACTCCAATGGTACGGCCGTTCCGATGGAAGTGAAAAGCCAGAAAAAAAAACTGGGCAAAAACAAATATTTTGCACAAAATAAACCTGTAGCGACTTATCTTGATGATAAAGCAGATAGTTTCGGAGGCGGAAACGGATTCGGGAACTGCAAAGGTTCAGACGGGAAAACCTATCCTTGTAAAGGCAAATGCAATATCAAATATAAAGACTACTACGAAAACGTAGAATTCAATAAGAGTATGAAAATCCTGTTGGATGCTTCTACAGGGAACTGTCCGGGATATGGTGTTCCCGGAACAATTGCTTTTGCAACCACCGGGCAGGCCAATAATGTTTCACAGATAGATGTCAAAGAAGCTGATGAGTTTTCAGTAGCCAATACTTCGCCACAATGGCCGTCATCCTCTGCTTCTCAGGCAAGCATAGCAGTGTCATCCATTTCAATGGTAAGACCGATACCGAGTGATAAATTAAGTGGTACTTATTACTATATCAAAGGAATGAATGGCCCGCTTCTTCCTGTTATGAACCCTTTTGGTGGTGATAACCTGGACTTAAAAGCCCAGTTCAAAGGTGATGAGAAAAAAATCATCTGGGCGTTGTTCAAAGGGGAAGGAACAAAAGATAAAATAAAAACATTTATTGGATTGGGAAGCAGTTTCAGCCAATCCATGAGTAAAATATTCGATGGACTTACAGAAGGAAAGTACCGGCTGGAAGCTTATGGTAAAAAAGCAGGCGATGCCAAATGCTCTCTCAATGTGGAAGTTATACAGGATTTTGTTAAGAAAATTGTTAGTCCAGGTTCTTCAACGTTGATTAATATTCCTTTACCTGTATCCATTGAACGTAAACTCAACAGTACAACAGATCAGGCAAAAATACTGAACAGAGGATTCTTTATGCCTGTAAATACCGTTCACTGGACCGTAAAGCAGGGAACAGCTGTTCTGTATAACAGTTCTTCCGGAGCTTCTTCATCACACCTTGTTTCTGTAACGGGTGCTGGCGATCGTGTCATTCTTACCTTTAAAAATGCCGGTAAATATACGGTAGAAGCATTTACAGATCCCACAGATCCCAAACCGCAATCTGTGGAGATTAAGATTGAAAACAGTCTGGGTGTCATGGGAGTAAAAGGAGAACCGGGTCTGGTGAGATTCAGTGATATCATTAAAGTGCAGGCTTCGAAGTTTAATGTCAATTATATGCCTTCGGGTACTTCTGTATATTGGTACCTAAAAAAAGATGGGTTAGGAAGAGTGGCATTATTTGAAAACTCTCCTTCATTCAGAACAGGCACCATCAATAAAAAGGTAGCTGAACTTCTGTATAATGATGCAAAACTGGCCAGCAATCAATATTTCGGGAAATATATACTCGAAGCTTATGCTAATCCTTTGGGAGCAGGAAAGCAGCCTGGTTTTTCCGGATCAGACTGTTTTAATTTTGAGGTGATTCAAAATGTCATAGATAAATTTACCCTTCCGGCAGCTAATATTCCGAAAGGAACAAAAATAAAATATACGGCAACGGCAAGAATTGCTGCGCTGGCTGGCAATGAAGCCATAAAAATAGAAGTTCCTGATACAGTGACCAATAACGGAGACGGGACCATTACATTCAATGATCTCGGCGAATACACTATTTCTGCCTATTTAACAGGAGATTATACCGATGGAAAGAAAATAGAAGCGAAAGTAAAGGTTTCTGAACCTGCTGTAAAAAGAGCGCTGTGGGCTTATGGAACCGGTGTGAAACGTACCGAAACAGGATTCGGAGAGGAAACCTATGGATTTATTGAAATTGACGGACTGCAGAATCAGACGTTAAAAGTAAAAATCTGGGTAAAAGGCGAAGGTGATGATTTCTATAAAGAGAAAGATAAATACATGCTGGAAGAGAAAACAGTTACTCTTAATAACGAAGGCAAAGCTTCATTCCTTATCATCACGAATGATGATTACAAGAAAAAATTGCTGGCTGCTATCCCTAAAACGACAGAAAATCCGAACCCGTCTTACCGTCTGGTATTCACGGTAGAGCTTCAGGCAGCTTCATCTGCGGATATTGTACTTCCGGGAAATATTACCATTCAGGGAACGAAACCTGTGGTGGTAGACAGCACCACAACTTATCTTGAAGTTTTGGATTCCAATGAAGAACTGACCATCACTTCGGAACAGAAAATTGTATCGATTATGTTCTCTACCGAAGATGGTAAAGATATTCAGCGGATGCAGACTTTCTATGGCAAAACCCATAAGCTTTGGGTTCATACCGTCAATATGACGGAAGAAACTCTGAAGATTGATGTGCTGAAGGAGATTCCCAAAGAAGGATTAAACGAAAAAGATCATATCACCTATACCCACGAAAGCAAACAAAGTTATAACGAGGAAAAAACAGGAAAAGACGGCCTGCTTGAAGTGGTCTTCACCGCAAAAGAAGAATGGAAAAATCCACCGAAAAACTTTGACTATTACATAGCGCAGGTTTCCCGCCAGGTTCAGGATCCCGCAGATCCCAAAAAGAAAGTCTGGAAAATAGAAAAAAGCCAGTTTACGATCAACAGTACACTTCCAGCGGATCTGGTTAGAACAGAGGATATGGAAAAACTGGGGATTAAAGCGTATAAAAAAGACGGAACCCCCTTTACAAAAGAAGAAATGCTGGAACTAAGAAAGCAGTTTATCTTCTACGAAAGTGGCTGTCTTAAAGTATCTCAGAAAGAGACCCCCGAAGCTATTGATAATGATGTGATGCCTGTGGTGGTGGAAATGGCGGAGGTGAAGAGGGAAGGGGGAGGATGTCCCAGATGTAATGCTCCCGTAACTGCTGATCAGCTAAAGGAAATTTTTCCAACTGCTGACCCTAATATCCTGACACTGGTTGCGGCTGCCTATACAAAATATATGAAGGAAATAGGAATGAATACTTGTTGGAATAAAGCACATTTATTTGCACAAGCCAGAGTAGAAACTGGAAAGACCCTTCATTTAAAAGAAGGAGAAAATTTTAATTGGTTTTGGGAAAAATTACCTGGAACATTTGCGGCATTCAGGACTCAGGAAGGAAGAGATAATGCAAAGCTTTGGGGGCGAGCCGTAGATAAACCAAACCAGCCAGGTGTAACTCTAGAAAATCAAAAAAATATTGCCAATTGGGCTTATTCTCCTACAAGTGATAAGGGCAAAGAATTAGGAAACACCCAAGCAGAGGATGGTTGGAATTTTAGAGGGAAAGGACTTATACAGCTTACAGGAAGAAAAGCATACGAGTATGCAAATACATATACTAAAAAGGAAGGTGCTGATATTATAGCAGACCCAGATTTAGTTTTAACAAATATTTCTGCTGCGGTAATATCTTCTATGGCCTTTTTCAAATGGAAAGGAATTAATACAATCGTCAATGGCTCTAAAGATACCTTACCTGTAAGTAAAAAAGTAGGTAAAATGGTCGCTACAAAAGATGAAAATGGAAAAGATTCTGACAATTACGCAGAAAAACAAAAAGCATTCGATGATCATACCTCGAAAACTTTCAAAACATCTGAATGTGAGTGGGGGAAAGCAACAGATTTGAATTTGGCTGGAAGAAGTCCATGGATGGAAATTGCTGTAGCAGAAGCGAAATTATATGGAGGAAAAGATGAAAGTAGTATAGATAGTAGAATAAAAACCTATCATAAAGATGGAGGAGGAACAGATGCTGGAAGTGGTACGGCATGGTGTGCTTCATTTGTCTGTTGGTGTATAGAACAGAAGGATTTGCCAAGTCCACATTCTGCTGGATCAAGAATGTTTCTTAGTAGTACAAAAGCAGAAAAATGTGAGGTTTTTTTTGGTGCCGTAGCTATATTTTCTGACTGTGATTCTACAGGAACAAAAATAGAAACTTCCGGTCATGCTACATTTATTTTTGGAAAGTTACCTGGAACTGAAATTTATGCTTGTCTTGGAGGAAATCAATCTGATAAACTTAAAATGTCAAGTTATAATTGCAGTGGTAATGTTTTCGTATCTTGGAAAGAGAAAAATGGTACAGAACATTATAAAATATTCCGAGGATTTTATAAGCCTAAAGGTTATGTTATTAAAGATATTGATAAGTTAGGAAATAATGATAATTATTCATCTGCGGATGAAGCAAGTAAGAAAGCATTAAAATTAGATATTAAATCGGATGAAAATGGAGAAAGTTCAAGATAAATTAGGGATTGCGAAGCTTTTAATTGCTTCTTGTTTTTTTTGTCTTATTCAGTGCCAGGAAAAAAAGCAAGAACTTACATATAAAAATGTAAAAAATAATACTATGCAAAAAATAGAAATAAGTAGCATTCTTGAAGGACAGCTAAAAAAAGGTGCAGCCGAGGAATATGGAAGTTTTAGTGATTATTCGGAAAAAGACCTTATTGCGTTAATTGAATTGGAAGACTCTATTCTTCATTCTAATGGTTATAAGAATATTACAAATGATCAATTTGCAGCTAAAATAGAACAAATATTTGGTAGAAGAATTGATTTTACTAGTTCTAGTAATTTTCTTAAAATAGATACTTATAATAAATGTGATAAGGAGCTATCTTTTGTTCCTCTATCTGCAGAGTACCAAAATATTTATGTATCAAAAAATAATAAATTAATATCATATTTTTATCCACTTCCATTACTGATTGATTATCAAAAAAACTATCCTGACTTAAAAAAAATAGAAGATATTCCTATTGAAGTAGAAACAAATGAAGGCCGATTGAAAGTAACTCAATGGAAAGATATACCTAATTTAAAAGAGCAACAAAAGAAGAATAACCAGATTTTGGTAGCTCGTAATATGTATTTATTTAATGATAATAAAGCATATATAACGTGGCTTGTTACACAAGATCCTTCTTTTGTTAAAACTCTTGTAAAGCAATTTGGTTTCACTAAAGAACCAAAGTTCAATGATCTTGTGATGAGCGAGTATCTGAATAACTATGAAACCTCTTCCGCTATTGGTGATATTATTTTTGTTAAAAACTGTAAGGGAGAATTAGAAATAAGGGTAGAACTTTTAAATTATATAAAAGAACATACGAAATCAGATGAAAATAGACTACTTAATGCTTTAGAAAATTTTGGATATGCTTTGAAAGATAATAATAGTTTTACAACAGACGAAAAATATAAGATACTTGCTTACATAGGTAATACAGTTGACCCATTTTATTTGAATTTTGCAGGTGTTAATTCCGGAAGGGCTGTTTGGAATGCCGAAAGTGTGCTCTATAATAGTATAGTAAAAGATAGAAACATCATCTCAGTATTTCAGAAAAACAATTATTATGGACTACATGATTTGAAAGATAGCCTAATAAGGGTGCAAGGAATTATGGAACACTCTTCTGAATAAGTGAAAAAATCAACATAGCTCGATCCAATTGTGTTTTTAACATAAAAGCACATATACAATAAATGATGAAAAATTTTAATATTTTAACGGCTATTCTATTATTCATTAGTTGTAATAATAAAGGGCAGGACAAGAAAGATGCCAATTTTATTACTGACACAAAATATCATTATGATGAAATTGTTGAGATAGTTTTAAAAAAACAATTAGAATACGGAAAACCTTCTTTTGATAATCCATACCAGTATTCCGATAAAGATTTGGAAGTAGCAACTCCAATATTGAATCAATTACTTTTAGATAATGGTTATAAAGTTCTCAGCAATGAAGAATTTAGTAATAAAATAAAACAGATTTTTAACCGGATTATTGATAAAAACTCAACCAGTAAATTTCTGTATATCAATTTAATTGATAAGTGTGACAAGGAGTTGAATTTTTTTCCAAATAACGCAGAGAATAATGGTGTATTTGTAGTTAAAAATCAGAACTTCATTACTGATCTTTATCCACTTCCCTTGATTATTGATTATCAAAAAACATATAGTGAAGCAGCTCAGGAAGAAAATTCGGCTTCAAAAAACTATAAAGATGCAAATGGAAATGAAGTTAAGAAATATTTATGGAAAGATATACACAATCTGAAGGAGCAGAGAAAGAAGAACATACAGACATTAGTTGCGCGTAACCTCTATTTGTTTAATGATAATAAGGCTCAATACAAATGGCTTACCCTTAATGATTCATATTTTATGGAGGCTTTAGTAAAAACTTTTGGCTACATTCAGGATATGGATTTATTGAAGTGGGTTATTGAAAGAACAAAGTTTGATAAAAAAGATCCGTCTGATTATGGGAATTTGTTTTGGGTAAAGCAATGTGATGAAACAGTAAAAATACATGCTAATACTTTTAAAATTTTACAAGAGATTTATACTCCAGATATAACAAACGATATGTCAAATGAGAATAGATTTTTACTTGATTATATCAAAGGATATATTGAATATTTTGCTGATTTTAATAACAAAGAAACGGGTGTTTCAAAGGAAGATAAAGTGAAAATACTAGCGAATATTGTTTATTTTGCTGAACAATATAAGTATGACAAAAGATTTGTTTCTGGATATGGAGATAACTCTAAGATGATGGGAAGGTTAAGATTCTTTTTAGATAAGGACGAGGTAAATATTTTACAGAAAAATAATTATTTCAACCTTCCAAAATTTAAAGAATGGTGGGATAATGCAGACTATGATGAATATTTTGTCGAAGAATGTGAATACAACGGAACATGTGGCCCGGATAACCGACCTATGAATGTTACAGAATGGCGAAAACAACATCCTAAAAAATAATATATCAAGCACAGTCAGAAATGGGTGTGCTTCTTTTTAATTGTGAAACACAAATTTACACGATGAAAATACTAAATGTTTTGATGGTACCTCTACTATTCGTTAGTGGTAATAATAACGGGCAAGAAAAAAAAGATATTCATTCTATTACTGGTACAAAATACAAGAGTGATAGTATCGTCGAAAATGTCTTAAAAAAACAACTTAAACAGGGATCAACCTACACTATTGATGATGCTGGTGCAGGATTACCAAAAATTCAATTTGAGGCTAAAGAATTGGAAGTAACAGCCATAGTAGCTCATGAATTATTAAATTCAAATGGGTATAATACTCTTGGTACTGAAGATTTTAATAAAAAAATCAAAAATATTTTTGGAAGAATCATTGATTCAGATTCTCAATCACATTTTTTATACGTAAACTATTTTGATAAATGTGACAGAAGTTTTGTAACTTATAGTAATAATAGTGTTGATTATGAAGGAGGATATATTGACAAAAAAAGAAAACTTTTCACCGACTTTTACTATTTACCTGAAATTATTGATTATCAAAAAGAATATCCAACATTAAGTGATATCGAATCTAGTAAAATTATTAGAAAATCAAGCTCACAAGTCGAAGTTGAAATTCCACACTGGAAAGATGTGGTAAATCTAAAAGAGCAAAGAAAAGTAAATAATCAAAGAATTATTGCCAGAAATATGTATTTGTTCAATGATAACAAAGCATATATCATTTGGTTAGTGACTCATGATAAAAACTTTATAAAATTATTGGTTAAAAATTTAAGTTATGATAAAGAACCTAAATTTAATGAAATGCTTATTAATGAATATATTCAATCTAAAGATCAATATAAAATAGGTGAACTTATATTTGCCAAAAATTGTAATAAAGAATTAGAAATACGGGAAGGGATATTGCAGAGTTTGACTGATACTTATCAAAAGAGCTCTAATCCTAAAGATTTACATGGATTAATGGAGTTTGTTTCAAAATTATTAGAAACAGATGAATACAATAATTATTCAGAGAATGAAAAAATTAAAATGGTAGCTTATCTTGCAAATACTTATGATTTCCTGTTCAAAAAAAATCATAGGAATCAGGATGGCTGGGATCTTAGATGGAATATTTTAGGAGCATATTTTGAAGATGATTCAAGAAGTGAGATTAAATGGCCCAAGTTGAAAGAAGAAATGCAGAAAAATAATTATTATAATCTTCCAAATTTAAAAGAAGTAATTAGTTACGCAGAAGGATTTGATAGTGTAGGCGCTCCGGATTAAATTCATAATTAAATATGCTTGTTTTAATTTTTAAACACAAATTGGGATGCGAACTTCAAATATTTTTACAATTATTCTACTACTCATTGCTTGTAATAGTATGGGACAAAATAACAGCATGAATACTACAAACAAGCAATATACAAAATCACAAAATTTAATTGAAAATATTAAAAAACATATTAAACTACAAGAGAAAATTGAGTCTGATGAAGTTGAATATGATGATCCTTATAATTTGAATGTAGAAGATCTAAAATTAGCTTCTTCTATTATCTGTGATGATCTGATCAGTAATGGTTATATTGAACCAAAAGCTGAATCCTTTAACAATAAGATTGAAACTATTTTTTCAATCAGTCATAGCTCTAATAAATGCGTGAGTATTGATCAAAAGAATGGGTACATAACAGTATTTGGTAATCACCTTGATGGCAATCCTGTGACACTTGAACAAAATAAGTATGAACTTTATTCAACTACTCAGAATACTTTTATCAATACTAATAATCAGTTTATTTTTCCAATGCTTTTATTAAAGGAATTAATAAATATTAATGGTGATAATTCTTTTAAAATTAAAGTTCCACGATATATTATTGCACGTAATATGTACCTTTTTAATGATAGTAAGCCACAATTTAAATGGCTTATTTTAAATGATCAAAGTTTCATGGAAAGTTTAGTTAAAACTTTCGGATATACAAAAGATCCTGATTTATTAAAATGGGTTATAGAAAAAACAAAATTTGATGAAAAGGATCCCCGGAATTTTGGTAAGCTTTTTTGGGCTAAAGTGTGTAATGGAAAATTCAAACTGCATGCAGATACATTCAAGCTTCTTCAAAAACTCCATATACCAAATGACCCATCTGAAAATAGATTTATTATTGATAATATCAAAAGCTATTTAGAATTTTTGGGACGTGATAAATCCACTGACCTTACAAGAAACGAAAAATTAAAACTAATGGCAAACTTGGCATATTTTGCTGAACAATATAATTATGATAAAAAATTTAATGATGATAATAAGATGATGGCTAGACTTCGCTATTTTTTGAATGATGATGATTTTAAGGTTATAAAAGAAAATAATTTTTTCAGTCTTCCAAAATTTAAAGAATGGTGGGATAATGCGGATTATGATGCTTATTATGTAGGTGAGTGCGAATATGAAGGAAGTTGCGGTTCGGGATACCAACCTATGGATTATGCAGAATGGCGAAAACAACATCCTAAAAATAATATATCAAGCACAGTCAGAAATGGGTGTGCTTCTTTTTAATTGTGAAACACAAATTTAATATGATGAAAATACTAAATGTTTTAATGGTACCTCTACTATTCGCTAGTGGTAATAATAACAGGCAAGAAAAAAAAGATATTCATTCTATAATTGGTACAAAATATAAGAGTGATAGTATCGTCGAAAATGTCTTAAAAAAACAACTTAAACAGGGATCAACCTACACTATTGATGAGGCTGGTGCTGGACGACCAAAAATTCAATTTGAGACTAAAGAATTGGAAGCAACAGCCATAGTAGCTCATGAATTATTAAATTCAAATGGGTATAATACCCTTGGTACTGAAGATTTTAATAAAAAAATCAAAAATATTTTTGGAAGAATCATTGCCACAAATAGACTTTATCTTTTTAATTTTAAAGTGTTGATAATTAATTATATAATGATATGATGTATATATGAAGTATCTCTTTTTTTTTTGTTTTTTATTGAAATTAGAAATACAAGTTCTATATATAATTTAATTTTATCACTTTCCAAAACCAAATTACTATGTTAAAAAGCACAATAGATTCTTCTACAGGATTTGAAAAAAGATTTGAAAAGATAGAAACGGTTATTTTCACAGATTCACTTTCAGCTTCAAAATCCGTAGCAAAAGAGGTTTCAGACCTTATCCGTGTAAAGCAGTCTCAAAAACAACCCTGCATTTTAGGTTTGGCTACCGGCTCCTCACCCAAGAGCTTATACGCTGAATTGGTACGCATGCACAGAGAAGAAGCATTGAGTTTCAAAAACGTAATTGCTTTCAACCTTGACGAATATTATCCTATGGAACCGGATTCCGTACATAGTTATGTTCGCTTTATGAAAGAACTTTTGTTTGATAAAGTAGATATTCTTCCTGAAAACTATCACATTCCTGACGGAACATTACCCAAAGAGGAAATAGCAGATTACTGTACAGAGTACGAACTTAAAATAGAAGCCTTAGGTGGGATAGATTTGCAGATTCTGGGTATTGGCGGTAATGGTCATATCGGATTCAATGAATCGGGCTCCCTGCAAAATTCCAGAACGCGACTTGTAGCTTTAGATCATATCACCAGAGTGGCAGCCAGCAATGAGTTTTTGGGACTATCGAATACCCCCAGAACAGCTATTACATTGGGAGTGAAGAAAATAATGGAGGCGAAAAGAGTAATACTATTAGCGTGGGGTGAATCTAAATCAAATATCATCAAAGAGTCTGTAGAAGGTCCTGTTACCAACCTGGTGCCGGCTTCTTATTTGCAGGAACACAAAAACGCAACTTTTGTATTGGATCAGGCAGCAGCTCATAAGCTTACCCGAATTAATACTCCATGGCTGGTAGAAAAAATAGAATGGACTGATGCATTAACCCGAAAAGCAGTTTTGGGATTAGCCCAAAAAATAGAGAAACCTATATTAAAGCTTACCGATTCTGACTATATAGAAAACGGAATGAGCGATTTGTTAGCAGACAAAGGTCCGGCTTACAATATCAATATTGAGATTTTCAATAAATTACAACACACCATAACGGGTTGGCCGGGAGGTAAGCCGGGAGCAGATGACAGTAACAGGCCGGAAAGGAAAACTCCTGCCAAAAAAAGAGTACTTATATTCAGTCCGCATCCGGATGATGATATTATCAGTATGGGAGGAACTTTCATACGACTGCACCAACAGGGTCATGAAGTTCATGTAGCTTATCAAACTTCCGGCAATATAGCTGTAGCAGATTCTGAAGCATTGCGGTTTGCCAATTTTGTATGTGATTATAATGAAATGTTTGGCATTGAAAATAATGCAGCACAAAAGATTTTTGATAAAGCTATCAAATTTTTACAAAATAAGAAAAACAGTGATATTGATATTCCTGAAGTAAGACATATAAAAGGTTTAATAAGGAAAGGGGAGGCAAGATCTACTTGTTATTACGTGGGAATACCAGACACCCAGATTCATTTTTTGGAAATGCCCTTCTATGAAACAGGCAGAATAGAAAAAAAGCCATTGAGTAAAGAGGATATAGAAATTGTAACGGATATTATAGACAGCGTAAAACCACATCAAATATATGCGGCTGGTGATTTAGCAGATCCTCATGGAACACATAAAGTGTGTCTGGATGCTGTTTTTGAATCTGTTAAAAATTTAAAATCGAAGGAATACATGAAAGATTGTTGGTTATGGTTATATAGAGGAGCATGGAAAGAGTGGTCTATTGAAGAAATAGAAATGGCAGTACCATTAAGTCCGGATCAAATTTTGGAAAAACGCTATGGGATTTTTAAACATCAATCTCAAAAAGATGGGGTAGTATTTCAAGGGACAGATATGAGAGAATTCTGGCAGAGAGCAGAAGAAAGAAACAGAGAAACGGCAGAGACCTATCACAAAATGGGACTTGCTACTTATGCTGCCATGGAAGCTTTTGTAAGATGGAAATTCTAAATAACAGTTCATGTCCTTTTAAAAGAAAGAATTTTATCACAAAAATGCAGGTATTTGTATAGCCCCAAATATTGTGCTTAATCATTAATCCATAAAAACAAAAAAACCTCTGACTAATCAGAGGTTTTAAAGTGGTTTCTCCAGGAATCGAACCAGGGACACATGGATTTTCAATCCATTGCTCTACCAACTGAGCTAAGAAACCATTATATTTTTGTTTGACTTACTTCGTTGTTTTAAAGTGATGCAAAAGTAGTAAGTTTTAGTATACAAAGCAAGTATTCATCGTACTTTTTTTTAATAAAGTTAAAAACTTACTGATTATCAGTCGGATTATTTTCCTGCTCTTTTCTGATCTGTTCACTCATCTCTTCCAATACCGGTTTAATCGTGTTTTCCGGAAGATCACTGATTCGGATATACATCAATCCATCTATCGCATCATTAAAGTTTGGATCTACGTTGAAAGCAATTACTTTTGCGTTTTGTTTGATGTATTTTTTGATCAGGACAGGAAGCCTCAATTCAGGTTCAAGATCATCAATAATCTTGTCCAGCTTGTTGAGGTCAGACTCCATTTCTTCAAAGAAAATATTTTTATCCCTGTCGCGAAGCTTTACCTTATATTCATTTCTAGGAGTGATATATTGTGCTACTGCAGAATCGAAATAATTGGAACGCATGAACTCAATCATCAGCGATTTTGAGAACTCAGAGAACTTGTTCGAAATACTCACACCACCCATAAGGAATTTATGATCCGGATTTCTCAGACATACATGTACTATTCCTCTCCATAAAAGAAAGAGTGGAAGTGGCTTCTGCTGATATTCCTGGCAGATGTATGCACGGCCCATTTCAATCACCTTTTTGAAAAAAGGATGGATGTCCTGCTCAAACTCAAATAAAGAGCTTGTATAGAACCCTTTGATACCGTATTTCTTCATTACCTCTCTACCCAATGCCATTCTGTAAGCTCCGGCCAGTTTTTTCTCACCGTTATCCCATAGGAAAAGATGGTGGTAATGTTTGTCATACTCATCAAGGTCAAACGGAAGATTACTTCCTTCACCTACCGCACGGAAGGTGAGCTCTCTCTGACGTCCGATTTCCCTCATAATAGAAGGGATTTCCTCGTAAGTCGTAAAGTAAATCTCGTAATTTCCGTTACTGAAAAGCATTTTTTCAGTTCCTCTCAATTTATCAACATCTTTGATAATGTCTTCCAGAGGTGTTTCATCAATGATATTCTGAACAATATTTTCCTCCTTGAGTAAAGGAAATTTGACCGATAAATTTTGAAGATTAATGCTTTGAGCAAGAGATTTTCTTTTTTCATAGTAAGATTTCATCATATAAACCTTACGTTTCAGAAACTCTCCCAATTCCTCAATCGTTTCCATGTCGTCCATTGCCTTTACGGTAATAGGACGTCCGATTCTGATTCTGATAGGTTTTTCCCTGTCATTCATCATTTCTGCAGGAAGCATCAGCGTCTGTAAATTCGGGTGAAGTTTAGCTACCTGATAAAAAAGTCTGCTGTTCTTGGCATGGAAATACATAGGAACTACCGGCACTTTAGCCATTCTGATAAGCTTAAGTGCCGTCTTTTCCCAATCTTTATCTAAAATTTCGCCGTAAGGGTTGTTTTTGTTGGAAACTTCTCCTGCCGGAAAAATACCTACACAGCCTCCGTTTTGTAAATGCTTGAGTGTTTCACGCATTCCAGAAGAGCTGCTGTAAGCTTCTTTTCTGTTTTCAAAAGGATTTACAGCGATTACATACGGTTCCATAGGTTTGATCTTTTCCAAAAGGAAATTCCCCATTACCTTGAAATCCGGACGAACCTCTGATAAGATCTTGCACATCAGAATACCGTCAATAGCACCCAGCGGGTGATTGGAAACCAGAATAAACGGTCCTGTTTTCGGAATCTTTGCCAGATCCTCTTCAAAAGCTACATAGCTTAGGTTTCTTTCTCTCACAAATGAGTCGAAAAAGTCTTTGCCTTCCTTGTCTTTTAATTTATCGTATAATTTATTTACTTCATTTATTTTAGCAATGCTCATCACAGCAGATGCTACCGGGTTCTTGAGAAACCCAATTTTATTTAAGCCGGAAGCTTTGATCAGATCGTTTTTCGAAATTAAACTCATGTGTGTTTAGTCGCAATTAATATTATTGTGTTACCATTTGAAGAGTATTCTTGGAGATTTGTTCCAATAATACATTTTTTTCATGGTAAAATTTATCAATGTGATCCTTCTTCGCATTTCTTACTGTGAATAAAGATACATTTTTAATTGCTTCGGTTTTAAAAATTTTTTGAAGCTCTTCATTGAGCTCATCAATATGATTAAATTTATCCTCCAGGCACAATGCCAGAGAGATTGCAGAATTCTGCATCAGGGAAACTTTGATCTTATATTTAGATAAATATCCGAAAATCAGGCTCATATGATCTTCTGCGATGAAAGAGAAGTCCCTTGTAGAGATTTTCAAAAGATCCTGGTTTTCTTTCAGAATATAAGATTCTTCCTGTTGGTTCTTTTCGGAAGCACCTACTTTTGTTCCTTCTTTGCTTGGATCCACGAAAGATTTTACATAAAAAGGAATATTTTTTTGCTGTAGCGGCTGTAATGTTTTAGGGTGAATAACACTGGCACCATAATAAGCCATTTCTATAGCTTCCTCATAAGAAATATTGGAAAGAAGGGTTACATCACTGAACTTTCTCGGATCTCCGGTCATTACTCCCGGTACATCTTTCCATATTGTCATTGCTTCAGCATTTAAGCAGTAAGCAAAAATAGCAGCGGAGTAGTCGGAACCCTCTCTTCCTAATGTTACCGTAAAATTGTTGTCGTCAGAACCGATGAATCCCTGAGTTACATAGCAGATTTCAGGATTAAGATGGGAAATAAATTCTTCCGTTCTTGTCCAGTCTACCGTACCTTCCCGGTATGAATTATCCGTTTTTATATAATCTCTGGCATCCAGCCACTGATTTGTAAACTGGATCTCATTCAGGTATTCACTCACGATTTTAGTAGAGATCATTTCTCCACAGCTTACCACCTGATCGTATACGAAGTTGTAGTTGGGAGATTTATTTCTTCGTAAAAAAGAATCAATATCATCAAAGAAAAGATTGATTTCAGCAAAAACCGCATGATTTTCAGGGAAAAGTCCTTCCGCAATCTCAATGTGTTTTCGTTTTATCTTTTCAATCTCAGTTTGATAATTATCTTTTTTGAAATAAAGTTCTACAACTTTTTCCAACTCATTTGTCGTTTTACCCATTGCTGAAATCACCAGCAAGCATTTGGCAAATCCCTGGCTTTTTAGAACCATGGACACGTTTTTTACACTGTCAGCATCTTTTACCGATGCTCCACCAAACTTGAAAATTTTCATTAAATTGTTAAAAATAAAATTGTTAGATAAAAAATTATATGAGTTTTTTACGGACGTCAAAATTATAAATTTACAACGAGATATGAAATAGCCTTACGCGGAGATAGAATTAAGATTTCCTTAAAATCAACAATTCATGAAATAAATTAATTTTTTTTGGGTTCTGATTAAACAAATTAGGAGGTATAATTTTCAGTAAAGGGTTCGTGTAATGTCATGTTTTGTTTGTATCTTTCTGAAATACAATGATTAATCTCTTTTTTAATTAAATTTTCTCAATGCGATAAATTTTCCGAAATTTGGGCAAAACGTAAAAAGAAAAATATGTCAAATCAACCATTACAGACTTTAGGAGAATTTCTTATAGATAAACAGGACGATTTTCAGTATTCTACAGGTGAATTTTCTCGTCTTCTAAGTGCAATAAGATTGGCTTCGAAAGTGGTAAACAGAGAAGTAAATAAGGCCGGAATTGTAGATATAACAGGAGCTGCAGGAAACCAGAACATCCAAGGAGAAGAACAGCAGAAACTTGATGTAATCGCTAACGAAATTTTTATTACGGCTTTGTCTCAGAGAGAGGTTGTTTGTGGTATTGCTTCTGAAGAAAATGATGATTTTATTGATATCAAATGCGGTGAAAACGGACATTTAAGTAAATATGTTGTACTGATTGATCCTTTGGACGGATCTTCCAATATTGATGTAAATGTTTCTGTAGGGACTATTTTCTCCATCTACAGAAGAGTTACAGAACCGGGAACTCCGGTACAGCTGGAAGACTTTTTACAGAAAGGTATCAATCAGATTGCTGCGGGATATGTTATTTACGGTTCATCTACCATGATTGTGTATACAACTGGTAACGGAGTAAACGGATTTACATTAGATCCGTCTCTAGGAACATATTATCTTTCCCATCCTAATATGACTTTCCCAAAAACAGGTAAAATCTATTCTATCAACGAAGGAAATTATATCAAATTCCCTCAGGGGGTAAAAAATTATCTTAAATACTGCCAGATGGAAGAAGGTGACCGTCCTTACACTTCAAGATATATCGGTTCTTTAGTGGCGGATTTCCACAGAAATATGCTGAAAGGAGGAATTTATATTTATCCTTCTTATTCACAGGCTCCGAATGGTAAATTAAGGTTGTTATACGAATGTAATCCAATGGCATTCCTTGCAGAGCAGGCCGGAGGAAAAGCAACTGACGGATTCAGAAGAATTTTGGAGATAGAACCTACAGAACTTCACCAGAGAATTCCTTTCTTCTGTGGAAGTATCGACATGGTGGAAAAAGCAGAAGAGTTTATGCGTATCGACAGCGTAAAATAATGGAAGCAACTTACGTACAATATTTATTACAATTTAAGCGCCCGAGTGGAACATCTCGCGGCGTTTTGCTTGATAAAGAGACCTTCATTCTGACAATTTCCGAAGAGGGAAGAAAAGGAGTAGGGGAATGTGCTGTTTTCAGAGGGCTGAGTTTTGATGACAGGCCTGATTATGAAGAAAAACTGAAGTGGCTTTGTGAAAATATTAATCAGGACAGCGTTTTTTTGAAGCAGGAACTAAAAGAGTTTCCTTCAATCTGGTTTGGATATGAACAGGCTATGCAGAATTTAAAATATGGAGGCAGCCTATATTTTCCAAGTGAATTTACTGAAGGAAAATCTGCCATTACCATCAACGGTCTGATATGGATGGGCGACGCAACGTATATGGAAGAACAGATTCAGGAAAAACTGGAAAAAGGCTTTCACTGTATCAAATTAAAAATAGGTGTGGATTGGAAATCTGAGCATATTATTCTTCAGAAATTAAGAGAAAAGTTTTCCAAAGATCAATTGGAACTGCGTGTGGATGCCAATGGAGGTTTCAGTAAAAACGAAGCGGTGATGGTTTTACAGCAGCTTACTGATCTTCATATCCATTCCATTGAGCAGCCTATCAAGGCCGGCAATTGGGATGAAATGGCTGAGTTATGTGCAAAAACACCTACTCCGATTGCATTGGATGAAGAATTGATCGGAATTATAGATCCCGAAAAGAAGAAACAACTTTTGGAAACAATTAAGCCACAATATATTATTTTGAAACCTGCATTAGTAGGAGGTTTTTCAGGTTCTGATGAATGGATTTCCCTTGCGGAAAATCAGAATATAAACTGGTGGATTACTTCAGCATTAGAAAGTAATATTGGATTGAATGCCATTGCTCAGTATACTTTTACCAAAAAAAATCCAATGCCTCAAGGTTTGGGCACTGGAGCTTTATTTGTCAATAATTTTGAATCCGTTTTAGAACTCAGAAATGAGCTGCTGTGGTTCAAAATATAACTGAAAAAGTTGATTAGCATAATGGTGGAGGTGAATCCGGACATGTAGTTTGCCCACAGTAGTCAGGTGCCCATGCTCTGCAGCACATCGCTGCCGGATCCCAGTTGTTGCACCCAAGCGGTGGTCTTCCCCCTTTGACTTTTTTCAATTCTCCTCTTTTGATTTTCTTTAGATTTTTCATATTATTGATTTTATTTGATTGGTAAGTAAATGTCGATAACTTTTTTGAATTATACAACATGTGGGGAATTATTTAATATTATTTAACAATTCCCCTGAAATATTTAGATAGTATTGAATATGGATTTGTATGGTTTCAGTTTTTACCTGCAATCCCTTCCTGTTCAGAATATTTGAATTTTTTTTAATCCGGTCTGTAGGAGGACCTGGCAGTTATAGATCGAATATTTTGTTGATTTAGAGGTTGTTACTCAATTAAATCACATCTTTTACGAAAATGGCTTTCTTTATATAGTTTAATATATTAGAAAACCTTTTTTTAATCTGTCCCATAATTAAAAATTGTAATTCCCTAACAAATGAATTAGCAATCATTGTGCCATACTGATATTTTTTAGCTGATTTTTAACGTATAATTCATTTTTTGGAGATTATTTTAATTATTTGTTAAGAAAAAATTGTGAAAATGTTTTCATTATCTTTAGACCTGTTGGAAATAAGATTTCTGTCAATTCCATATAAATTTTGGAAAATATCATGCTGTACCTGCGAACTGGAAAGATATCCCCAATGGTTTCCTGCTTCATATTTAAAATTGTTAAGCAGATCATCTTTTACAAAAGTACAGTCGATGACAGACACAATATCTTTATATTGATCAATACCGCTCGGACCATTTTTACCCAGCCTTGGGGTGAGAATATTTTTCGTAAACTGAGAAGCCGCCAGAATAATATCCTGTCTGTTTAAGTAAATAGAAATCCTGTTAGCCAGTAAGGGCAGCTTATTAAATGAATCCTCAGCATCTTCAAATACTTTATAGCTCACATCAGCATTTAACAGGAGAACCTGGTCGATAACACGAAGGATATTTTCCCTTTTAAGGCTGTATAACATACTTTGAAGCACTCTGTTTCCCATAGAGTGAGCCACAAGATGTATTCTTTGATTGCAGGGAGCAAGATCCCGGTTGGAAAAAATATCTTTTAAAAATTGAGTATAGAAATAGAACAATCTCATCAAAGATGTTCCCGAATTGATGCTGGAAGCTTTATCATCAAAATAACTCAACGGGATTATACTGCCGGAGGCGGGCCAGCTTACAAATAAAATATGCTCCACAGGAGAGGCTGGATTATCAATAAATATTTTTTTCAGATCAAGTATAGCTTTTAATTCATCATCAAAATCATATAAATAACCATGGATGAATATCATGACATCACTTCTGTCTTTGGTAGAAGACATGTTTTTGTACAGTTCATAAAACATTCTTTGGGTTCCGCCAAGATTATTGGCTGTAAGAGAGGATTTTTTAATTCCTTTTTCGCTCAGCAGGACCTCCAGAACTTCTTCATAACCCTGTTTTTCGGGTTCAGAAAAAAGCTTGTAATTTAAAATATTTCTGTTGGTATAATCCTTTTTCTTTTTGATTTGTGCTGAAGGCTCCTTATAATTCTCAAAATCGCACCTGGCGATTCTGAAATTAGGAATCGAGTATTCTTCATTGGAAAAAGAGTCTACTCTTTCACCTTTATGCCGGATAATTTTCCGGTTGCTTAAGATATAAACAGCCATAACGGTTAATGGTTAAAATGGTATTAGCTTTCCGAAATTAGTGAAAAATATTGAAATACAACAGGTAAGGCATTTAAATTACCACTTTTACAAAAGCTTATTTTTCCGTAACTTTGTGAAACTTTTTTTGCTAAAAAATAAAAGCTACTTTAATGGAAGAAGAAAAAAAATCACTCAATTTTATTGAGCAAATTATAGAAGATGATCTGGCAAACGGTCTGAAAAGAGAGCAGATTCGTTTCCGTTTTCCGCCTGAACCTAATGGTTACCTGCATGTAGGGCATACAAAAGCCATCTGCATCAATTTTGGGCTGGGCGAAAAATACAATGCTCCCGTAAACCTTCGTTTCGACGATACGAACCCTGAAAAAGAAGAACAGGAATTCGTAGACTCTATTATGAAAGACGTTGAATGGCTGGGTTTCAAATGGGATAAAGTTTTGTATGCATCCGATTACTTCCAGCAGCTTTACGATTGGGCAGTTCAGTTAATTAAAGAAGGAAAAGCTTATGTAGATGAGCAGCCTTCTGAAGTGATTACCGAGCAAAGAAAAAATCCTGCAGAGCCGGGAATTGAATCTCCATACAGAAACCGTCCTGTTGAAGAATCGTTAGATTTATTCGAAAGGATGAAAAACGGAGAGTTTGAAAGCGGTTCGATGTCTCTTCGTGCAAAAATCGACATGGTTTCTCCTAATATGAATATGCGTGACCCGGTGATGTACAGAATTTTGAATAAACCTCACCACAGAACAGGTACAGCCTGGAAAATTTATCCTATGTACGACTGGGCTCATGGTGAATCCGATTATATCGAACAGGTTTCACATTCCCTTTGTTCTCTGGAGTTTGAAAATCACAGACCGTTGTACAACTGGTATCTTGACCAGGTGTATGAAGAAGGAAAGGTTAAAAACAAGCAGAGAGAATTTGCAAGGATGAATGTTTCCTATATGATTACTTCCAAAAGAAAGCTGCAGAGACTGGTTGCTGAAGGGGTCGTAACCGGATGGGATGATCCTAGAATGCCTACTATCTCTGGGATGAGAAGAAAAGGATTTACTCCGGCTTCTATCAGAAACTTTATTGAAAAAGTAGGGGTTGCGAAAAGAGAAAACCTTATTGAAATTCAGCTGCTTGATTTCTGCGTGCGTGAAGACCTGAATAAGGTTGCCAAGCGTGTGATGGCAGTAGTAGATCCAGTGAAATTAGTGATCGAAAACTATCCGGAAGATAAGGAAGAATGGTTAGAAACTGAGAATAATCCTGAACAGGAAGATGCAGGGACAAGAGAAGTACCATTCTCAAGAGAAATCTATATTGAACGTGAAGACTTCAAGGAAGAAGCTAACAATAAATTCTTCAGACTTAAATTAGGAGGAGAAGTTCGTTTGAAGTCTGCTTACATCATCAAAGCTGAAAGAGTGGAGAAGGATGAAAATGGTGAGATTACAACGATCTACGCTACGTATGATGAGAAGAGTAAGTCAGGAAGCGGAACAGAGGAAAGTTTAAGAAAAGTAAAAGGAACTTTACATTGGGTATCTGCAAAACATGCTATTCCTGTAGAAGTAAGAATCTACAACCAACTGTTTACAGTGGAACAGCCTGATGCGGAAAAAGATGTAGACTTCTTGAACTTCATCAATCCTGAGTCTGTAACTACAGTGAAAGGATTTGCTGAACCGAGCCTGAAAGAAGTTGCTGTAGGAGAACCATTACAGTTCCAGAGAATCGGATATTTTACAAAAGATCAGGATTCTACTGAAGATACCTTGGTATTCAACAGAACAGTAACATTGAAAGATTCTTATAAACCTGAATAACTTTCAGGAATAGATCATAAAACAAAAAGCAGGACTTCAAATGAAGTCCTGCTTTTTGTTGTTTTTGTTGGAATACGCAACGGCGCAAAGAAATTCATTCATTCTGAATATTTTTAAGACGCGAGGAAATCGAAGATTTCCGGCAAGTGTTATACTAATTAATTGATAAATGTTCTAAGGTCCAGTGAGCAACAAATATCAATTTTATCGTAGATAAAATCTTTGCGTCTTAAAAACGGTTTAAAAAATAAACTTGCGCCTTTGCGAATTCCAACAGACAAAATTATAAATCAGAATTTAAGAATAATTGATTTTAATAGCTAAAAATCTGAAATTTAAGATTCTACTTCAGAAAATCCTTGTCCTGATAGGCGGGATTTGGATATTTATAAAATCCTTCGCCGGTCAATACTCCCAGTTTTCCTTTATCAATATATTCTTTTTTTAATTTTTCTACAGCTTTTATCTTTAGTGGATCCTGAGTTTCTTCAGCTTCCATCTTATTGATATTATAAGCGGTTGTAATTCCTACAATATCCAGAATACCAAATGGCCCTGCTGGTGCTCCGGTAGCGACCATCCATGTCTTATCAATCGTTTCTATATCTGAGACTTCATCTACCCAGAGATTGACTGCGGAACCAAGCAGCGGAACCAATAATGAATTGACAATATACCCGGGCTGTTCCTTTTGGATAGGCAGTGCTACCATTCCAATTGCTTTCGCAAATCTGATCAAAGAATCAAATACCTCCTGAGAAGTTCCCGGATGCCGCATTACCTCTCCGGTATTGTGCTTCCAGATTTCATTGGCAAAATGGAGGGCTACAAATTTCTCCGGTCTTCCTGTAGCCTCAGCAAACTGACTTGGAAGAAGAGTAGAAGAATTCGTTGCAAATACTGTTTTTTCAGGTGCTACTTGAGCCAGTTTATGATAGAATTCCGTTTTGATGGCTGGATCTTCTGGAACAGCTTCTATCAGAAGATCGGCATCCTTTACTGCTTCAGCAAGATCAGATGAATAGCTGATATTTTTGAATGTAGCATCAAGTTGTTCCTGCGTTGCGCTGAGATCTTTTTTGTAAGCTTCACTTAAAGCGGTGAATTTACCTTTGGCTTTTTCCAATACTTCATCATTGATATCATATACGGTAACTTTGAAACCGTGATAGGCCGTCTGGAAAGCGATCTGATATCCCAATACGCCGCTTCCCGCTATCGTTATATTTTTAAAATCCATGAGATTTATTTTTAGTCTTTTACTCCTTTTACCCATTCCTGAAATCTGGTTAAGAAAGATTCATGTTCTTCTTTTTCATCAGGACGGTTTACCAGAATATGTTCAAAATAAGTTCCTTTTAATATTTTTCTTAAAATTCCTTCTCCTAAGAAAGGTTTATAATCATTCAGAGCCTGAGTCGCTTTTAATAAATGTCGGATGTCATACTGTAACGGATTGATGTCCGGAACCTGTTTATTAAGGTTAAGAAGATTGTAAACAGCTATTCTCGCAGTTCTTACAGAGCTTTCCATGGTGAAGACAACATCATTATTGGTTTCTACAAACTGTCCTACAAGACCTAAGTTGGTACATCCTTCAGGAACCACTCTCGGACGGTCTCCCATCGCTCTCGGCATAAACATAGACGTGATATATGGCATGAATGCAGTACGTACAATGGTATTTTCAGTGACATTATCCAGCTGATCTGCTATTCCAAGGTGGTAGCAAAGCTCGGACAGAATCTCGTTCCCGGTACACTGAGGCATTGCTTTTTTGATATAATTACCTTCTTTATCCATCAGTAAAGCATAAACCCAAACCACAAGGATGTCATCCGGCTGAGTAGGGAAGTGCGGTTGCCTGTTGCAGGTAAAACTCATTACCCAATTAGAATCTGTAATGGTGATAATACCTCCTGTGGCTGTTCTTCCTGAATAAGGATCATTTACACACAGTTCTTTCAGTTTCTCTGTGAAAGCAGAAGGACGGCAGGTTAAGGTAGCAGACTCCCATGAAGATTTTTCAATGTGGCTACAGAATTTTTCAGGTTTCCCGAATACTTCAGATTTTGCGGCAAGATTTTTCCACAGTTTCCATCCGGCACTTTGTCCTGCACTGCTGTTGTCTATGGTGACTTCAGGAACGGTATTATTGTCTCCGTAGAATGTACTTTCAGTCATAGATCCGGTAGTCACAATTACGTAGTCGTTTTTACCAACCGGTATTCTTACTTCTTCGCCATTTTGTTCAGTGATAATTCCTTCTACAGTTTTTCCTTCCGTATTAATATGAATATCAAGATCTTTTACCAAAGTATTAAACTGGATCTGCACTCCTTTTTCCACCAGGAAGTTTTTTAATGGAGTTACATACGTATCATACTGGTTATATTTGGGGAATACCAGACATGAGAAGTCTTTCATTCCGTCAATGGCATGAAGGAACCTGTGCATATACAGTTTCAGTTCCAGTAAGCTGTGCCAGTTTTCGAAGGCAAACATAGAACGCCAGAAGAACCAGAAATTACTGTTCAGGAAAGATTCAGAAAAATAATCTTCAATCGTAAGATCATCCAGCTCTTCTTTTTTCTTTAGCAATAGTTTTACAATCGCCAGCTGATCTTTTTTCTCAAGTCCGAATTTGCTGAAATCCTTGATCTGTCCCTGGTTATGAATGAGTCTTGCTTTGGAATAATTCGGGTCGTTGTCATTGATAAGACGGTATTCATCCAATACACTGTAAGGTGCAGGCAGCTCCAAAGCAGGAATATCCTGGAACATATCCCATAAATTTTCATAGGTCATATCCATTTCTCTTCCTCCACGGATGATGTAACCATCTTTTGCATTACCGGCTCCATCCAAAGATCCGCCTTCCACATTCAGTTGATCAAGAAAAATAATATTTTTACCGGGAACACGGCCGTCACGGATAAAATAATACGCAGCCGACATTCCGGCAATTCCGCTTCCGACAATATAGATTTTACTGTTTTCGTATGATTGCTGAGGAATACCTTTATTACGTTGATAATTTCCGATCTGGTCGGAAAAAGGCATCGTCTTTTCAGGAGTGTTAATCTGAACTTCTTTGCTTGAATCCGGTTCGTGGTTTACATTTCCAAACTGCTCAGAGGCATTTAAAACTTTATCGAATTTTGAATTGATCGTACTCATCTTTTATTGTTTTTAATTAACAGTATAAAGGTACCTCTATTCAGAAAGCGATATATATCCTCAAGTTCAGAATTATTATCCCCAAATTCTCATGACTGAATATTTTCTTTAGTTCTGTACTCCGAAGGGGAAAGTGCCGTATGTTTTTTGAAAAAACGGCCGAAAGCTGATGCTGAGTTAAACTGAAGCTCAAAGGCGATCTCCGATATGGTGACCTCAGGATTTCCAAGCATGACATACGCTTCCTTCAGTAATGCTTCATCAATCACTTCATGAGGTGTTTTTCCGCTTGATTTCTTAATGATTTCGATGAGGTATTTATTGGAAATATGAAGTTGATCCGCATAAAACTGAACCGTTCTTTCCCTGGTGATATTTTCACGGATCAGTTTACTGAATTTGAGATAAAGGTCTTTTTTTCCTTCTTCCTTTTCCGGATTTGCAGCATTTTCCTGTTCCATAATCTCAGCAGTCTCCAGCAGCAGATTGAAAATAATGGTACGGATAATCTCCTCTGTAAATTTTCCCTGCTTTTTCGATTTTTTATCGAGGTAATCCAGAAGATTTTGCAGAAGTGAAGAATTGGTTGCCGTAGTTTTTACGATGCTGTATGAGCCTTTGGAGAAAAGATTCATTTTCTCAATGATAAAAGGATTGGAAATATTTTTAATCAGAAAGTTCTTGTCGAAGAACAGCAGTTTCATCGTAAAATCATCACTGGTTTTTCCAAATTTCACAATGGTAGAGGGGGCTGCAATAAGAAAGCTGTCAGCATCTACTTTATATTTCTGACGGTCTATTTCAATATTGATTTCTCCGGCAGTACATATACATAGTGCATAATAATCCATTCTGAAAGGAGCTTTTGGAAATTCAAAAATGGGTTTTCCGGAAGAAATGTAATAGGATTGGCAGCAGTCAATACTGTAAAAAGATAGCGTATCATGTAAATTTTCGTAGGTTATCATTCTTCAGTATTGGTTAAAATTTTATTATGTTTCTAAGTGAATTTAGTATAAAAGCATCTGTTGTTACTGCAATTTACGATTTTTATAAAAGTTTATTGTTTTTATATAGCAGATAAAACTGTTTTTTAAGATAAAGTTGATTGTCTGTTGAAGGTTATTGATAAAAATAGGGTTTAAACAAAGACTTTTGGGTTATTTTTATCTAATTTTGCACTGTCAAATTTCCCCAAAATATTATTGTGAGATTAATTAACGTATATACGAGTTCTTTCAAAGGACTCTCGCAGGAGAGTTGGATGCTGGCGTTGGTAATGCTCATCAACAGGGCCGGCTCTATGGTACTTCCGTTTCTGGGAGTTTATATGACGAATCATTTGCATTTCAGTATTGAAAATTCCGGAATTGTACTGAGCTTTTTTGGAATAGGTTCGGTTATCGGATCATGGCTTGGAGGTATGATTACGGATAAAATAGGAGAGTACAGGGTGCAGAGTCTGAGTTTGCTGCTCAGCGTTCCTTTATTCTGCTTGATTCCGCTTTTTACAACAGAAGCCGGATTGGCAGGAATTATTTTAGCCCAAAGTATTGTAAGTGAAACGTTCCGTCCCGCAAACTCGGTGGCGATTACTAAATATGCAAAACCTGAAAATATTACCCGTGCTTTCTCGCTCAATCGTATGGCCGTCAATCTTGGGTTTTCCATTGGTCCTGCACTGGGTGGTATTTTGTCGGCTATTTCTTATGAATTTCTGTTTTTCAGTAATGCACTGGCTGCTTTGCTGGCGGGATTGATGTATATCTGGTTCTTTAAAAACCGGGCACGATTAGCTAAACTGAAAGCAAAAAAGGTAAAAGAAGCTATTATTATTAAAAAAGAAAGTTCACCCTACCGCGACAGTAAATTCCTTATTTATTGTGTATTCTGTATGCTGTTTTCCATATGTTTCTTCCAGCTGTTCAGTACCCTGACGATATTTTATAAGGATACAGCTCATCTGAGCCAGCAGAATATCGGATATATTCTGGGATACAGCGGTTTTCTGATTGTACTGCTCGAAATGGGACTGGTACAGATTGCTGAGAAGTATTTTACTTTAGCTTTTACTATGCTGATCGGGACTTTCCTGTGTGGTATTTCCTATGCCATGCTCGCTTTCGATTACAGTCTGATTACCCTTGTGCTGTCTATGACATTGCTTTGCGTGGGAGAAATATGGACACTTCCTTTTATGTCAACGATTACGGCATTACGTTCGGGAGAGAACAATAAAGGCGCTTACATGGGACTGAACGGAATGTCATTTTCCATTGCGTTTATTGTAACACCTTATATAGGAACACTGATAGCAGAAAAATTAGGTTTCAATACATTATGGATCGGAACAGGAGTTCTGGCGGCAGTTATCGCTATTGGTTTTTATTTTATCGTTCCATGGATGCTTAAGGATAAAAATAAGGTAGAAAAAGAGATGATATAGCGCTTTTGATTAAAAGCAAAAAGTTTCGGGCAATTTCGTAGAAATTGCCCGAAACTTTTTTTAATATCTGTAATCATTTACGATGAATATCTGGAAAGAATCGAATTAATAATCATATTGGCATGAATTCTTGAATTTTCAATGAACCAAAGGTGAGTATCTTTTCCCCCGCAAACTACTCCTGCAAGATAGAGATTAGAAATATTAGTTTCCATAGTTTCAGGATGGTAAAATGGATTCAGGCAGTCTCCGTTGAGTTCTATTCCTGAATTTTTCAGAAAATCAAAATCAGGAAGATAGCCTGTCATGGCCAGTACAAAATCATTGTCAATTTCATGAATAGCTCCTTTCATATCTTTAAAAACAACAGAATTTTCTTTAATTTCGATCATTTCTGCATTAAAATGAGCTTTAATGCTGCCCTCTGCAATTCTGTTTTCAATGTCTGGTTTTACCCAATATTTTACACTTTTGGAAATCTCAGCATGACGGACAATCATCGTTACATCAGCTCCTTTTCTGTACGTTTCCAGGGCTGCATCTACAGCAGAATTACTGGAGCCTACCACCACAATTTTCTGCCTTGCATAGGGGTAAGGTTCCGTATAATAATGTTTAACCTTCGGAAGGTCTTCACCCGGAATATTCATCAGGTTAGGAATATCATAAAACCCCGTAGCAATGACTACATTTTTAGCCTGATAATTTGCTTTGGTGGTTTTGATCTCAAATATCTCATCCTTCTTTGAAACGCTCAGAACTTTTTCATACAGGTTAATATTCAGGCTTTTTTGTCTGGCAATTCCCTGATAGTATTCCAGAGCTTCCTGCCTTCCAGGTTTTGGAGCAGTAGAAATAAAGGGAATCTCATCAATTTCCAGCTTTTCAGCAGTGGAGAAAAAACGCATGTACAAAGGATAATTGTACAGTGAATTGACAATGGTTCCTTTTTCTATGATTACATGACTAAGATTGTTTTTTTGAGCTTCAAGGGCGCAGTTCAGACCAATAGGTCCGGCCCCGATAATCAGAATGTCCAATATTTCCATCTAACAAATGTACGATGTAATTTTTAAAATGAGAAGCCGAAACCTCTTAACCTTCATCGTCTTTATCTCTTTAGATTATGTATCGCTTGGCATCAGTTTTGGTGTTTTTATCTATTGCAAAATGTAAAATATGAAAAAATTACTGATCGCGGTATTCATTTTGAGCCTTATTACAGCCTGTAAGAAAGAGGCCGGGAAACCTGTTCCTAACGAAATAGATTCTATTGCACAAAATAAAACAGACACTGCAGGTACGGTTCAGACCCATGCGGATAAAGAAGCCGCTTTAAAGTTGGCTAATGATGAGGTTTTGAAAGCACTGAAAGATAAAGATTATGCAACTTTTGCCTCCTTCATTCACCCGCAAAAAGGGATCCGTTTTTCAATGTATGCTTTTGTTAATCTGAAAGAAGATAAACATTTTTCTAAAGCAGATTTTGAAAAATACCAGCCTACTAAAACCTTGTTTACATGGGGGACACAGGATGGTTCAGGAGATCCTTATAAAGCAACCATCAACGATTATCTTGGCAAATGGGTTTTTTCTAAAGACTTTACAGCTTCACAATATTCAGTGAATAAATTTATCGGCGGAGGAAACTCTCTGAATAATTTAAAAGAGATTTATCCTAAAGCTGATTTCACGGAAAATTATGTCAAAGGAACCGAAAAATCCGGTAATATGGATTGGAAAACGGTTCGTTTCGTATTCGAAGAATTTGAGGGTAAATACTATCTGATTGCCGTTGTGAATGACCAGTGGACGATATAGAAGTTAGAAGTTAGAAGTTAGAAGTTGTCGACTGGAATAAACTTCCAGCTTCCAGCCTCTAACTTCCTTTCTTTTTTTATTTCAAAACTTCAGTCAGCTGTTGAGTAAGATTTTTTCTTGAGAACTGCTCAATATGCTGGGTGTTTTCAAGAAGACTTCCGTTTTTCCAAAGATTGAATTTTTCAAGAATAAAGCTCTTGACTGCTTCTGTATCCTGATAACTGAAATGTTTTCCTGCCTGCGTCTCTTCCAGAATTTTTGCCACATCCGCTTTGTCAGGACCGAATGAGAGAATCTGTTTTCCCGAAGCCAGGTATTCAAATATTTTTCCGGGGATAATTCCTTTTGAAGATTCATTTGGGAAATTGGTGATCAGAAGCAGATTGGAATTCTGCATCTCTTCTACGGCTTTTCCATGAGCAAGATATCCAAGGTTCAGAATATGATTTTTGAGACTTGAATTTTCGATGGATTGTAGGATTTTATCATCTATTCTTCCTACAAATTTTAATTTAAAATCAGCGGCAAATTCAGCGTTTTCTTTGATAAGTTCATCAAGAGCTTTCCAAAGATTTTCGGGATTTCTGAGCTGTTCAAGAACCCCGATATAACTTAGAGTAAATGCTTGTCCAATTTGCAAATTGGGCTTTTCGCTATTTTGCCCTTCTGCTTTTTTACCGGAATCACTTTCATCAAATCCATTGGTAATACAAACGGCATTGGCTCCTGCTTTCCTAAAGTTTTCCGCATCAGTATAACTTGTAGCCAAAGTGATGTCTGCATTCTTAAATACAGCACTTTCCAGCTGCCGGTGTTTTTTATCTGAACTTTTAGTTAATTTCAGATGTTTGTAGTAGGAAATCTCTGTCCATGGATCACGGAAATCAGCAACCCATTTCAGGTCCGGCATTTTATTTTTAAGCCCTAAACCAATCAGATGCAGAGAGTGTGGCGGACCGGAAGTAACGATGGTGTCTATTTTATTTTCTTTCAGGTATTTTTCCAGAAATGTAACGGATGGTTTTACCCAAAAAACTCTGGCATCAGGAATGAAAAAATTACCTCTTACCCAAATTGAAAGTTTAGATTTCCAACTTTGGTTTTTGCCTACATCAAATTGTCCGGCTTTGAATTTTTTATTGCTCTTATTCAGTTTTTCAGCCAGCTGATAAGGTTCCCAGATTTTGGTTCTTACCATCTCGATATTTTCCGGAATATCTTTCATCAATGTTTCGTCCAGCAATGGATAGCTTGGATTTTCCGGAGTATAGATGATAGGTTTCCAACCAAAATCAGGTAGATATTTTGCAAACTTCAGCCATCTTTGAACACCAGGACCTCCCGCAGGAGGCCAGTAATAGGTGATAATCAGTATTTTTTTCTGTTCCATTTGCTTAGCTTAAATACTTTCTGTCATTCTGAACGAAGCGAAGCGCAGTGAAGAATCTCACGCTATCTCTTCATTGAGAAATTTCCAATCTGGATTGAATCCATTAATTAAGTTTTCTTTCTTTTGTCTGGTCCAGCCTTTTATTTGTTTCTCTCTATTTATTGCTGTCTCAATGTCACCAAAATGTTCAAAATATATTAAATAAAAGCATTTATATCTTGAAGTGAAGCTTTTTTCAATAGCTTCAGGGTTTTTATGCCAATATAATCTGTTCTTTAAATCGTTGGTAACCCCTGTGTATAATACTGTTTTTATTTTATTAGTCAGTATGTAAACATAGTAATTATGAGTGGCTAACGTTTCATTTGAGATTCTTCATTACGCTATGCTTCATTCAGAATGACATACTGCAATAATTATTTTAAGCATTCTGTTCAGCTACAATCTCTTTTTTCTTGTTCTTATTCATCCAGAAAAGCCCAAATGCAGCCAACAGGATAAATAATCCGAATGAAAGAAGAGAAAGCCATTTTCCTTTTTCAATCACTTCAGGTTCAAAAACCATTCTGATATGGTGGTTTCCTGCCGGAACATGTACGGCACGAAGCAAATAATCTGCTTTGATATAAGGAACTTCTTTCTCGTCTACTAACACTTTCCATCCATGAGGATAATAAACTTCAGAGAATACGGCCAATTGAGGTGTTTTCGACTGAGATTTAAATTCAAGTTCGTTAGGCTGGTATTTCGTAAGATTGATGAATGCGGTAGAATCTGCCTGAACAGGTTTGTTATCAAAATATGATTTGTCAGATGAAGCAATGACAGCTGTTTTCTTGTTGTCAATAGTCCCGATCGCTTTTATTTCCTGATTAGGAGTATCCACAAATTTTAAATCACTTACAAACCATGCATTGCCATTAGCTTTAGGATTAGGAACAACCTGTGGCTGCTCAGGACCTCCGAAAACCATGTATTTGGCATTCAACAGGTTTAATACATTAGGTGTTTTTACACTATCAATACTATTGATGTATTCATTCAGTACATCGTCATATCTTCTTAATTTTACAGCGTGATAACCACCGATGGAAGCCTTAAAATAGGAGGTATTGGTTTCGCTGGTAACTCCTAATGTCTGGTTGTAAATTCTGTAGTGTGTTTTGTCTTTCTCAGCAATAGTCTCCAATGTTTTGTTGATGTTGACATTGGATAAAATAGATTCAAGATTTGGATTTCCCTGTACTTTTTCAGCCAGCAGATCTGAACTTTCTGTCTGGAAAGGATTTTCAGCAAAGATTTTATCTACATAGTTTTCATCGTTTAAGTAACGTTTGTTTACCGACCAAAGATCAAATAAACTTACAAGCCCAATCACTACCAAAGCAATATTCTGATTAAGCTTTTTCTTTAAAGTTAAGAATAGAGCTGCCGCAGTAATCGCTACATAAATGAATGCTTTTATGGCATCTATTCTGAATAATTTATATCTTTCATCTACAAGATAATCAAGCAGGAAAGGAGGGAAGTAGGTTTTCTCGTTTTCTGTAGCAAAACCTAACAATGATTTTCCAAAGATTAAAAGAATCAATAAAAATCCTAACGTTCCACCTCCTACATACATCAGAATTTTCTGCTTATATTCTTCAGTCAACTTTTCATCTGTAAAGAATCTGTATAATCCCAAAATGGCAATTAATGGGAATAATAACTCTACTACCACTAAGATTGAAGAAGGAGCTCTGAATTTATTATAGAACGGTACATAATCGATAAAGAAATCCGATAATGGCATAAAGTTACTTCCCCAGGCCAGTAAAATGGTCAGGATGGAAGCTCCTAAAATCCAGTAACGGTATTTTTTCGAGGCAAAAAAGAATCCCAATAAAGCAAGAAAACAAACAATTGCTCCCTGATAGGCAGGTCCTGAAGTTCCCGGCTGGTCTCCCCAGTAAGTAACCCCGCTGAAACCTTTGGAAATTCTGTCCATTTCAGCCTGTGAACCCACATTTTCCTGAACCAGCTCCTGAACTCTGTTCATGATTTCTTTTCCCTCGGGTTCCTGGCTTCCGCCTCCCATTAATCTTGGAATGAAAAGGTTTAACGTTTCCAGTTGCCCGTAGCTCCACATCAGCATACTCTCTTTGTCCATTCCGGATTTTCCTGAAGTATGGCTGTCGGAATTTAAAATCTGCTTTCCACGAACCGTTTCTTTTACATATTCTGAATTGGCCATGATTCTTTGTGAATTCATTCCAACCCCGATAACACATGACGCTGCGATAATTCCTGATGAAATAAGGAAGTGCTTCATCGGTGTTTTTTTCTGGATGGCTCTGATCAGTTCAGAAAGGAATAAGAATCCTAAAGCAAGAAACAGATAATAGGTCATCTGCGGGTGATTGGCAGCGATCTGAAGCCCCATAAAAAGGGTAGTGACGATGAATCCCCAGATGTATTGTTTCCTGATATACACCAGTAAAATTCCGGCTAACAGCGGTGCGAAATATTCAATGGTATTTACTTTACCATTATGTCCGGCTGCAATAATGATATAAAAATAAGTCGAAAGTCCGAAGAAAGTAGCTCCCAAAAGAGCATATTTCCAGTTTCTGACCACTACCATTCCCAAAAGGAAAAAACCTGCAAACAGCAGGAAGAGATAATTAACCGGCCTTGGCAGGAAATTCAGATTGCTGTCGATTTTTTTGATGATATCACCTTTAAACTGGCTTCCCATCTGATAAGTCGGCATTCCCCCAAACATGGAGTCACTCCAATAGGTTTCATTTCCGGTATTGGCTCTATAGTCGAGCAGTTCTTTTGCTCCTCCTCTGTACTGTACGATATCATGCTGGAAAAGCTGTTTTCCTGAAAATACAGGAGTGGAATATAAAAATGCTAAAACTATAAATACTACTAATGAAATTGCAATATAAATTAAGTTTTTATTTTTTGCCATGCTGGTTATTATCTTTTATTTCTTGGAATTTTTACCTTTTGTCATTACTCTCTTTCACCTCTTCGTAGTCTACCGTTTCTGCATCCCACTTAAGGTTCTTTTTGTTATTCTTATTCGAGTTGTTGATGTCCTGCTGCCCGTTGTTTTGATTATTGTTATTAAAACGGTAACTATAGAATGTCTTAAAGAAAATTCTTTTCAGAATATTCCAGACAAAGAAAATAATAATGGCAGTGAGTACTAACTCAAGAATGTACTTCATAATTTTTTTGTTTAAAGTTCAGGGTTTAACATGTGAACTTTAAACCCTGAATGTTTATTCAAGTTATTTAGCAGATGGGTTGACCATTACCGAAGAATTGGAAATACTTTTCATAGACTGAGACTGTTTTCCATCGGAAATGGTTTCTATCTGAGTGGTTTTTACGTTGATATTCTGGTTGGTTATCCATCCTGTGCTTTCGTCAAACTTAATGGTTCCGTTCTGAACAAGCTCACTGCTCAGGCTGTGGGTGATAGGTCCCTGAGTTTTCTTTTCTGTTTTCTTGGGAATACCTCCGGTTACTGCAATTTCTGCAGCTCCGTTTCCTAAGCTTTTCATTACATAATTGGAGGTTACTTTAACGGCTCCGCTGGCGTCAGCATTTTCAGAAGTTGACCATTTTTCTCCGATTTTAACTCCTTTTTTAGGAATAATCATCAGGTTTTTATGGAACTGGTCTTTCAGTACTTTTTCGTTGAATGACTGCTTAAGGCTTGCTACTACGCTTGCTTTTTCATTGGCATCTTTGATAAGTGTACCAACTGCGTTACCTACTTTTGTGTAAACAGCATCAAATCCTGTAATAGAAATCACATTCCCTTTTGTATCCATCTTCATCTGAAGTTTGTTTCCGGTAAGCGCTTTGTTGACGTTCCAGATCATTTTAAGATCATCTTCTTTAGGAAGAGGAAGTTTGGTGTCTACTACTACCGTTTTTCCCTGTGCCGACTGAGAACTTCTCTTTGCTACAAGGTTAAGGGTCATTTCATATACGTTTCCTTTGATGTCATCCACTACAAAATTCATTTCATCTGTAGATTCGCTGGTAGCGGTGATGGATTTCCCCTGAGGGTCAGTCATAGTCTTCACATCTCTCTGATAAGTGGTAAGAGGATATGTTTTACCTTTTTCCAGCTTGAAAGTCTGTGTAATAACTCCCGCAGAATCTTTGATAGCCGGGTTTTCTGAAACTTTCGCTACAGAATCAGCAGGAACTTCTACCGTTACTGTTTTTCCGGTTTTAGGATCTACTTTCGTTATTTTTGCTGTTTCTTTTTTACAAGATACAAGAGCTATTGATGATATAAGCGCAAGCGCTGCAATGTTCTTCATTTGATTTTTTTAACTTTATTTTTTACTACTGTTTCTTAATATATTATCTGCAATATCATGCAGTTTCCCCTGGGATTCTCCATCCGATTCATTGGAAAGTACTACGACTCCCATGTTTTTTGATGGATATATCTGAAGTACGCTTGAAAAGCCAAATGTACCTCCTGTATGATAAACAGTTTGCGTTCCGTCTTCATAAGTGTGCAGCCTCCAATACAATCCAATGCCATCTCCTTTACTATTTACAAGAGGAGTATGGGATGCTTTTACATACATATTACCCTCATCCAGATGATACTGCATATATTTCACGAGATCCTCCGTGGTGGACATAATTCCACCGGCAGGAGCAAAGATTGTTGTGAAATTTTTCGGCATTATCTTTCCTTTTTCGTTATAACAAGTCAATAGCTGTGCAGAATTCGTACCAACAATGGTCTGATTCATTTCCAATGGCTTTGTAATATACTCTGAAAGGAGATCTGCATAGCTTTTATGGTACACTTTTTCCAGGATATCCCCCGTAATTTGTGTTCCGACATTGGAATATTTATATTCTGTTCCGGGTACAAAATCCACTTTAGCCTGATGAAGATCCTCATAAAAATTCTTTTTTGAATAGTTCTTATAAAAATCAGACAGTGCGAGAGCGACAGAGTCCATCGGTTTTTTGAATGTTTCAGACTGATCCGGTAAAAACTGAGGCAATCCTGATGAATGATTGGTTAGATTACCGATCGTTATCGGATGTTTTTCAAATTCAAGGTTAGGATAATTTCCATCCAGATATTTTCGAATATCATCATCCGTTTTGATTTTTCCATCTACTAAAGCATGAGCCAGAAGTGTTCCTGTAAATGTTTTGGTGATGGATGCAATCTCGTACAGGCTTTTAGAGGTTGGAAGTTCTGATTTTCCTATTTCTGTTGTCCCATAATTATAAAAATAACTTTTACCATCTTTAAAAATGCCTATTGAAATTCCTACACGTGCAGGATCCTGCATATAAGCAACAGCTTCTTTCTGAACCATCTTATCAAGATCAGTGGTAAGACGGTTGTCTGTTGCTATTTTTTTTGTCTGGGCATTAAAAACCAACGGGACAAAAAATAAAAGTAAAAGTGATTGTATTTTCATGGTTTATGGATTGGGTATCACTGACATTTTCTGTCTTACCGCTTCATACAAAATCGCTCCACATGCTACAGAAACATTCAGAGACTGGGTTTTTCCTTCAATAGGAAGTTTTATTTTTTCATCAGCATGATGCAATACTTCTTTAGAAATTCCGGTTTCCTCATTTCCCATAACGATAGCACATGGCTCAGTCATATTTACATCATAGATTAACTTCTGAGCTTTTTCGCTGGCTGCATATACGGAAATTCCGCTTTGCTGAAGGAAGTCTACCGTGTGGGCAAGATTGTTTTCCTTACATATTTTGATATTATAGATTGCTCCGGCAGAAGTTTTTATCGCATCGGAATTGATAGGAGCAGCTCCTTTTTCAGGAATAATAACTGCATCTATTCCTACGCATTCCGCTGTTCTGCAGATGGCTCCAAAGTTTCTTACATCGGTAAGTCTGTCCAGAATTAAAAGGAAAGGTGTTTTGCCCTGCTCGAATAACTGTGGAACAATATCCTCCACTTTATGAAACGGTACGTCCGAAATAAAAGCAACCACACCCTGGTGGTTTTTTCTTGTAAAACGGTTCAGTTTTTCAACCGGAACATAATTGGGACGGATTTTATTTTTCGCTAAAATGGCTTTTAATTCAGCATAAATAGGACCCTGAAGTGCATTCTGCACAAAGATCTTGTCAATCGTTTTTCCCGCTTCAATTGCTTCAATCACGGGACGTAGCCCGAAAATAAAATCGTCTTTCATTGAAAATGTATTATATAGTTATAGAGTGAATGGTCAATCGTGAACTTTACTTTGTAAGTCAATTGGTTGGATGCCTATTCACTTCTGACCATTGACTTGCGTAGCAAGATTCACTATCTCCCTTTCTCTCCTAAAATTGCTCTTTTTTGTGCCATCACATATCCATAGTGAAGGGTTTCGTGCATATTGTTGAAGATGATGGCATCCTGAATGCTTTTCAGATCCATTCCGAAACTTGTGGTGTAAGGAGTGTAGTCTGAGAAGAAATCACTGTCATAATCCTTCATTAAAATCTTTGAAGTTTCGGTAAGTAAAAATTCTAAATCTTCCACTTCTGATTTCTGAACATTTAAGTTGGGCAAAGTCCCTTTCTTATAGGTTTCAATCCAATACTTGTCTATACGGAAAGGATTTCCGCTCAGGTAATAGTGCAGTAGCTGCTGTGTGGCAACAGTATGGGCAATATTCCAGTAAATATTGTTGTTGAAACCATCCGGAATCAGGATCAGATCTTCATGAGATGTGTTCTGAAGGATATCTAAAAGGTTTTTTCTTACCTGTCTGTGTGCTTGAAAATGATAATTCATTTTGCAAAATTTTTAATCACCAAAAATAGTTTAATAAACTGGAAATGACAATTTTTTTGGGTAGAGGATTGAAGTTAAAATTTTTTAACTATTGAAAAAAAGAGTGAATTAAGGTGGTTTTTTAACAAATTCTTATCGAAATCGGAATGTTTTTATATTAAGCTGTGCAGGATGGTTAATATAAAAACCCTCCTGAGGGAAGTTTCAGAGAGGGTTTTGTTATTTTGTTTTTAAAAGATGTGTTAAAGTTACTTTTTTATGATTTTGTGTTTAAAGGCAGTTCCGTCTTTTAAAACAATATGTAAAAAATAAACTCCTGTGCTGTATGAGGAAAGATCTATTCTGTTCTCTTTATAAGTTTCGGAAAGTTTTCTTCCTTCCATATTGAAAAGGCTTATTGAGCTGACCTCTACTTTTGATTTTACATTCACAAAGTCAGCAGTAGGGTTGGGGTAAATATTCACATCCACTGTTTTGATCTCTTTTACATTCAATGCTGTATTGCTTTTTCCTTGCATATAAACGGATAGCATGACATATCCCTGCTGTTGGTTGAAAACTGCAGTTGGAATTGTGTGTTTCAAAGTATGATTACCTGCAGTTAAGTTGGGTAATGTAAATTCTCTGATGGGAACAGAATTTCCGGGACACCAGTTATTCCATGAAGTCCAGTCAGCAAAAGTTTTAGGAGTAGAACCATAGATTCCGTTTCCTTGAGTATTGTATACACGGTACGGTTCACATGAAATACCTCCGGGAGTATAGGTGAGTACTTGTACGTCATCTATATAGGTGTAATTTTGTCTTCTGATATATTCTTCACCACCACTGTTAGCGCCATGAGGAGTTGATATTACGAAGAAGCGGGCATTGGTAACAGGGTCTGGAAGATTAAAAGTGACAATTCTAACGGTTTCCCCGGTAACATCAGTGTTGTTATAGTTGTTAAGGGTGTTATAACTTAATATAGGTACAATGCTGTTGGTGTCTGTAGGAGTGGCTCCTGTATCCGTTGAGAAAAAGGTAAGAGTTCCTGAAAAAACATCAATTCTGTTTGCACAGCCTGAAACCTGCGTTTGTGCTGCATAGGGAACCCCGAAAACATCCAGTTCCATATAGAGATCATACATGCTGCGCAATGTTGTGTCATGGAATATGCTGTATAAATTGCTGACATCATAAGTATAAGGAACTTCAGAAGGAGTCCTGTTTTTATTCATGAAAGGAGTAATATATCTGCCTATTTCAATTCTTTTGACATTAGTGTCATTGATTGTATAAGTAGTTTGGTTTTTAGGAACCATTGCTAAGAAGACTTCTCCAAGACGGTCATAATTGTCACATAAAGGAGCAATGGTTACACGCATAGCAATTTTAGCTTTAAAAGCATCTAGTTCTACATCAGTAAGTTTTCTGGTATACCTGGCATTCGTCAGTCTTGTCAAACCGGCAGGTACAGGGTTGGATACCATAGTAGCATAGCCATCGTAGTATACTGCATCTGAAATTATATTGGTCATTGTCGTTTGGGCGAAAACGAGATGGGTAATCAAAAAACTGGAAAAGAATAGCTTTTTATACATGTTATTGATGTTTAGTGTAAATATATGAAATATGTATTGAAATTACTTTTAATTTATTTTATTTTTATGTCTTGTTATTGTTTTGTTGTTAAATGTGTATTGTTTTTAATATCGGATGTGTTTTTGTTTAAATTTTTTTTTGCGTTGAATTAAATAATGAAATATTTTTTTTATTGCTATAATCATAGTATTTATTATTAAATTAGCATGGTATACCAGATTAATGTTATTAATAATGAAAAGATTTTTACTTTTAGCTTTGTTTTTTGTAGTAGTGGTGATTAACGCCCAAATCAATATCAATATTGGGAGTCCAAATGTTGGTGTTGCTCCTATAAGCAGTTTTTTTTCCTATTCTTATGTACAGCAGATATATCCTAAGCAGGAAATTAACGCCAATGCTGCAGGCAATATTACAGGGCTTACATTTTATGTGGATCCTTCCTCTACAATTACTGAATCTTCAAACTGGACGGTATATCTCGGACATACGTCAAAAACTGCCTTTGCTTCCGGTACAGACTGGATTCCTGCAGCACAGTTGAGTCAGGTGTTCACAGGAGCCGTAAGCAAGAATAATAATAAAGTTGAAGTTGTTTTTACAACACCATTTACTTATAATAATGTTGATAACCTGGTTGTTGCAGCAAAAGAGAATTCTCCGAATATTGATATCAATAATTTTGATGAAGCCTTTCATGTATATCCTCATATCCCTTATTCAACTCTGTATTATAAAGGAGATCGTGCAATAGTGAATATTGCATCTCCTCCTGGAGGAATTAGAGCGGATTATAAATCGTCAGTTACAGTTTCTGGTCTTACATCAAGTGCAGCTCCTGCCTGTCCTTTTGTTGTTTATCCAGTAAATAATGCTCAGAACATCTCTTTGTTGCCTAATTTCAACTGGCTTCAGGTTTCTGGTGTTACATCGTATAAAGTTTCATTGGGAACAAGCTCTGGAAGCTCTGATATTATTAATCAGCAAACCGTATCCGGAAATAACTTTACCCCTTCCATGGCACTTACAGCCGGAACAACTTATTATTTAAAAGTAACATCAGTGTCGGGGAATACAGAATCCTCAGGATGTTCTGAACTTGTTTTTAAGACTGTTCCTCCAATACCTGTAAACGATGCATGTACTGGAGCATTGCAGGCATTGGTATTTCCCTATTCTTATACTCAGAATGATGCTGTATCGACCACTAATAATGCCGGAAATATAAGCGTATGTACAAGTAATGGAGACACAGGAATGAATGATGGGACATGGTTTAAACTGACTGGTGATGGCAGTCAGTACACTATTAAAGTGACTATGCCTTCAGGCAGCAGCTATGATCCGCAGATAGGTGTATATAGTGGCAGCTGTAGTAATTTGTCATGTACAGGAACTGTAGACAATGGTGGCGGAGGTGCTGCGGAAACCCTTACGATTACCACAGTATCAGGAACAGAATATTTTGTAAATGTCGGAGCGTATGAAGATACTACTGATGCTCCTGAAAATATATTCACCATTACAATAACCAAGCTTTAAAATTAAATAATCAAGTTTCTGATTAAAAATAAAAATGTTGCAAAAGTGATTTTGTGACATTTTTTTATGGATAATGAGAAGAAAAAACGGGATTGTTTTATGAAGGGAATTTGAATTTCTGGATTTGTTTATAGATAAGAAATTCAACATTATAGCATTGAATATCTCGTCAATGCCGGAATTTTTAACAAACTTTAACTCAAAAATGGCATTTATTATGTTGATTAATGCAAGTATTTATCAGAAATTTACCACTTATTTTAAATCGAGCTATGTCAGAGATATATCAAGCTGAAGATATCCGCCAATTGACGGAAAAAGTAAAAGAAAAAAACTACTTATTTACTCTTCTGAGACAGGAAATCAACAAAGTTATTATTGGGCAGGAATACATGGTAGACCGTCTTTTGGTAGGGCTTTTGGGAAATGGACACGTTCTTCTTGAAGGAGTACCGGGACTGGCTAAAACCTTAGCGATAAAAACATTGGCAGATGCTGTTCATGGAGATTTTTCAAGGATTCAGTTTACGCCGGATTTACTTCCTGCAGACGTTGTGGGAACGATGATCTTCAATATCAAAGACAATGATTTTTCTATAAAAAAAGGACCTGTATTTGCGAACTTTGTGTTGGCGGATGAGATCAACCGTGCGCCGGCAAAAGTACAGTCAGCGCTTCTGGAAGTCATGCAGGAAAAACAGGTGACCATTGGTGATGAAACCATGAAACTTCCAAAACCATTCCTGGTACTGGCAACACAAAACCCGATTGATCAGGAGGGAACTTACTTGCTGCCTGAAGCTCAAAGTGACCGTTTTATGCTGAAGTGTACCATCGATTATCCCGCTTTTGAAGATGAAAGACAGGTGATGAGAATGGTTTCAACCTCACACCAGCCAACAGTAAAACCTGTAATATCTCTTCAGGATATTGTAGATGCAAAAGAACTGATCAATCAGATTTATCTCGACGAGAAAATTGAAAAATATATCCTGGATATGGTGTTTGCAACACGTTATCCGGAAAATTATGGTCTCCCTGAACTTAAAAATTATATCAGCTTCGGAGCTTCTCCAAGAGCATCCATCAACCTTGCTATTGCTTCAAGAGCCTACGCCTTCTTAAAAGGAAGAGCATTTGTCATTCCGGAAGATGTAAAAGCATTGGCAAAAGACGTATTGAGGCACAGAATAGGCTTAACTTTTGAAGCTGAAGCAGAAGAAATTTCAACGGAAGAAATTATTAACAGGATTTTAGCAAAAATACAGGCGCCGTAATGAGTGATGTGATCATAAGAAAAGCAGTTCAGCAGGATTGTGCTGCTATGCTGGATTTGATAAAAGAATTGGCAGAATATGAAAAAGCACTGCATGAAGTAACCGTGACTTTAGAGGATTTTACTCAGGATGGTTTTGGAACTTCTCCCGTGTGGGGAGCTTTTGTAGCGGAATATGAAGGAGAAATAGTTGGAATATCCCTGTATTACGACAGATATTCAACCTGGAAAGGAAGAAGGCTGTATCTTGAAGATCTTGTAGTAACTGAAAAGCTAAGAGGAAAGCAGATTGGAAAAAAATTATTTGATGCAACACTGGAATATGGTCAAACCAATAATTACAGTGGAATGGTGTTTCAGGTATTGAACTGGAATGAGCCAGCCATCAATTTTTATAAAAAATACAACACAAAGTTTGATAATGAGTGGTCGAACGTATCCATTGAGTTTAATGACTAACCCAAAACCCGGATACCTCACCCAACATTAAACTTTGAATGTTAAACCTTGAATTTTGAACTCGTCTATGCAGATAAAAGATATTGTAAAAAAAGTAAAGCAGATTGAAATCCGTACCAGAAAAAAGACGGAGGCTGCTTTGATGGGGCAATATCACAGCGCTTTTAAAGGACAGGGGATGACTTTCTCTGAAGTTCGTCCTTATCAGTTTGGAGATGAGATCAGAAGAATCGACTGGAATAAAACCGCACGTTTCCGTGAACCATTCGTAAAAGTAATGGAAGAAGAAAGGGAACTGACAATGATGATTCTTGTGGATATTTCCGCTTCCATGGATTATGGAACAAAAGTCCAGCTGAAAAGGGAATATGTAGCTGAAATTGCCGCCAGTTTAGGATTTTCAGCAGCTGGTAATAATGATAAAGTAGGATTGATTCTGTTTGCTGATAAAGTATATAAAGTCATTCCTCCTCAAAAAGGAAGAAAACACATTCTTTCCATTATCAGTAATATTCTCACTGCAGATTATGTTCCGGCAGAATCTAAAATAGACAAGGCAATGGAATATATGATGGGAATTTTTAAAAGAAAATCTCTGGTATTTCTGTTTTCAGATTTTGAGGATGCCTATGATTCCAAAATGCTGAGAGTAGCTTCAAAGAAGCATCAGTTGCTGGGAATGAGGATTTATGATGAAAAAGATAATGAGATTCCTGATGTCGGATATGCCCGTTTACTTGATGTAGAAACCGGAAAAGAGATCTGGGCCAATACTTCCAGTGCAAGATGGCGGTATACCTTCGCAGAAGCTCAAAAACAAAAACTCAGAGCGCTGGAAGAAGACTTCGCCAACAGTTCTGCCAGTTTTATGAATATCAATACCGGTTCGGATTATTCAAAATTATTGTATAATTACTTTCAGAAAAAATAACATCGGGCTGAGCCCGTAACTAAAAAACATCAGGCGTTTTGCCTTATTATTTAACATTGAGAAAAATACTTTTAATATTATCTTTTCTGATCTGTGCAAATGCTTTTTCACAGATATTATCCTCTAACGTAGAAAAGAAAACCCTTGCTCTCGGAGAAATCAATCATCTTACCATAAAGATTGATAACCTTAATGAGCAGCAGGTAACTTCAGCAGCCAAAAATGAGCTGCTCCCTTTTCATTTTGAAGAAACCAAAGACAGTATCGGACAAACGGCTAACACCTATGAAAGGAAGATAGAATTTGCTGTTTTTGAAGAAGGGAAATTTACCATTCCGGAACTGGAATTCAAAGTAGGTGACAGAATACTTAAAACAATTCCTTACGAAATAGATGTTATTAATACGGCTCAAAAAGCAGATCAGATCAATGATATCATGAATAATAAGCAAGTGAAACTTGAACCCAAAGATTACTGGGAGCTTTATAAGTTTTATATTCTTGCAGCATTGGCTGGTATTGCACTGGTTATTGCCATTATTATGTTTGTAAAATGGGGAAGAAAATCAAAGAGTTCTCCTGTAGTGGCAACCAACCAGACCTTAAAAGAGCTCGACTCTCTTAAAAAGAAAAAATATATTGAAGGAGGAAACTTCCGTTCGTTTTATGTGGAACTGATCGATATTTCCAGAACCTTCATTACAAAACAATACCGCCTTCCTGCAGATGTACTTCTTACTGATGATCTTATTGATGTTATGAAAAAAAATAATACCATCTCGCAGGACAACGAAAAAATAATAGAAGACGTATTTCTTAGGGGAGACCTGGTGAAATTTGCCAAAACCTTCCCGGATCAGGAAACCATGGAAAGAGATTTTGCCAATATCAGGGATTTTGTGAAAAGATCATCCAAAGATTTAGAATTCGAAAACTTAAGAAAGGATGTTTAATTTTGAGTTTTACAGCCCATGGTTTTTGCTGCTTTTTCTGCTGTTTATTCCACTTTTAATTAAAGATATTGGAAAAAATAAAAGAAAAGGTATAAAAGTTCCTACCATAAAAAATATGGATCACAGCGGCAGTATCCAGGGTGTGCTTTTTTTGCTGAAAATATCAAAATATATCATTCTTTCTGCGTTGATTATTGCCATGGCAAGGCCGAGAACGTTTACCATTTCTCAGGATAGAGATGATACAAAGGGAGTCGATATTATGTTATCAATTGATGTTTCTCTTAGTATGCTGGCGAAGGATCTGAGCCCGGACAGAATTACCGCCCTGAAAGATATTGCCGTAAAATTTGTTCAGAAACGCCCGAATGACAGGATAGGAGTGGTAGCATATGCTGCAGAAGCTTTTACTAAAGTTCCGGTAACCTCAGATCACCAGGTTGTTATTGATGAAATTAAAAATCTGAATTCTGCAGGTCTGGAACCTGGAACAGCTATCGGTGAAGGACTCTCTGTAGCAGTGAATCATTTGATTAAAAGTAAAGCCAAAAGTAAAGTGGTCATCCTGATGACGGATGGGGTAAGCAATATTCAGAATGCGATTCCACCACAGGTAGCTGCCGAACTGGCAAAAAATAATAATATAAAGGTATATTCAATCGGAATTGGAACCAATGGTTATGCGCTGATGCCGACATCACAGGATATTTTTGGTGATCTTATTTTTACTGAAACAGAGGTGACGATTGATGAAAATACCTTGAGAGAAATAGCTCAGACAACGGGAGGCAGATATTTCAGAGCTACTTCAAACAGCAGCCTGGAAGAAGTATACAATGAAATCAACCAATTGGAAAAATCTGATGTGAAAGTTTCCAAGCTGTACAATTATGAAGAGTATTTCAAAATATTCCTTTGGATTGGGCTTGCTATGTTGGTGCTGGATGCATTGTTGAGATGGGTGTTTTATAAAATTTTAAGCTGATGAGTTGGTCTTTAGGAAATTATTGGTATTTATTTTTACTGTTGCTTCTGCCGCTGTTAGCTACGTTTTTGATCCGTTTTCTACAATGGAGAAATAAAAAGAGAGAAATTTTTGCTGCGAGCCAGTTTCATGAGAATTTATTTGAAAAAAGATCAGGATTTACAAAGTTTTTTCCTGCATTATATTTATTGGGAACATTATTTCTGATATTTTCTATCATTGATCTTCTGAATGGCTCAGAAGAGGTAAAAAGTACCCAGAAATTGAATAATGTCATCTTTATGCTGGATGTATCCAATTCTATGAATGCTGAAGATATAGATCCAAGCCGTCTGACAGAAGCTAAAAATCTGATGCTGGCTACCATGAAGAAAATGAATAATGACAAAGTAGGTATAGTGATTTTTGCTGGGAATGCCATGTCTATTATGCCTCTTACAACGGATTATAATTCTGCGGAAACTTATATCAGCGGTATTGAAACCAGCTCTATGCAGATTCAGGGAACAGATTTTCTGAAAGGAATGCAGGCTGCTGCTGAAAAATTTAAAAATGTAAGCAAAGGATCCCGGAAAGTAATCCTGCTGAGTGATGGTGAAGATAATGAAGGAAATGATAATGCTGCCATCAGATTAGCTAATAAAGAAGGAATAAGCATTACTTCTGTAGGAGTAGGTACAGATGAAGGTGCACCGGTTCCTGAATATGTGTTCGGACAGCTGATGGGGTATAAAACCGATGCCAACGGAGGTACGGTGATTTCAAAAAGGCAGACAGAAGCATTAAAGAAAATGGCGGAATCTACAGACGGAACTTATATTGACGGAAATAATATCAATGAAGCTCCAGACAGGATTGTAGATGCAGTAAATAAAAAATCTGCCGGTGCGGAAACTATGGTAAAATCACAGAATGCCAATCATTATTATCAGTATTTTCTTGCAGTATCTCTTCTGTTTTTCTTTTTAATTTATATTTTTAATCCTAAAAAAGATTTTAATCTATAGAATTCCTTTATTTATAGAAGAAATTCTACAAGTACTTTAACCGAACTTTAACAATTAAAACTCTGTTTCTTAACATATAAAGGAATAATTTTGCAAGTGATGAATACTAAAATCATATTTTTATCGTTTATTGTTGCCGTTTCTTTCTCAGGCTTCATGTTTGGGCAGGAAAGCTATAAGAATTTAGTGTATGAAGGCAATCAGAAATTTGACGGTAAAGATTATGAAGGTGCCTCTTCAAAATATATGGAAGCGATAAAATCCAATGATAAAGATTTTACCGCTCACTATAATATGGGGAATGCATTGTATAAAAGTAAAAAATACGAAGAAGCAAAGGCTGAGTTTGAAAAAGCAGAAAAACTTTCACAGACCCTGCCTGATAAAGCCGCTGCTCTTCATAATTTAGGAAATGCTTATATGCAGATGAATCAGCCGGAAAAAGCGGCCGACTATTATAAAAAAGCTTTGAAGCAGGACCCCCACAGCGAGGTAACCAGAAAAAATTATGAGATTGCCAAACTGAAAGAGAAAGAAAAACAACAGCAAAAAAACGAACAGAATAACTCAGGAAAAGGTGGCGGCGGAAATGATCAGAACAAAGGAGATGATCAGAAAGGCGACAAGGACAAAAAAAAGGATCAGGGTAATGGCCCGCAAAACGAAGGTAAAAGTGACCAGGGTGACAATCCTAAGCAGAATCAAAATAATGAAGGCAGAATGCCAAAGAATCTTGAAAATGCGATCTTAGATAAAATAAACGAAAAAGAAAAAGAAACCGCCAGAAGAATTTTAAACAAAAATTCTTATTCGATGCCTGAAAGCAACGAGAAAGATTGGTGATGCAGCATAAATTGATTTACATATTGCTAACGCTGGCATCCGTAATTACTTACGGACAGGTAAATCTATCTATGGATGCAGATAAAACGGAATATGCTGGTAAGGATATCATCAACCTGACCATCGTTCTTGAACTTAACGGAAGTGACCTTGTACAGCAGACAGGTTTCCAGCTTCCGGATCTTTCAAAATTTAATATCATAGGAAGCGGGTCTGTTACGAATACCGTGATTGATCCTGCTACCAATACTTTAATTACCCAGAAAGTTTCCAGAATTGCTCTGGAACCTAAGAAAAAAGGAAAAATAAAAATCGGTTCCGTTCTCGTTACCGTCAACAACAGAATCTATAAAACAGAACCTTTTGATGTCAATATCCGTGATATTGTCGACAGAAGATCTCTGGCAGCAAATACTTCCAATGATGTGTATCTGAATATGGAAATTGATGACAGGGATGTATATCAGGATCAGCCTACTGTAGCTGTTTTGAGAGTCTATTCCAGAAATATGGATAACCTGAGAAAGGTGAAAAATATCCACCTTCCGCAGCAGGACAATATCAACGTGCATCCTATTAATTTTAATAAGTCTGAGATAGATCCGTCCGGATATGGAAATATGCCTTCGCAGGTTCTGGCCATGTTTATGGTATTTCCTAATGAAGCAGGATATGTGGAAGTTCCCGGAGTATCTGCTTCAGTAAGTACCTATTCCAATAAAACAAAAATTGTTTCCAATAAAGTCAGAATCAACGTAAGAAAGCTTCCTGAAGGAGCTCCAGAATGCTTTAAAAATGCTGTTGGAAACTTTAATGTAAACGTATACAATGCTTCCAAAGAAAAACCGGAAGCCAAAAAGCCTCTGAATGTAGTGGTGAAAGTTTCAGGAGAAGGTAATTTACCTGATATGGAACTTCCTAAGATTGCCGCCTCCCCGGATTATGAAGTTTTTGCCCCGAAAATTACCTCAAAAGTTGCTCCGGGAACTTCCGGAATGAAAGGTGAAATCCTGGCTAACTATGTGATTATTCCTAAAAAATCAGGAGTAATTTCAATTAAAACGGAACAATTTGCTTTCTTTGATCCAGCAAGCAAAGAATATGTAGATCTTGGACAGAAAACACTGGATCTGAATGCATTTTCCCACGACCAGATTTTGGAAGCACGTTCTACAGTGGAGAAAGTAAATGAATATACCAATAACCTTTTGGAGACGGTAAATACTCCGGTATTAAAAACCACTTCTTTTAAAGTAAAAGAAAAAAGCAAATTCCATTGGAATATTCTTCTGACCAATATTGCTATTCTGATCAGCTTATTTGTTGCGTATCTGCTATTTAAAAATTGGCAAAAAAAACGTACATTAGTTAGGGAAACTGTACCTTCAAAACCTTTAGGTTCAGTGGCCGAAACGGAAAAGGAGATCAGAGAATTGATGAAAACAGATATCAATGATTATTTTGGATATCTGGAAAATCTTAAAGATAACGGAGAGTATGAAAAGTTCTTTGTAACGCTGGAAGAATTGGACGAGGAAGTAAGAAGCCAGTATTTCCAAGGCTCTACTCCCGAGTTTAAAACTTTTCTTGAAAAGCACAAAGGGTATTCAGTTGCGGAAGAATACAGCAGACTGCAGCAGAAAGTTCAGATGGAAAAATACAATCCTGTGAAATCTGCTGAAGCTTTGGAAGAACTTTTGAAAACTATTGTTAATTTATATTCACAAATTAGCAAATAATCAGTTTATTTTCATATTTTTGCGAAATTTTTAATTACAAAGAGATGGAAATTTTTGATGGTTTTTCTTTTAAAGAAATTGTTACCAGCTTTATGGTTCTTTTTGCCGTTATCGATATCATCGGCTCAGTTCCTATTATCGTAAGCCTTCAGCAGAAGTTTGGACAGATTGAAGCCGGAAAGGCTGCCATTACTGCGGGAGCAATTATGATCGTTTTCCTGTTCGTAGGAAATAAGATTCTGAAGCTTATCGGAGTGGATGTAAATTCCTTTGCCATTGCCGGAGCTTTTGTGATTTTTGTCATAGCCCTGGAAATGATTTTAGGAATTGAAATCAATAAAACCACTGAAGCAAAGGCTGCATCCATTGTACCCATCGCATTTCCGCTGGTTGCAGGAGCTGGAACCCTAACAACCGCACTGTCTCTGCGAGCTGAATTTCATGATATTAATATTATCTGCGGAATCATTCTTAATACAATTTTCGTATATTTGGTGCTGAAATCAGCAAAATGGCTGGAGAAGAAAATTGGGGATGCTACTTTGATGATCCTTCAGAAAGTTTTCGGAATTATCCTTTTGGCAATTTCAATTAAATTATTCACCGCAAATTTTGCTCAACTCGTGCAGAATTATATTAATTTTTAAGAGTCATGAAGAAGTTTTATAAAGTATTTTTAGTACTGTTTATCGTATTCATCGCCATCAATCTTTATGCTATCAACTGGCAAGCGACAGATATCCTTGGAGATGAAGATAACATTAAGTTTGTATTCTCTGCTGGCGCTGCTGCCATAGGCCTTATCCTGCTTTTTGTAATGGATACCTGGAGCAGAATCGGTGTAAAGAAATAAATTGATTATTTCAATATAGATATAGACCTCTTTCTTTTTGAAGGAGGTTTTGTTTTTTAGGTGGTAGATAATAGGAATTAGGTAGCAGCGATTAGGAATAAGGGATTAGAAATTAGGTGTCTTAAATGCAATACTGTTTTTTTGTATCAATAGGAACGGACTTTAGTCCGTTTAAATAAAACATATGATTCAATTGACTTCAGCCAAATCCTAATATTATCACGCAAAGCCCGCAGAAGGACGATAAATGGCTTTAAAATTTGTTCGCAAAGGCGTTGCACTCAACAAAGAAAATAGATACAAACATCTGTGAAAATCTGTACAATCTGTGGGGAAATCTATCAATATCAATGCCTATTTTACATAAATAATTGACCTGATTAATTCAAAATGAGTGGGCTTTAGCCCGTTCAAGAGAAGGAAATATATTTTATCCTTGAAAATCTGCGGAATTTATGGGAGAATCTAAAAATATCAGGAAATAACCAGGTTTTTCAATATCGCTTCAGACTTCAGTTCTGTTTCTCTCCATTCCTTTTCCGGGTCACTTTGAGCTGTTATTCCGCCTCCTACAAAAACATGTACAGAGTCTTTATAAAGTCTTGCACAACGAAGATTGACAAAGTACAGAATACTCTCATCCGTTTCAACCTTGATATAACCTGCATAAAATTCACGGGGAAATTTTTCATATTTACGGATATTCTCATTGCAAAAATCTTTTGGAATACCACACACAGCTGGAGTAGGGTGCAGATCCTGAATAATTTTATCAAGATCTTCAGGTTGTATACTGGTTTTAAAATCTGTTCGTAAATGTTTGATATTACCGGAAATATGGTCATAGGTTTCCGATTGTTCTACTTTGTCAGAATAGTTTTTAAGAATATCCTGAATGTAGGCAGTAACCGGCTTTTGTTCTTCAATTTCTTTCTCAGACCATTCTTCAGATACCGGAAGAGTTCCGGCAAGAGCCATGGTTTCAAATTCGTGAGTCGTTTTATTAAACTTCCCTAATACTTCTGAGAAAGCTCCCATCCATGCATTTTTCCCATCATTAAACAGATATCTGAAAGCATTGGGGTAATTTTTACATACATTTTTGAAGCTCTCTTTATAATCGATGGAACTAAAGTCTTTGAAAATCTTTCTTCTGGAATAAACCAGCTTTGGCAGGTGATTTTCTTTAATCACTTCGATCACTTTCTGTAATGTTTCGCAGTATTCTTCTTTTGTTTCGGCAGAAGAATTTGTAGAATCACTGATCAGGTTTTCATTGGTAATAGAAGTATGAGCAAATTCAGCAGCATCAATTTCACAAATTTCTCCGCTGAAGCTTATTTGGTCCAGACCGTTATAAGAAAAAAAGTTGACAGCATTTTTTGTATTATTTTCATCAGCAGAAAGGAGTCTCTCGTCAAAAGGAAGTTTGAAATAAATCATGAGTTATGAAAGATTTTGAAAAATCATCATGGAAATACATAGAAATTCCCGTTGTGATTTTCCTTTTTACAAAGGTATTACTAGTCTTAAAGATGTCAAAATAAAAAGAGCCTAAATTCAGTTTAAGCTCTTTTTATTTTATGTTGTTGCAACTTATCTGTGAATGATATTATTCGTCATTGTAGTATGATTGATCAAAACGCCTTTTTCATCACGGATTTCAATTTCAGAGACATGCATGGTTTTGCCTTTTCTGATAAAACGTGCCGTGGCGGTTACAATACCATCTTTTTTGCTTCTTAAATGATTGGAGTTGATATTGGTTCCTACTCCATAATATTTTTCACCATCGATAAAAATATTAGACAGGCTTGACCCTAATGTTTCCGCTAAAACGCAGCTTGCTCCTCCATGCATGATGCCAAACGGCTGGTGGGTTCTTGGGAGAACGGGCATTGTAGCTGTAAGGGTTTCATTTTCCAGATCAATGTCGATGAATTTGATTTCAAGCGTTTTAGCAAGAGTTACGTCTCCCCAATTATTGATGAATGCTAATATTTCTTCTTTTGTCTGACCTTTCATTTTAATAGTTGATAAATGATGATTAATTTTGCTTCTAGCTTCTAGCTTCTAGCTTCTAGCTTCTAGCTTCTAGCTTCTAGCTTCTAGCTTCTAGCTTCTAGCTTCCAGCTCGGTTCCCATAATATTGGGATTCCAGTTGGCCGGAACTTTTGGAACAATGTCATTTTTTACATAATAGTCCTGGATTTCCTGCATGATTTCTGAAAAAGGTACTGAGGCTATTCTTTCATAAGGAATGGTGTAACCCAGGTACACAATTTTTCTTTTAAAATCCCCTGCTGCCAGAACGATAGGAACTTTTGCAGCCAAAGCCATATGATAGAATCCTTTTCTCCATTTCGGTACCCAGCTTCTGGTTCCTTCAGGAGTAATAACAAGACTGAAATCTTCCTTTGAAAACTGGTTGGCCACGAAATTCACAAGGTCGTTTTTCTGGCTTCTGTCGATTCCGATACCTCCAAGTCCTTTTACGATACTTCCATACCAGGCTTTGGTGTGTGCATCTTTGATGATAATTTTTAAAGGTTTTTCCAAGGACCAGTAGGCGAAATTTCCTAAAATGTACTCCATATTATGGGTATGCGGTGCAACCACAAGGATACACCTGTTCAGGTTGTTGACATCACCCTGCAGGACGACCTTCCAACCTAATAATTTTAACATTGCTTTGCCTAATAGCTTTTTCATAGATTTCCCGGATTAAAAACAAAAAAGTATAACCAAACTTTGGTTATACTTTACAAATATATTGAAATATTATCGCTCTTAAAACAAACCGCTAATTAAATCTACGATTTTCATTACGAATTCCATTGCAAATTGTATCATGATAAGGCTGCGTTTTTGATTGGTTGGTTATTAAATTTTAGCTTTACGAAATTAAAACTTTTTTTTCACATAAGAAACTAAATGGAGCTTTATTTTCACTTTTCTGAGAGAAGAAGGGTGTGAATTTCAAACGGTTGCCATCCACCCACACCTTCTACCACTCTCTGAAGTTAATTATTTAGTTTGTATGGAAATTTCGTTTTTTCCGTCTTTGATTTTGATGTCCACATCTTTATTTGATTTTTTGATGTTGGATACCGCAGAATCAATTACTTTCTTTGCCTGGTTGTTCGGAACTTTCTTGCCGTTTACAATGAGGCTGTCTTTATCATCGGAGTTGTATTCAATGCTTGAACCGTTTACCGTGATTTTATTCTTTTCAATTCTGATACCGTTATTGTCTTCATTTCTGTCCTGATCGTTGTCATTGATACCGTCTCCGTCCAGGTCTCCATCCATATGGATATGGTTTTTGTTCATTGAAATAACCACTGCTTTTTGCGGAACTACAAGTTCATACTCAAGGCTGTAATCTCTGAATCTGTGCTCATATGGATATTTGATGTAGTTGGGAAGTAATACTTTATTGTTTACAATTTCTACAGGAACTGTCAGCTGGATAGGGAAGTTATATCCTTTTCCTTCTTTTTTGATGATCAGATAAGGTGTTTTGATATCTGGTTTTCTTGTAACATCTACAGAAATATAATCTTCTTCATACACTGATTTTTTATCAGAATAAATATCATTGTTGTACGCTTTGAAGTTCTGAGGAATATTGATTTGTTTTACATCTACATAAACGGTATCTGAAGTAGTATTGATGGCGACATTTTCTACATCTTCCTTGTGGCCTCTATAGATCATGTCTTTCTTAGCCATACTGATTCCGAAGTAAGTGGCCAGACCGATCAGAAGAAGGAATAAACCACCTACAACCCATCCGATATTTCTCAGTTTAGTTTTTGGCGAGAATATTTTGATGCTTAATAAACTGAAAAGGATTGCCGGAATTAAGCTTCCGATGACCATCATCGCAGCCAGTACTTTATCAAGTCCCTGATCGTCCATATAGAATCTCATCTCATTAGCTCCCGGAAAGTCTGTATCCATTCCGAAAAGACCGAATAATACAAATACTCCGATAATGCTGCTTACAGCCATCAATACGAAGAATCCTCCTACGATATACTTGAAAATATTCCAGATTCCACTGCTTGCATTGTTGATATAGGGTTTGTTTTCGTTATAGATTTCTCCGACCCTCTGAGTAGATTCATTGGCAAATTGCACCAATTTATTAGACTCATTCTTAAGATTGTCGAAGTTCATAGGCTTTCCCTGCATTTTCAGGAAATCTGCTGCTGTTTCAGCTTTTGGAAGTACGATCCAAAGGATTACATATAAAAGACCTATTAATGAAGAGGAAATGGCTGCTGTAAAAATTCCTAACACGAAGATTCCCAGCCAGATTGCTCTCATGGTAGTAATATCCATTCCTACATATTGAGCTAAACCTGCGCAAACCCCTGCTACTTTTTGTTTTTCCGGATCACGGAACAGTTGTTTTTTATCTGTATAATGGGTTCCTGAATTATTGTTTCTGGCAGATGTTTTTTCAGAAAAATAAGCTTCTTCCTGTTCTTCGATTTTTTCAGGGCTTCCAATCTGTGCGATTACCCTTTCTACATCGGTATCGTTGATCACTTCACGTTTTCCTAAAGAATCTTTGAAAATTTCCACCATTCTTATTTCTATGTCATGCATTACTTCATCAGCCTCAGAAGCATCCAGAGAGCTTCTCAGTGCGTTCAGGTAATCGCTGAGCTTTATATATGCGTGTTCTTCTATGGTAAAAGAAAAACCTGCGAGTCCTATTGAGAGTGTCTTGTTCATAACTTTGTTTTTTAATATTGTTGAGTGATTTGGTTTACTGAGGCTGTCAGTTCATTCCATGTATTGAGAAGTTCATCCAGGAAAAGTTTTCCTTTTTCTGTGATCTGATAATATTTTCTGGGTGGTCCCCCGGTAGATTCTTCCCATCTGTAAGAGAGAAACTCTCCGTTTTTAAGTCTTGTGAGAAGAGGGTAGAGGGTCCCTTCCACTACATCCAGTTTTCCTTTTTTCAGTTCGTCAATAAGATCAGAAACATACATTTCACGGTTATTGATGAGACTTAGAATACAGAATTCCAGAATTCCTTTTCGCATTTGCGCTTTGGTATTTTCGGTATTCATCTTTGATAAGTTTTGTTAATTAGTTATATTTTTAGAAAAATGCCCCTAGCTAGCTGAGCCTATTCTAATTTTACATTACAAAGATATGTAAATAAAATGGTATTATGCAATACAAAGTAGTGAAATTTTTAAAATAAATTATTTAAAATATTGAAAATCAATTAAATAAATTTTATCTTGAATTTTAAGTAAAATGAATTTTAACAGAAAATAGCTCAGAAATCTTTAATTTTTAAATAAAATTGATAGAAAAAATGATCTTTTATTAATTATTATCCATTACTCATTACTCATATCCATAGCCCCGATAGAAGCGGTTACCCCACAGCAGCCACGGCTTTAGGCAGGCGCGAGGAGTATGAGCGGATAGCGGGAGAAAGCTTCTTATCTGTGAATACTGTTTTATAGGAGAGAAATTCTGACAGATAATGAGACATGGATTTTGAGGTCGGTATTATGATTCGTATTTTTGTTAGGAATAAAAAAACATCCAAATCATTCCTATTACCATGAATATTTTAAATAAGTACAGGCACTTATCAGTATTTCTTTTGGGGCCGCTCTGTTTCGGGCAGTATCAGTTTGAAATTAAAAATGTATCAAAGAACTATGATGCAGTCATTCAGACAGAAAACTGTTACAATGACCGATGTGGAGGAAAAGGAACGGTGAAACTGTTTGACCATAAAAACAGCAAAGTACAGACTTTTGTTTCTGATGATCTTGTTGTATATGCGGAACAAGGCCAAAAACTGGTTCGCGGGAAATTGATTCCGCTTTCAAAGGACCAGCGTAGTATAATTGTAGATGATTTTAATTTTGACGGAACGGAAGATGTTGCAATAAGAAATGGAAATATGGGAAATTACAGCGGGGCATCTTATGACGTATATGTCTTCAACAAAACAAGAATGGGGTTTGTAAAAAGTAAAGAACTAACAGAATTGGGGTCCAATGGTCTTGATATTTTTGATGTTGATGCCCAACGCAAACGTCTTATTTCTTATGGAAAGTCCGGCTGCTGTGATATTTTTACGATAGAATATGCCGTAATTCCGAATAAAGGACTTGATAAAGTTTTTGAAAAAGAAGAGGATATGACGGTTGAAGGCCGTGTAAAAGTTACCACAAAGGAAAAGCTCAATAATAAATGGATTACCAGGACAAAGGTATATCCTTCAGATCAATATAACAGAAATAAGAAGTAAGATGAAAATTCAGAAAGAGATCGATTTTATCCTGGCGGTGGATGCGCTTAAAAATGTACAACGAAGAAATTATAATGCGGACGATTCCCGAAGAGAAAATACGGCGGAACATTCCTGGCAGATTATTATTCTGGCTCAGATCCTTTATCCATACGCCAAAAACCGTGCAGATATTGATTTATTGAGGGTAATAAGAATGCTTTCCATTCATGATCTTGTGGAAATAGAAGCCGGAGATACTTTTATTTTTGATGAAAAAGCCATGGTAGGAAAGTTTGAAAGAGAGAAAATTTCCGCTCAGAAAATCTTTGGAATTCTGGATGAACCTTTGCGTACAGAATTCTTTAACCTGTGGCTTGAGTTTGAAGATGAGAAAACACCGGATGCTATTTTTGCCTGCGGAATCGACAGAATTATGCCATTTATCTTAAATTCCCATACTACCGGAAAGAGCTGGACTGAAGCGGGAGTAACGGAAAGACAAATCCGAAATATGCTTGAAAATGCAATCAGCAGAGCATCGGATGAAATGGGAGAGGCTTTTGAGCTTTTATTGAGCAAAAGTCTGGAAACAGAAAAAGTATTGAAATAATTTCAATGAAAAATATAATAAGGTTTCGGGCGGCCTTTGGCCGCCCGAAACTCTATTTATAGTATCTGAATTGGTTTCTTGAATTCGTCGATGGCTACAAAAGTAAAATCACCTACAATAGCTTTTTCTCTTTCATAGGAATACATCTGTTCAGTGTAAATTTCAACATTCACTTTCATACTGGTTTTTCCCACGTATGAAACTTTCCCGATCAGTTCCACTATAGTTCCGGCAGGAATGGGTTTTTTGAAATCGATCTTATCACTGCTTACGGTTACCACTCTTTTTCTGGCAAAACGGGTTGCTGTAATAAAAGCAACTTCATCCATCAGCTGCATCGCTGTACCTCCAAAAAGAGTATCATAATGATTGGTTGTGTTAGGGAAAACCGCTTTAAAGATTCTGGTTTCGGATGCTTCAATTCTTTCTTCTGTAGTCATATATCATTATTAATTAAAGCGATAGGAAATGATTGGAAACAACAGAATAATGACAGGAACCTATAGAATTCCTGAAACAATCCATCAGATCAATACAACTTCAAATCGCGAAAGTTACATGTTTAAGAAAAAGGCAGGTCTCCTGACTTGTAACATCATTTATCTCCTTCCCATGCCTCGCACAGTGGATCTTTGATAAAGACTTCAGTTACTTTACAGTTGCGCGACAGTCCGTGATTTTCACACGGTTCCCTTTTAATCTGCAGTGATGCAGAACCAATTTCTGTGATGAATAAGCGTAAAAACTTTTCGAATGCAAAAATAATGAATTTATTCCGGATTATGATAAATAATCTGGCTGATTACTCTTCCCTTCTTAATTGTCCAGAGTGTTGTATATCTGTTTTCTCCTGAACCATTGATCATATAAAGGAAAATATTATCATTGTCGAGAGAAGTTACCCCGATGTTCTCAAAATCCATGGTAGGCTGGAACATGTTTTTGATGGCTTCCCTTACAAAAACAGATCCTCTTCCGGGCTGCTGCACTCTGATGGATTTGATTTCGGTCATTCCCTCAGGAAGGTCATTTCCAATTCCCCATGGTTTTACTTTATCAATCGTAAGAATTTTTCCATCTGCATCTTTTTCCTTTTTACGGTATCCCGCATTAGAAGGATAAATATCAATCACCACTTTGCTTCTTTGGGCAGTAGGGATTTTAGGATCAGAATTGTCTGTGAAAATAAGGGATCTTCCGTTTTTAGATCTGGATGGAGTATAGGCAGGAAGCTGGTCTACATAGGCAATACGTCCTTTATTCACCATTCCTTCTTTATCAAGAGTTTCATAACGCACAAAAGGCTTGTCGTCATCCTGTTTCTCAGGATATTTAATCCATATCCATTCCGTTTCTCCGGGAGCTGGCTTTACATAAACGAATACATCGCCTTTACGCATACGGATCTTGTCTACAATTTTTCGGTAGTCGTCTTTATGTACACGTACGTTGGCATATCCTTCTTCAGCTTTTACCACTCCAAAAGGAACTTTAGTCTGCCCTTTTACAAAAGCAATAGATAAAATACTGAAAGCGGATAAATAGAATGCTTTATTTATGAAAGTCATCATGAAAATTTTTTGATCCCTCAAATATATAAATTAAATATATTGTGTATTTAAACAAGGCAGATCTTTTTATATTATTTACATTTTATTAGAATAGTTTTAATTGATACAAGAGATATTCTTGCGGTGAGTATTTTTTATTGATAAATAATTATATAAACATGATAATATTTTGGATGTTTAATTTTTAATATTTCTTAAATTTATTATTTTATTGATGAAATCAATTTTGTTATATGTTTATTTTTAATTTAATCATAATTTAATATGTGTATTTGTGTATTGTAGAATTTTTAATATAATAGAGTTTTTAAAATCGAAAATATTAATTTTAAAGGTTGTTGTTAAATTATTTTTTAGTAATTTTATCATGTTTAATATTCTAAATACAAAGAAATGAAAAACTATTTATTAATTGGGGCTTTTTTAGCTTGTACGCTTTTATCTGCGCAAGTGGGAATTAAGACTACTACCCCTCAAAAAGACTTGCATGTCAATGGCTCTTTACAGGTAGTTAATGAACTAAACGTAGGTGGGGATGCTGCTACAGCCGGAAGTGCCGGTGTAACAGGACAAATACTTACCTCCGCAGGTCCGGGAAACCCTCCTGTATGGTCTAATGGGAATAACGGTAGTACGATTGTTGGTTACAGTGCTCTCCTAAGTGGAGCTGAGGTTAGTGTACCTGCAAATAATGTTCTTAAAGATTTGGATATGAGTCTTGGTACGGGTAGTCTGACAGCATGGAGATCGAGTGCTACAACACTAACTGTTCCGGCTGGAATGGACGGTAACTATTTACTTACTTTTACATCAGCTCTTAAAGTTGATGGAGCCATACCGTCATCCTATTTTTTTGGAACATATATATATGTAGGAACTACCTTACAAGCTCCAGCGTCATTTACTTCAATTGGAGCAGTGGCAAGCGGAAATTTAAATAATAATGAATTTACATTAACCTCATCTAAAATTCTGACCTTAGCAGCTGGAGATGTAATCAAACTAAGAGGTTTACTTTATAATTATAGTGGATCATCAGCTCAATCTTTTAGGCTGGCCAGATTATCATTAGAGAAGATTAATTAATCTTTTCGTCAAAAGAAAGCATACTCAAAATTTAATAATTCCCCTAAAAACAGTTAATCGTTTTTAGGGGAATTTATATATTATACTATAACTTTTTATATTCTCTCCAACTCATCTGCATCAATGGTTGTCTTGAAAGTTCCGTAATTGACAATCACTTTGTTTCTGGAAATTTTCTCAATGGTTCCTACACTGGTACTTCCTGTAATACGGACACGTTGTCCGATTTTCATCCATACGGCACGATCGGTTTTACGCTTTTCTTCCAGTTTTTCATTGGTTTCAGCAATTTTTTCAATTACTTCTTCTTTTTTCAGCTGTTGAGTGATTTTTCTCTTGACAACCTGCAGGCGCTTGGATTCATCCTTATCTGTTCCCAGTTTTCGGAATTTTTCCTGTTCAAGAAGCTTTACAAAATCTTTCACAACATCTTTTCTGGATTTTCCTTTGGTATAGCTGTCGATGAATGCCTCAATCTTATTTCCGAACTGAAGTTTGCGGTGTTCCTCTTCATACAGCTTCTGGAAATTGAAAAGTTTCTGCTGAAGCTGGTCATTCAGTTTCTGAAGGTTATCACGTTTATCTTCTACGGATTCTTTTCTTTCGGCAAGATCGGATTTCAGTTTCTCAACCTCAAATTTTTCCTGCTGCAGTTTTACAATCGTCTTATCAAGATTCACAATATCATGCTCTACCTTTTTCTTGGCAGAATGGATGATAAATCTTGGAATTTTATTCTTTTCTGCAACTTCAAAAGTAAATGAACTTCCTGCCTGTCCCACTTCCAGCTTATACATCGGTTCCAGTGTTTCTTCATTGAAGAGCATAGCTGCATTTTGGGCGTTGGGAAGCTGTTCTATCACCAGTTTAATATTGGTATAGTGCGTTGTGATAATGGCAAAACTCTTTTTATCATAGAAAAACTCCATGAAACTTTCTGCCAGCGCACCTCCAAGTTCCGGATCAGAACCTGTACCGAACTCATCAATAAGCAAAAGCGTATTGGCGTCTGCTTCACGGATGATTCCTGACATTTTCTTCAATCTCGATGAATAGGTTGATAAGTGGTTTTCAATAGATTGGTTATCGCCAATATCCGTCATAATTTTTTCAAAGAAAAACATTTCAGATTTTGGGTGAACCGGAACCAGAATACCACTCTGAATCATCAGCTGTAATAATCCTACCGTTTTCAGGGTAATTGACTTTCCACCGGCATTCGGACCGGAAATACAGATAATCCTGTTATGTTCTGTTAAGGTAAGTGTTTGAGGGTGAATGATTTTGTTCTCTACTTTGTTTCTTAACCATAAAAGAGGATGATAGGCATCTTTTAATCTCAGTGTTTTATGATGATTGATTTTCGGAAGAACGCCGTTAATCAGTTCACCAAATTTCGCTTTAGCTCTCGTAAGATCAAGGTCAAAAATATACACCTGATATCTCCACAGCTGAGGCTGAAATTCCGCTAGTTCTGCTGTAAGCTTACGGAGAACTTTATCAATTTCTTTTTTCTCTTCCTCTTCATTCTCACGGAGTTTGAAATAGTGCTTTACAACACTGTCCGGCTGAATATATGTGATGGAACCTGTTTTGGAAATTCCTAATGTTCTTCCGGCAACTCTTTTTTTGAATCCTGATTTTACCGCCAGAACCCTCTGGTCGTCAATAATCGTTTCCCGGATATCATCCAGAAAGTCACTCTGTCCGTACGTAGTAAGCGCACGGTTGAAATTTTCCTGAATTGCTTTTTTAGCAAGCTGAATTTCGGTTCTTATCCCTTTCAGAGCTGGGGAAGCTTCGTTTTTTACTTCACCAAAACGGTTAAAAACCTTATCCACCTTCTCAATGATCTCTTTTCTGAATTCCAGTACAGAAACTTCTTCCAATAAAGTAGGAAACGTTTCCGGCATGGTTGGGAAGAATTTCTGAAGTCTTCCGATCTGTTCCGTGATGGTTTTTATTTTGATGAAAGCAGCATTTTCCAGACGGTAATTCTCGATCAGCATCAATTTCAGCTCACTTTCAATATCTTCATACTCATCAAACGGAATCGCATTTGAACTTTCAAAACTCGACAGATATTCTGACGTTTTTTTTAATGAAAGTTCCGCCTCGTCAATTTCCATCGGACGAAGTTGAAGAATTTTTTCTCTTGTTTTCGGAGAATACGCAAATGGGGAGATTTCCGCGAGCAATTGCGGAAACTCTAATTCGTCTAAATCTTCTTTATCTATATACACAGTGCAAATTTAGTGAGAATTTTGATTATTACGTATATCTGAGAGATTTACAGAATAAATTACCTTTGAATTTGATGATTTTAGTGTTATGTTTTATTGAAAATTTTTAAATATCGAAAAAATGTTTTCTTAAACGTTCTTTTATTACATTTGAGATATGAAACTTGAAACCCAAAGAATAGTACTGAGAGATATCAACGAAAGCCACGTTGATGATATTTTGCGAATCCGAAGCAATGAGGTGATCAATCGGTTCGTTATAAGGAAATCTCCTGAAAATAACTACGATGCGCTCCAGTTTATTCTGACGATTAAAGAAAAAACTAAAAATAACCAAACCATCTATCTGGGAATTTCTTTAAAAGATCAGCCGAACCTTATCGGAACCATCTGTCTCTGGAATTTTTCTGAAGACCGGAAGAAAGCAGAGATTGGTTATGAACTGTTGCCAGACTATCATAGACAGGGAATCATGTCTGAAGCTTTGAAGACCGTTTTGGATTTTGGATTTAACGAATTGCATTTACAGGACATTGTAGCCATTACCAACAAATTCAATGAAAGCTCAAAAGGACTTCTTTTAAAACATCATTTCATTTTGCAGGAAGGAAAGCAGGATGAAGGTTTTCCGGATAATATTATTTTCAGACTGCAAAAAGCCTCTCGCAGCCCTTATCAAATCTAGCCGGTTTTTCTCTATCTTTATTGCCGATTGAAAGTACATATGAAAAATGAAGTAAAATCTTTAACGGGGCTTAGAGGAGTTGTTGCATTATGGGTAGCTTTTTTTCATTTTAGTTTTTTCAGGAACGAATTTATTCAGGATATAGTAGGAAAAGGATATGTAGCGGTTGATATCTTTTTTGTATTAAGCGCTTTTTTACTGACGGTTTCCTATTCCGGAAAGTTGAAGGATCTGAACTACAAAGGAGTTGAGGTTTTTTATAAAAAAAGAATCAACAGGATTTATCCTGTGTATATTGTATCAGTTATTTTTATTGCATTGTTTTTAGTGAAGACTTCTGTAGCAGGATTTCTCATTAATGCTTCCTTATTACAATGCTTTTTTAATCCGGATTATCTGTTGAATGTTGTCTACTGGTCGCTGAGCACAGAATGGATTTGCTATCTGGTATTCCCCTTTATGTTATGGTTTGTTCTGCAGTATAAAATACGGAGCGAAATTTTAATTATTACCAGTTTGGTTTTGAGGTTTGCACTTCCGTATTTACCCGGCCATTTATATATAGGTTCTGAGCATCCCATGGAAGTAGGAGAATCACCAAGATACCTTGATCTTCCATACGGCCTTGTCTCTCTTATAAGGACAATTTCTTCTTATTTTCTTGGTATTGGGGCTGCCCTTTTACCACAATTTAAAATGAAGAAAGAAAATCTGATCATGTATATCATTCTCATATTATTTGCATCCATGTTGTTTGTGGAAAAAGGATTATTATTTATTCCTTTGCTATCAGCATTGATGATCAAATACCTTTATGAAGGAAAGTCAAATCACCTAAAAGCATTTTTAGAAACCAAAGCCATCTATTTATTGGGAAATATCTCTTACTCATTATATATTATACATTATATGGTGAAGAAACAGGATTTTGTTATTGTGAATAATTATCATCTTAATAATCTGTTGTTAATCTCTTTTTCATTATTACTGTCTTACTTTTCCTATATGCTGATTGAAAGAAAAGTGAAGATATTTAAGGTATAATGTAAGCCCTTATTTTAATATTATTATTTTTGCACTATGACCTGGACAGAAATTTTAGCCCCGATAAAAAGTACGGAATACTTTACAACCCTTTGGGAGAAAGTGAAGAATGAATATGCAACAACCAAAGTTTTTCCACCAAAAAATCAGATCTTCAGAGCATTGGAACTTACTGCTTTTGATGATGTTAAAGTCGTGATTATTGGGCAGGATCCTTACCATAATGATTATCAGGCGAATGGTTTATGCTTTTCTGTTTCCGAACAGGTTGCAGCACCGCCATCCCTTAAAAATATTTTTATTGAGTTAAAAGATGATCTGGGAGTTGTAAGAACTTCCAAAGAACTTGATGATTGGGGAAGACAGGGCGTTTTACTGTTGAATGCTACCTTAACGGTTCGTGCTCATTCACCCAATTCCCATAAAGACCTTGGCTGGGAAAAATTCACCAACTTTATTATTAAGGAGATTTCAGATAAAAAAGAGAATGTAGTGTTTGTATTGTGGGGCGCTTTTGCACAAAAAAAAGCCGAACTCATAGATCCGGCTAAACATTTTATTCTGAAATCGGCACACCCTTCACCTTTTTCTGTGCACAGAGGTTTTTTTGGAAGCAAGCCTTTCTCAAAAATTAATGAATATCTTGTTTCCAAAGGGAAGAAGCCTATTTCGTGGTAGAATCAGCTGATGGTTCAGCCTTTTTTATTGTAATTCCGATTTTATATTTTCCGGCTAGTGCTTTTGTTCCGTCCTGTGATTTCGGATACGGAGCAATATCCTGTAATGTAATAGTGTAACCATTAAATTCTGCCGATTGGTGGTAATTTCTTGCCGGAAAATCTCCGCTGGCGAGGTTCAGAATCATTGGCCGGGTAGAAGTTCCCATAACTTCCACCTGAGCAAGAGCAACGCCCGCCCAGATACAATTGACTCCTTCAGGACAACGGCTGTCTTCAGAAACCCCTTTAAATGTAACATTCATCTGGTATTCTCTTAAAAACTTATTCTCGCCTTCACTCAGGTAGATAATACCATCTTTCTGATTATCAGGATTTGTTGATTTTGTGCCTGCAGACATTTCAGGGGCTTTTGTATTAATTCTGGATTTCTTTTGGGCATCGCATCCTGTTAATGCAAATATCCCCAGACTGAGTATGATAGCTTTATGGAACATAGTTTCTTATATTTAATTAAATGACGTTAAACATATCAAGTAATACTACCAAAAACATTGCCACTCCTACCACAAAGCTGAATCCGGTTCCATAAATGAATCCAATCAGCGCTCCTTTGGTAGATTGTAAGGCCTTATTCATATCCTTACTGTCGTGAAGTAATTCACCAATAAATACCCCTGCAAACATTCCTATCAGAAATCCCAATGGAATCGGAATAAATATTCCCACAATGGTTCCGATAACAGAACCAATGCTTCCCCAACGTGTGCCCCCGTATTTTCTGTTGGTCTTTGCCGGAATCACATAGCTTAACACTACAGAAGCTGCCGTAAGAATTCCGAAGGCCCAGATATAAATCATCGGAAGATCCGCATCTGTCCCGAATTTATAGATCAACAGTCCGCAGATACTCAGTAAAAGACCAGGTAATACAGGAAGAAAAGTTCCCAATATTCCTATAAATAATAAAATAAGGCAGAAAATATTAATAATCGTTGTATCCATTCTTTTAAAAATTAAAGATGCAATATAAAAAAAGTGGCCTTATAAAAAGCCACTTTGAGAACTGAGTTATAAAATTTTATTACAAATTTAAGATTACGTATTCCAGAATCGGTCCTGCCTTACCGATATTTCCGCTTGCGTGGTTATGGAAGGTAGTATAGTAGATATTTCCGCTGGTAGAGTTTCCTGAGCAGGATCCCATGGTATCTCCATGTGCCTGGTGGGAGTTCCAGGCATTCTGGTTGATGGTAATGGTAATGTTATTTCCACTGGCTGTGTGATGGCAGATGGTGATGTGATTGTTGTTTAAAGAAGTTCCTACAGGAGTTTGTGGGGCAGAAGGATTGGTATAATGTCCTGTTCTTATCATCAGCGGTTCATTGCCTTTCTTTACGAGAACATCCCAGAATGAAGGATCATAGTTTTGAATTTTTTCCCATGCGCCCATATCATATTGAATGTCCAGGGTATTAAATCCTAATGCAGTTGCCAAAGCCGTGTTTGAAACGTTACAGCCTATATAAGTAGTGGCTGTGCCTGTATCCTGCAGACAAAGAAGGTTATCATTGATAAAACCTCCCGGAGCATTACAGTTTTCAGTATTGGTATTTCCTCCTACCAGATAAGCCGAAGCCCAGTCTGAGCTGTAAAGGCTCCCACCATTGGTTACAAAAGTAGAAAGATTGGAATATACAGTGTTGTCATTGCTCGGCATTGAAGTTCCTGTTTGTGCGTAAGTACGGGATCCGCAGTTCAGGAAGATAATGTCATACTGGGAAATTGTATTGATATTTTTTAAATCCTGATACGTAATTTCAGTGGCAGTATATCCGAGAGAGGTTATAATGGCTTCAATTTCATCATAGCTTCCTTTTATATAAGCCATTTTTGCTATCTGATCCAATTTTGAATCTGTGGCAGCTACAGTAACTGTTTCATTCTTCTTAATGGTAAGAGGAAGTTCTGTTCTGAAATTTTTACCGTCACCTGTCTGAATGTGAAGGGTTGTCTTGCCTTCAGGAGCTGTTAAGCTGAAACTTCCGTCAGCATTGGAATAGGTATGGTAAATATTGCTCTGGCTGTCAGTAGTAAATACAAGAGCTCCTCCAATCGGTTTGGTTCCGTTTTTTGCAAATACTCTGCCTTCCACTGTTCCTGTGGATATTACTTTAGTGGGATTTTCTTCGGGAGTAGCAGAGTCGTCTCCTTTACAATTAGCTAAGAGCAAAAGACTGCATAGCATGATCAACAGGTAGTTTTGTTTCATATTTAATTGATTTTGATGGGTTTAGTTTTAATCAAATTTAATGAATTTTTAATATTAATTCATTAAAATTGAAATTTATTTTAATTTTTTTTACTTAAATATGTTATTTGTGGTTTATTTTTCAATTGTAATGGTGGGCTGTAGAAGATTTATAATTTTTATTAAATATTTTCTGATGAATACCTTTTGGGATGAAAATTGATTGTGAATAGTAAAATGATGATTCTTAATTTCATAAATTTGCTGTAATGAATGACCAGTTACAAGAAACCAAAAACTTTATACAGGAGCTGAGCGAGCAGCTTTACATCTATATCACCCGGATTTCACCAGCCGGGCTCGACTGGGTTTTTCATATCATTGTCAAACTGAGCTTACTTCTTGTCCTGTTTTTAATCACTGATTTTATTTTTAAATTCATTATCAATTCAGTATTCAGGTTATTTCATAATGAACAGAAGTTCGCGATCGTAAAATCTATTTATCAGTCGAAAATCACCAATTCTGTAGCCCATTTTGCTGCTTTGATTGCGGTTGCGGGGATACAGGGATCTATATTTCCGGAAAATGCACTGCCGAAGACCACTATTTTTATTATAAGATGTATCAATCTAGGATTGGTATTGATAGTAGCGGGAATGCTCTACAGATCGCTGACCGCTTTCAGGAATTATTTCAGTATTAAACAGGATTTCTACAAAATAATGGCACTTAATGCCATTTCAGAAACTGTAAAGATTTTAGGACTCTTCATATTTACAGTGGTGGGTCTTTGTGTGATTTTCGGTATCAAAGGAACCACCATTGTAGGAAGTCTGGGGGCTATTACAGCTGTTCTGGTATTGGTTTTCAGAGATACTATTCTCGGGTTTGTCACAGGTCTTCACGTTGCCACTTCTAAAAACTTAAAAGTCGGGGATTGGGTAAGTATTCCCAAATACAGTATTGAAGGGAATATCACGGAGATCAACCTTTTGACAACTAAAATCACCAATTTTGATAAAACGGTTTCCACAATTCCAACCTATGATCTGATGACCACTGAGATCAAGAATATGCAGGTGATGTCTGAATCCAATACAAGAAGAATAAAAAAATCAATCTACTTTAATATCAATTCTTTTAAGTTCCTGACGGATGAAGATGTCGAGCGTTTAAAGGAAATTAACCTGATTTCAGATTATCTGGATGAAAGGACATCAGAGATCAAAAAAGAAAAGGAAAGCCTTGTACATAAAGATAAAATTGTGAATGGAAGGCAGCTTACCAATATTGGTGTTTTCAGGTATTATGCACAGAAATATATTGAAAATGATCCTGATATTGATAAAAACGGAACCCGGATGGTCCGCCAGCTGGACATTACTCCGCAAGGGCTGCCCCTTGAAGTTTACTGCTTTACCAATGATTCCAAATGGGAACGTTTTGAGCAGATTCAGGCCGATATTTTTGACCATTTATTGGTAGCTTCAAAAGAATTTGAACTTCAGGTGATGCAGATCAGTGTGAAAGTATAGAAGCAGAAAGATTGAAAAGGGAAGTGGATATTTCCAGTCTCTTTTAACCCAAATTTTAAATTAAATTTTTAAATGATCATAAATGTGGAAGACCAATAAAGTACGAAGTCTGGATGTACTTCCAGCTCCATGCTTCCAGCTTCCAACATCTTATATCTAACATCTACAATAAAAAATGACAAAACTAAGCGTAAACATTAATAAAATTGCGACGTTAAGAAATGCAAGAGGAGGAGAAACACCAAGTGTGACAGAAGCTGCTGTAAAAATTCAGGAATTCGGAGGGCAGGGGATTACCATCCATCCAAGACCTGATGAAAGGCATATCACAAGAAAAGATGTCTATGATCTGAAGCCGTTGGTTACGACTGAGTTTAATATTGAAGGAAATCCTCATCAGGATTTTATTGATATGGTATTGGAAGTGAAGCCTGAACAGGTGACGCTTGTACCGGATGCTGATGATGCCATTACATCCAATGCCGGCTGGGATACCAAAAAACATCTCGATTACCTTACAGAAATCATTGCAGAATTTAAAAAAGCGGGAATCCGTACTTCTGTTTTCCTGGATCCTTTACCGGAGCTTGTAGAATATGCGGCCAAAACAGGAGCAGACAGAATAGAGCTGTACACTGAAGCTTATGCAAAAAACTATCTTACCAATAAAGAACAGGCTATAAAACCTTATTACGACACTGCTGTTGAAGCTACAAAGTTCGGGTTGGGAATTAATGCAGGACATGATCTGAGCTTAGAAAACCTGAAGTATTTCTCAGATACTATTCCGAACCTTCTGGAAGTATCTATCGGGCATGCTTTGATTTCTGAAGCACTTTATATGGGATTGGAAAATACAGTTCAGGCTTATCTGAAGAGACTGGCAAAATGGTAATTAACAAGAAATCAGAAGTTAGAGATGAGAAGTTAGTACAACTTTAATCATGTTAAAAATAGCATAAACAGATTATGCATGATTTATCTAACTTCTAGTTTCTCACATCTAACTTCTAAAAATATGGAAATTTTAAACTCAAAAATATTCGGCGAAAATGTGACCAATACGCCGCTTCTTGTATTTCACGGATTATTCGGAATGCTCGACAACTGGGGAAGTTTCGGGAAGGATCTGGGAGAATATCTTCCGGTACACCTGATCGATCTTCGAAACCACGGAAGAAGTTTTCACTCAGAAAGTATGTCTCATGATGACCTTGCAGATGATATTGCCCGTTATATGGATCATTACGGAATTCAAAAAGCTCATGTATTAGGGCATTCTTTAGGCGGAAAAGCAGTCATGCAGTTTGCCATAAAATACCCTGAACGTGTTGAAAAACTGATTGTTGTAGATATTTCACCTAAAGCATATCCACCACATCATCAAGGGATTATCAAAGCACTGGAAACGGTTGATTTCAATACGGTAACTTCAAGAAACGAGGTGGAAGCTGTCCTGAATCAATATATTCCCGAAAGATCTACCGTACAGTTTCTGACGAAAAATCTGTATTGGGATGACAATAAAAAACTGGGCTGGAGATTCAACCTTAAAACATTATCTGAAAGATATACTGAATTTGTCTCCAATGCCATTAAATTCGGAGTTTTTGAAGGTGAAACCTTGTTTATAGCAGGGGCAAAATCCAATTACATCCTGCCACAGGATGAATTCGGTATCAGGCAGCAATTTCCTAAAGCTAAAATAGTAACAGTAAAGAATGCCGGACATTGGGTACAGGCAGAAAATCCGGTTGATTTTGCAAATGTTGTTAAAGAGTTTCTTAGTTTAAATTAATTTTATACTTTGATTTTCATCATAGTGTTAAAATTTTATTAAAAATATATATTATTTCTCCATGAGTTGAAATTTTTGTACTTTGGATTTTCAAAAAACAATAAAAATATTAACTTATGGAAAACAAAAATTCAAAAAAGAAGCCATTTTTTGCATCATTCTTAGAAAAACAGGTTAAAGATCCTGAAACAGTAAAAGGTGGAGGTATTACTTCCGTATTGGCAGATCAGATTACTACATCCCTGCAGGATCAGATCACGACTCCTCTTAAGGATAATGTTACCAAGCCTGATAATGATAATGTAACGATGAAATATCCTTCTGACGGTGATGAGGATGTTTTAGAAGTATGATAATGTCAAGCATAACCTAAATTATAATCCAACCAAAACTAAAACATTATGAAAAGCAACAACTCAAAGAAGAAGCCGTTTTTCGCATCATTCCTGGAAAAACAGGTGAAGGATCCAGAAACAGTAAAAGGAGGAAGTGACATCACACTTGCTGAAACAGATTTGATTACAAAGCCGACAATAGACACGGTAACCTCTCCAAAAGATGATATGATGCACACGCTGAAATATCCATCTGACGGTGATGATGATACAATCACTATTCCACTATAATAAGTAGAATATTCAATAAAATAATAGGGGAAACTTAAATAGTAAGTTTCCCTTTTTAATAAAACCGGCAAATGATTCTCTGCATCACCCACTCAAAGGATTTTTATAATATTGACATTTTTTTCCAATATCTCAGCTCCAAAAATATTCCTTTTTTCAGACTGAATTCTGACCGCCTGAACCATCTTCAGAAAATCAGTATTCATGAAGATTCATTTGAATTGACTGACGAAGCAGGAAATACCATCCATTCTGATGATATCAAAGGCGTATGGCACAGAAAAGCCTGGAAGATCAGTGCTCCCGAAGAACTGGATCAGGATTATGAAAAAATCTTTCTCAACGAATATGGAAGCCTGAGGTATAATCTGATAACGGCTTTAGAACATATTCCCTGGATCAACCCTTATGAAAACGAAAAAAAAGTTGATGGAAACAAGATCTTTCAGCTGAAAATTGCACAAAGAAATAACTTAACCATTCCCAAAACCATTTTTTCCAATGATGCAGAAAAAATAACCACATTTTTCTATCAATACTGCCAGGGAAAAGCCATTGCTAAGCTTCATGGAGTTACCGCAAAAACAATGTCAGGGGAAAATATGATTTCCACTACCATCATTGAGGAAGAATCTCTGGAGCATCTCTCAGATATTGCTTACTGTCCGATGATTTTTCAACCCTATATTGAAAAAGAATATGAATTACGAATCGTGTATGTAGATGGTGAGTTTTTCACAGGAAAAATCAATAACAGTGAAAATGCGGACTGGAGAGTAGCCCGCGAAGGATATTTCTGGGAAGCCTACGAGTTGCCTGATGCCATTAGAGCCAATCTCACTTCCATGATGAAAGAAATGGGACTTTATATAGGAGCTATTGATATGATCAAAGGAAGAGACGGGGAGTATTATTTCCTTGAAGTCAATCCTCAGGGAGAATGGGGTATGCTTCAGAAAGAACTGGGATTTCCCATTGCAGAAAAAATTGCCGATAACCTTATCAAAAGAATTAATTTCCATGAATAAAATTTTAATAATTACCCATACCGCAGATAACTTTTCCATTGAAAAAGTAACAGAATACATTGAAAAAAATAATTGTGAAGTCATTCGCTTTGATGTAGACGTTTATCCATTACAAAACAAACTGTCTACTATTTTCCAGGATGGAGAATGGGTAAGCTACCTTGAAACGCCTGAAACAAAACATCGTTTGGATGATATTTCAGCCATCTGGTACAGAAGAGCCTACAATATCGGAAAAGGATTAAAGGAAGAAATGGACTCTAAATTTTACGGTGCGGCTATGGGAGAGATCAGAAATACCCTTTTTGGTTTCTTCGAATCTGTGGATGCTTATTCTCTGGGAAAACCAAGTGTTTACAGAAGACTCGACAGCAAGGAAGAACAATTGAAAATTGCAGATAAATTAGGTCTCACTATTCCGGCAACCTGTCTTACCAATAATCCTGATGAAGCAAGGAAATTTATTGTAAAACATCAGAATGTAGTGGCTAAAATGCAGACTGGTTTTGCCATTTATGAAGATGGAGTGGAAAATGTAGTGTTTACGAACGTTGTTGGCGAAGATAAACTGGAAGAACTGGATTCATTGCTGTATTGTCCGATGCAGTTCCAGCAGATGATTCAGAAGAAAAAAGAACTTCGTATTACCATTGTGGGAAGAGATGTGTATGCATTCGAAATAGATTCCCAGCAGTCTGAAGATGCCAAAATTGATTGGAGAAAAGACGGCGTTAATTTGATTGATAAATGGAGCAGAACAGAACTTCCGGCAGATGTAGAAGCAAAACTGCTTGAACTGCTTGATATTTATAATGTTGACTATGGAGCCATAGATATGATTGTTTCTCCTGAAGACGAATATTATTTTATCGAGATCAATGCGGCAGGAGAGTTCTTCTGGCTGGATAATCTTACAGAAGGAAATCTTATTTCCAAAAGCATTGCAGATGTTCTCTGCGACAAAGCGCCAAGAAGAAATAATGAGGTAATGGCGTAAGCAATAAAGAATTTTAAATACAAAAAGTCCTGAAAGTTGTTAATTCTTTCAGGACTTTTCAGTTCGGTAATCTGTTGAAGTTGAAATTTTCAGCTTTGTTGCGCTTCGAATGATAATATTGGTTAAATTAAGTTGAATTATGCTTTAAAAATCGCAAATTTGCAAAAACGGTTTTTCCAAATAATTTTTACCGATCCGGAAGCATTGCCGGATAGAAAATATTGTTATATTTTAGTCAGCAATCAAGTAAAATAATTAATGATTTTTGTAACGGGGGCTACCGGAATTCTGGGAAGAATAATTGTACTGGAACTTCTTAAAAGAGGGAAAAATGTACGTGCTTCCAAACGGCCGGGCAGCAATTTAAACGAAGTAAAGCATTCATACAGCTTTTATACGGAGAATCCTGACGATTTTTTCAATAAAATTGAATGGGTAAACGTAGATTTTGATGATCTCGATTCTTTAAAAACTGCACTGCAAGGCGTAGATGAGGTGTATCACTGTGCTGCCAAAGTAAGTTTTCATCCGAAAGATGAAAAAGAAATGTACCATACCAATATTAAGGGTACGGAAAATCTATTGTTTGCCTGTGAAGGATCGGAGGTTAAAAAATTTCTCCATGTAAGTTCTGTCGCCGTTCTTGATAATTTTAATGAAAAAGGAGAACTGGATGAAGATTCTGACTTTAATCCAAAACTGGAACATTCTGCCTACGCCATCTCTAAGCATTTATCCGAAATGGAAGCATGGAGAGCGTCCGCAGAAGGACTGAATGTGGTGATCATTAATCCCGGCATGATCGTAGGAAGCGGAAACTGGAACCAAAGCAGCGGCGAGCTTTTCTCAACCTTTGAAGACAATAGCTTTACCTTTTCAGGAGGCTCTGCTTATGTCGACGTAAGGGACGTAGCCAATACGGCTATAGGATTAATGGAAAATAACCTTTTCGGAGAACGTTTTATTATTGTCGCTGAAAATAACAGATATGCAGACCTTGCCAAACAGGTAAGAACCCGCCTGGGGCTTAAAGAAGCAAAAATTCTTACCCAAACCCAGCTGAATGTAGGAAGAATAGCCAACACCCTTTTCGGATGGCTGATTCCCAAACTAAGGATGGTGACCAAATCAAATATTGAGGCCATCTCTTCATTCAACACCATTTCCAATCACAAAGTCAAAGAAAAACTGAACTATCAGTTTATTCCCGTAAAAGAAAGTATAGACTTTCACCTGAATAATTATATTAACGACAAAAAGCTGAAGAAATGAATCTTGCAGAGGCAATTATCCTTAAAAATGTAGAAAAACATCCTATAAAAGCGGCCATCGGATTTAAAAAGAAAGATGCCTGGAAAGAGCTGAGCTGGAAAAAATTCAGTGAAATTATTTTTAAAACAGCCAATGCTTTAAAAGAATCCGGTGTTCAGGAGAATGACAGAGTCGCGATTTATTCAGACAACTCATCAGAATGGATGATCATGGATCTGGCTTCAATGGCTATCGGGGCAGTTACAGTACCCATTTATTCCACGAATAATGCTGAACAGGCAGAACATATCATCAACGATTCCGGTGCTAAAGCCGTTTTGGTAGGAAACCAGATGCAATATGATGCCTGTCTTGAGTTTTTACATAAAGAAGAAAACAATCTTGAAACCATTATTGTTTCTAAAAAAGCAGTGTGGATCAAGAAAGAGTTCAATAGTTTTTATCTTGAAGATTTTATCGCAAAAGCCTCGCCGGAGCTGGAGATCTGTAAGAAAGAAAATGATGATACGGCCACATTGATCTATACTTCTGGAACTACCGGAATCCCGAAAGGAGTAATGCTTACCCATGGAAATTTCATCAAGGCATTCGATTCTCATTTTGAATTTTTTAAGTTTAAAAATTTTGAAGAAGAACTTTCACTGGCATTCTTACCCTTAAGCCATGTTTTTGAGAGAAGCTGGAGTTTACTTTGTTTGTACGGTGGTGCCCGTGTGTATTTCCTTGAAGATCCGAAAAATGTTGCCAAAGCACTGGAAGAAGTAAAACCTACTGCCATGTGTGCCGTACCAAGATTTTTCCAGAAAGTATATGCCGGAGTTCTTGAAAAAGCGGAAGAAGGTTCAGCTCTGAAAAAGAAAATCTTTGACTGGGCGCTTAAAACCGGATGGGAAACCGCAGAATTAAGAAGAAATGAAAGACCGGTTCCTTTTGGATTAAAATTCAAAGAATCTGTAGCTGATATGTTGGTTTTCAGTAAAATTAAAAATAAAATGGGTGGGAGATTATGGTTTTTACCTTGCGGTGGAGCTTCATTGTCGCCAGAGGTTACCCGTTTCTTTGAATCAGTGGGCATTCACGTGACTGTTGGATACGGATTAACGGAAACTACGGCAACATTGACCCTTTTCCCTTTAACTCACTTTGAGCATGGAACCAGTGGAAAGCCTCTTCCGGGAGTAGAAATGCGTATCGGAGAAAATGATGAAATCCAGGCCAAAGGGAACGGAATCATGAAAGGATACTACAATAAACCTGAAGAAACCCAAAAAGTATTCACAGAAGACGGATGGTTCAAAACCGGTGATGCCGGAAAGTTTGATGAGAAAGGAAACCTGATCATTACAGACAGAATCAAAGACCTGATGAAAACTTCCAACGGAAAATACATTGCTCCGCAACAGATTGAAAACCTTCTGACCAATAATAATTTTATCCAGCAGATTATGCTGATTGCGGAAGGAAGACAGTTTGTTTCAGCACTGATTGTTCCTAATTTCGAATTTTTACAGGATTATATTAAGAAAAATAATATTCCTTTTACCAAATGGGAAGATGCTGTAAAAAATGAGAAAGTAATCGATCTTTACAAAGAAAAGATCAAAGAATTACAGAGCCACCTGGCAGATTATGAAAAAGTGAAGAAATTTACGTTAATGCCGGCTGAATTTGACATCAACACAGGAGAAATTACTCCCACTCTGAAAGTCAAAAGAAATGTGGTGATCAAAAAATATGCGGATATTATAGAGAAGATGTATTAAAAATTTTAACCTCCCTTTTCATGTCAATTACAATTGAAGATTTGAAAATTCCACTCTTTTGGAGGGGTGGCAAAAATTCAAAGAATTTTTGACTGGGTGGTTCAAAATAATGACTTAAAGTAAACTATGACAACACAGGATTTTATAGGAAAAGAAAATTTCAATATTTATACCCAAACGGTTTCGGAAAGCTGTCCGTCTAATATTGCCCTGATTAAATACTGGGGAAAATATGCTGATCAGATTCCTGCTAACCCAAGCATCAGCTACACGTTAAACCATTGTAAGACCAATACTTCAATGGAATTTACTGCGAATGAGCCTTTTTCAGTACAAACTTTTCTGGCTGGAAATGAAGAAGTGAAGTTTGCCGAAAAAATTGAAAAATATTTCAGAAATATAGAACAGTATCTTCCATGGATTTTAAAAGGGAAATATATAATCAGAACAGAGAATACATTCCCGCATAGTTCCGGGATCGCAAGTTCTGCTTCAGGATTTGGAGCGATTGCAAAATGTCTGATGGCATTGGATGTTTCATTTACAGGAAAAACTTCTGAAGAAGAATCTTTGAGAAAAGCTTCATTCTTAGCAAGATTAGGAAGTGGAAGCGCATGCCGAAGTCTATATAATGGACTTGTGGTGTGGGGTGAAACCGATGAGGTAGAAGGAAGTTCAGATTTATTCGGAGTACAGTATCCCGATGCTGAAATTCATGAAGTATTCAAAAATTTTAATGATTGGGTTCTGTTGATCCATGAAGGGCAGAAAAGTGTTTCTTCAACAGTAGGACACGGCCTGATGAAGACGAATCCTTATGCAGAAGGAAGATTTCAGGAAGCGAGGGAAAACTTTGTCCCCATAAAAGATATCCTGAAAAGCGGAGATATGGAACGTTTTATCAAGCTGGTAGAACATGAAGCACTTACCCTGCATGCCATGATGATGATGAGTGATCCTGCTTTTATCCTGATGAAAACAGGAACATTGGAAGTCATCAATAAAATCTGGGATTTCAGAAGAGAAACCGGTCTTCCATTATTCTTTACACTGGATGCCGGAGCGAATGTTCATCTTCTGTTCCCGAATAATGGGGCTGAAGAACAGATTAAAGCCTTCATTGAAGCTGAATTATTACAACACACCCAGAAGAATGGAGTAGTGAAGGATGTGATGAAATTTTAAATTTAAAAAATCAATAGGAGTGGGCTAAAGCCCACTTTTTTAATCCTCAGTAACAACAGCTTCGCGTTCTCCATCTTCTTTCTTTCCTTCCTCGATCATGATTTCAGCCTCAGCTTTCTCTTCAGCAGTTGCCGTTTCTATCAGTTCTTCCTGTTCATCGTTGTGATGATCTATGAAAAACTCGCAGTATACTGGAAGGTGGTCTGACCCAAAATTTTCCAATGTTTTCAGCTGTTGGATAAAAATATCCTCACTGTGAAACATCAGATCGATCGGGAATCTTAAAAGACGGTATTTGGCATGAAAAGTAGAAACAAAAGAGTGTCCGATTCTCGGATCTATCAGATGGCTTGTTTTTCTGAACAAGACAGATGATCTCGACCATGCAACATTATTGAAGTCTCCCACGACAATAACAGGCTTTTTAATATCTTTTACACGCTTGGCAGTACTCAAAAGATCGCCATCCCTTTCCTTTGATGTTTCTTCTTCCGTAGGACTTGGTGGCGGCGGGTGAACCCCAAAGAAAACAAAAGAAAAACCATCAGCGGTTTTCATATGGATCTCAATGCTCGGGATGTCATCAGCAACGAAATAATGGGTTTTCGCTTCCTTAATCTCAACTTTTGAATAAAAATGCATCCCATAGGTATTTTCAAGAGTCACTTTATGCTGGTAGGAATATTCTTTTTCCAGAGGTCTCATTGCTTTCTCCCAGTCACTGTTGCTTTCCATCGTCATGAAAAAATCGGGATTGTACTTTTTAACGAGTCCGATGAATTTCTCATGCTCTTTATTGAACTGATAGACATTGGCCGAAATAAAATGCAGTTTATCAGAAGACCTGTGAAGTTGTCTGTGTTTTTTTACAGGATAAAAGTGGGTGTATTTGATGAGTGTTTGACCGTGATGAATAAACATGATCAGCAGAAGGCCCTGATAATACCAGAAATATTCTGTAGAATCTGTGAAAAAGCCTAATAAAAAAGTAAAGAAGATAAGGTAGGTAACCTGTATTTTAGCAAATTCAGGAACTCTGAATATCCAGTGGGAATGCTGAATTTTCGGCAGTATTGTCATGACCATAAGAAGTATGGCCAGAATCAGATAAGTAATCCACATATAATAGCTCTGAAATAATTGGGTTACAATTTAAGGAAAATGAATTTTAAAATTTGTTAATCAATTTAAATTTTATTTTATCTATTTTTAATTATCTAAATCTATACTATGAATAAAATAATGGCATTTCTTGTTCTGATTAGTATTTCGTGCTTCGGCCAGCAGAATACAGATATTGAAAAACCTATCCGAAACCTGTTCCTTGGTATGAAAAATGCAGATCCTGAGTTGGTAAAATCCGCTTTTGCAGAGAACGCAGTACTTCAAACCATCACCAAGGACGGTACTGTAAAAAGTGATGGTATTTCGGATTTCATCACTTCGGTTTCAAAATTTACAAAAGGAGATCTGGATGAAAGAATTATAGTGGAAGCCATTCATACGGATGGAAATCTTGCAACTGTGTTTACCCCTTATTCTTTTTATTTAAAAGGAAAATTATCACACTGCGGGGCAAATAGTTTTCAGCTGGTAAAACAGAATAATGAATGGAAGATCCAGTATATTATTGATACGAGAAGAAAGGATAACTGTAAAGAAATACAATAATAAAGTTCAATTGAAAATCAGGTTAAAATAAAAATGAAGATTCACCATATTGCCATCATCTGTTCAGATTATGCCGTTTCAAAAAAGTTTTATACGGAAATTTTAGATCTGAATATCATCCGTGAAGTATACCGCGAAGAAAGACAGTCTTATAAACTTGATCTTGCTATAGGAGATCACTATGTGATCGAACTGTTTTCCTTTCCCGATCCTCCCCAACGTCCGTCACGTCCCGAAGCATGTGGTTTAAGGCATCTTGCTTTCTCGGTAGAAAATGTTACGGAAAAAAGAAATGAACTGATCAGAAAAGGATTAAGCTGTGAAGAAATCCGCATAGACGAATTCACCGGAAAAGAATTTTTCTTTACCCAGGATCCAGACCAGCTGCCGTTAGAGTTTTATGAAATGTAAAAAATTAGTGCGCGTAACCGGCAAAGAAACTCACCGCCATAATCGCTAAAACAATAGAAGAAATGACTACATATACGTAGTCTTTTTCTTTTAAATAGCCTATTAAAGCGAAAACAATTCTCATAAGAGGAGTGAAGATCAGCAAAAGAATACCCAGCTGAATAATAGCCATTCCTTCTCCTTTGCACAGGGAATCCCAAAAATGTCCCCATACTTTTTCAGAAGAAGTACCTACCACAAGGCTTGTATATTTTTCAGGCATTTTAAAACCTTCAATAAATAACTTGACAAAACCAATCAATGATGTAGCCACAGACAGAATAACACCCAGTCTCAGAAGATTTCCTACCGAACGGTTCAGATCTACATCTGTAAAATTCTTTTTCATTATCTGAAACTTTTGTTGATACCGTTATACATCATATAAATGGAAAGAATGGTAATCACGATGGCAAAAAATACTTTCAATTTTTTGGTCTTTGATACCATCAGCGTTTTTGAACCGATAAAACTTCCGATCACAACTCCAATAAGTACAGGAGCTACAATCACAGGAATAATTTCACCTCTCTGGAAATAGATCAGGGCACTGGCTACTGCCGTTACTCCGATCATGAAATTACTGGTGGTTGTAGATACTTTGAAAGGAAGCTTCATCATATTGTCCATCGCCAATACTTTCAATGCACCGGAACCTATTCCCAAAAGTCCGGACATGGCTCCTGCAAACATCATCATCAAAAATCCGGGAACTGTATTTCTTGCAGAATAGCTTTTCAATACCCCTTTATCAGGGAATGTTCCGTACAATTTCAGTTTTTCCTCCAGACTTCCTTTTACCAAAGGTTCCTGGTGATCAGGTTTCCCTTTAAGATTTAAAATAACTGTTAAAAGAAGGATACTTGCGAAAATAATTCCGATTGTATTTGGGTTAAGCATTCCTGAAACAAGGGCTCCAATAATAGCACCTGCTGTGGTAGCTATTTCGAGAAACATTCCGATTCTCATATTGGTAAAACCTTCTTTTACAAAGGCTACAGCCGCACCGGAAGAGGTCCCGATCACAGAAATAAGTGAAGCACCGATAGCGTAATGCATTGGAACGCCGAATCCCAGCGTTAATAAAGGAATGATGATAACTCCTCCTCCTAAACCCGTAAGTGAACCTAAAAGACCCGCCGAAATTGCGCCAAGGAAGAGTATGATGATTTCTGACATACTACAAATAATACTACAAATATAAAATTATTGTGATAGTCTGCCAAACATTTGAAAAAGATAAATTTAACGTATTTTTGTATGCATGAAAAATGTAATGAAATTATTTTATGTCATCCTTGGGGCAACACCCAAAGGAAGAAATATTGAACAGCACGATGTTTTCTTCGGAATCGCGGAAAGTCTTAAGGATCTGGTTCCCGATATGAAAGACTTCTGGAAGGAAGCAGAAGGAAAAATTCACCTGGACTGTTATCAGGAAGTGAAATTTGCGGATGGGTACAAGGTGGAGATTGTAGAAAAGGGAGAGAAATCTTCAGAAGATCAATTATTTTTTCTGAATTTAGGCGGCTACAAACCTGGTTTCTTTGAAGAATTTCATGAGCAGCACCTGATGGTAGGGCAGTCTATGGGTGAAATTGTGAAGAGAGCAAAAGCTACCGAATTCTATCAGACCATGGGGTTTGAAGGTGCTGTAAGCCATATTGATGATAAGCATGGAGTGGATATTGATGATATTTTCAATGTAAGTGATATCCTTCCTGCCTCTATGAAAGAAAAATATTCTATCGTTCTTCATAAGTCTGATGAAGAAAATCAGGAGAACCCAATGGGGCTTGGCTATTTAAAAATCGATAAAATTCAATAAGAGTAAATCTAATAAAATAAAAAAATGAAAATAGGAATTCTGGGAGGCGGACAACTGGGAAGAATGTTAATACAAAGTGCATTGAAGTATGATGATGAGTTTTATACTCTGGATCCGGCTTCTGATGCGCCATGTCATAATATCTCGTATTTTACACAGGGAAATTTCAATGATTATGATACGGTTTTAAACTTCGGAAAAGATAAAGATGTTGTAACCATTGAAATAGAACACGTGAATGCTGATGCACTGGCAGAACTTGAAAAGCAGGGAATAAAAGTGGTTCCCAATGCCAATATTATCAAAACAATTCAGCAAAAGATCCTTCAGAAAGAATTTTATAAAGCTCATGATATTCCAAGTCCGGAATTTCAGGTGGTATGGAACAGTGATGAGAAGATCATCATGCCATTGCCATTTGTTCAGAAGATGAATACAGGAGGATATGACGGAAAAGGAGTACAGGTGATTAAAACAGAAGAAGATTATCAGCATCTGTGGATCGAAGCTTCTGTCATTGAAAGCCTTGTAGATATTGAAAAAGAACTTTCTGTCATTGTCGCAAGAAATGAAAAAGGAGAAACCAATATTTTTCCGGTAACGGAAATGGTAGCTGATCCAAAGCTGAATCTTCTGGACTTCAATGTATGTCCGGTTCTTCTGACGGAAGATGTTCAGAACCAGATTGATTCCATTACTGAAAAATTTCTGGCTGCAGTGAACTCTCCGGGATTATTTGCCATCGAATTATTCCTTGATAAAGAAGGAAAAGTATGGGTAAATGAAACTGCTCCAAGGCTGCACAATTCAGGACACCAGAGCCAGGAAGGAAATACCAATTCCCAATTTGAGCAAATGTACCGCGTGGTTAAAAATTTACCGTTAGCGGATACTGACGCCATCACTTACAGTGGAATGCTGAATCTGGTTGGAGCAGAAGGATATGCCGGAAAAGTAGTCTATGAAGGAATGGAAGATGTTCTTAAGCTTCCCGAAACATACATCCACTTATACGGAAAAACGGAAACCAAACCTGGAAGAAAAATGGGACATATCAACGTTCTTGCAGATTCCAGAGAAGAGCTTATGGAAAAGCTTGTACAGGTAAAAGGAATGGTAAGAGTAATTGCTGAGTAATATCAGTGTAAGATAAATAAAAGGGAGCTGTTTTTGAAGTTAAAACAGCTCCCTTTTATTTTATTTTTGAACTCATTCAATAGGTACGGGCTATAATCCTGAGAGTAGTAATTATCTATTTAAATGGCTTTATCAAAAACTTAATTTTAGGTTTCGGCTCCTATGTTTGCAAAAGAATAAATTTACATACAAAGCAAAAGGGGTGAGAGAACAGTTTTGGCTAAATAACTCAGGAAGTATATTGTGCTTT